>NZ_JAPMAB010000008.1:0-65498 GCF_026420825.1 Phyllobacterium sp. 0TCS1.6A
AAGACGTCGCGGGCGGTCTTCGGACCTCGACCCTGATACCATACTGACGCGCTGAAGACCGCCCGTCTCCCCCATTTCAATGACCAGACGCGATTTTGCGGGCGTGGTGAGGATTTTCCGTATTTAATCCACCTCGCTTATGCCGATCTCCACCACCCTCATGCTGAGCTCCCACCTCCCTCATGCTGAGCCTGTCGAAGCACGCAACAACATTATTGCAGTCTCCCCGGAACACTGCAGCGAGCCCACCATGAGGGTTGGCTCACCACAGGCGAAGTGCGGGATCAGGTGATGACGCTGGGCTTGTCGCGCCTGGTGTGCGCCTTGATTTCGGCGATCGCCTCGGCGGCGCGGATGAGATCGGCCAGCGCGTCCTGTGTCTCCATATCGTGGCGGGCGGGATCGGGCTCATACCGTTCGATATAGACGCGAACGGTGGCGCCGGAGGTTCCGGTGCCCGAAAGGCGGAACACCACGCGCGAGCCGCCCTCGAACAGGACGCGGATGCCCTGATGCTCGCTGACGGACTTGTCGACCGGGTCGTGATAGGCGAAATCGTCGGCTGCGGCGACGGTCAGGCCGTCGAATGCCTTGCCCTTCAGGCTGGTCAATTTCGCCCGCAGCGCTTCCATCATTGCATTGGCGCCGGCGCTGTCCACACCCTCATAATCATGGCGCGCATAGTAATTGCGGCCATAGGTCGCCCAATGTTCCTGCGCGATGTTCCTGACGCTGGTGCGGCGGACCGCCAGAATGTTGAGCCAGAGCAGCACGGCCCAGAGCCCGTCCTTTTCCCGCACATGGTTCGAGCCGGTGCCGGCGCTCTCCTCGCCGCAGATTGTGGCCATGTCCGCATCGAGCAGATTGCCGAAGAACTTCCAGCCTGTCGGCGTTTCGTAAAGGCCGATGCCGAGCTTCTCCGCCACGCGGTCGGCCGCGCCGCTCGTCGGCATGGAACGGGCAATGCCCTTCAGCCCCGACTTGTAGCCGGGCGCAAGCTGCGCATTGGCAGCAAGCATGGCCAGCGAATCCGAGGGGGTGATGAAGATACCCTTGCCGATGATCAGGTTGCGGTCGCCATCGCCATCCGAGGCAGCGCCGAAATCGGGGCCGTCCTCCGACATCAGCAGATCATAGAGTTCTTTCGCATGGACGAGATTGGGGTCCGGATGATGCCCGCCGAAATCGGCAAGCGGCTCGAAATTCAGGCAGGTGCCATCCGGAGCGCCAAGGCGCTTCTCGAGGATCTCCTTGCCATAGGGGCCGGTGACCGCGTGCATGGAATCGAAACGCAGGGTGAAGCCGGATTTGATGAGCGCGCGGATGGCGTCGAAATCGAAGAGGGTTTCCATCAGTTCGGCATAGTCGGCGACCGGATCGATGACATCGATCTCCATGTCGGCGAGCGTCTGCCGGCCGATCGTGTCGATATCGACGTCCGGCGCATCGGCTATGCGGTATTCATCGATCGATCTGGAGCGGGCAAAGATCGCCTCGGTGATCTTTTCCGGCGCCGGGCCGCCATTGCCGATATTGTACTTGATGCCGAAATCCTCGTTCGGCCCGCCCGGATTGTGGCTGGCCGACAGGATGATGCCGCCAAAGGCCTTGTATTTGCGGATGACGTTGGACGCCGCCGGCGTCGAGAGTATGCCGCCCTTGCCGACGAGCACGCGGCCGAAACCATTGGCTGCGGCCATCTTCATGGCAATCTGGATGACCTCGCGATTGTAATAGCGACCGTCGCCGCCGATCACGAGAGTCTTGCCCTCGAAACCCTCGAGCGAATCGAAAACGGACTGGATGAAGTTTTCGGCATAATTGGGCTGCTGAAAGACCGGGACCTTCTTGCGCAAGCCCGATGTGCCGGGCTTCTGGTCGTCATAGGGTTTCGTGGAAACGGTTTTGAACATTGGCGCCTTTCCAGTTTATGCAATCGTTCTTCAATCTAGAGCCTATATCTCGCAAAAGACCAGCCCTGACCATGGGAATGGCAGGACATTACAACCGAAACGTGACAAAGGCCCGACATGAATTGTCGCCCGGCCCGGCCGCAAGGCAGGCGGCGATTGAATGGCCGGCTCCGGGGATCGGGATCGCTACCCCCAGAACGCAGGAAGAGGGCGCCGGGGGCACCCTCTTCACGCACTACTGGACGACCTGCCAGCCTATTTCACGATCACCTTCGCGCCGACCTGCGCGCGATTGTAGAGATCGATGATGTCCTGGTTCATGAGCCTGATGCAGCCCGACGACATGGCCTTGCCGATGGACCACCATTCGGGGGTGCCATGCAGGCGGTAGCCGGTATCGCCGCGCTTGTTGAACAGGTAAAGCGCGCGGGCGCCGAGCGGATTCTGCAGGCCCGGCTCCATTCCGCCGCGGAATTCGGCGAGCTCCGGCTTGCGCTTGATCATTTCGGAAGGCGGCGTCCACCGCGGCCATTCACGCTTCAGCGCTACCCGTGCCGTTCCGTTCCACTCGAAGCCTTCCTTGCCGACGCCGATACCGTAGCGCATGGCCTTGCCGCCGCCGAGGACGAGATAGAGGAACTTCGCGCCCGTATCGACGATGATCGTGCCCGGCTCTTCCGCGCCGTCATAGCGCACCTCCTGGCGCAGATATTGCGGCGGCACCTTGGCCCTCGGTATGGCCGGAAGCACATAGCCAGCATCGGTCACCGAACTATAGGAAGCGGTAGAATAGTTGAGCCCAATAGTGGAACAGCCGGAAATAGCGGTTGCCCCCATCAGCCCAACCGCCAGGAAAGCAGTCTTAAATCGCATGGTCACCCCAGAAAGTTGTTCGAATCGCGGTAAATCTTATTGTTGCCTCTCTAGGGCCATTATTGTTAATGCTTCATTAACCGTAAAGCTTAGTTTCCCGTTAACCGTGGATATTGCCGCTGCGCTGTGAAAAATTTTGCGCATGGTTGCAATTTTGCCGATAATGCTTCGATCATGCCGCTCGTAAGTCCCGTTCGCTCCAGCCCGCTCGTCGATGGACGGCAATCGGAAAACGCCATGCTCGTCCGGCGTGGCGTGCAGCGGCTTTTTCTCGAAATGGGGCTGGCCGTCGTGCCGGAACTGCCGCTCGCCTCGGGGCGCCGCGCCGATCTGGTCGCCCTCACGCGCAACGGCGAAATATGGATCGTGGAGATCAAGTCGTCGATCGAGGATTGGAAGGCCGACAGGAAATGGCCGATCTATCGCGACCATTGCGATCGGCTGTTCTTCGCCACGCATCCCGGCGTGCCGGCCGACATCTTCCCGGCCGATTGCGGCTTCATCCTGTCCGACGGCTACGGTGCGGAGATCATCCGCGACGCGCCCGAATACAAGCTCGCGGGCGCGACGCGCAAGGCCATGACGTTGAGATTTGCACGGGTGAGTGCCACGCGCATGACCCTGGCCGAATTGTCGGGCATCGACCTGCCCGACACGGACATGGAATAGGGTCACCAGCAATATATGCTACTAGCGCGGCGCCCGCTTGGCCAGTATCCGCTGCAGCGTGCGGCGGTGCATGTTCAGCCGGCGTGCCGTCTCGGAAACATTGCGATCGCACATTTCGTAGACGCGCTGGATATGCTCCCAGCGCACGCGATCGGCCGACATCGGGTTTTCGGGCGGCGCGACCTTTTCGCCGGAACGCCGGGTCAGGGCGGCGAATACTTCATCCGCATCGGCCGGCTTGGACAGATAGTCGATCGCGCCGAGCTTGACGGCATTGACCGCCGTCGCGATGTTGCCGTAGCCGGTGAGAATGACCGCGCGCGTATCTTCGCGCCGCGCCCGGATGGCTTCGATGATGTCGAGGCCGTTGCCATCGCCAAGGCGCATGTCGACGACGGCATAGGCGGGGGCATGCGTCTTGACGCTTGCCAGTCCGGCCTCCACCGATTCTGCCGTTGCGACCGTGAAGCCGCGCGATTCCATTGCTCGCGCCAGGCGTTGTAGGAATGGCTTGTCGTCATCGACAAGAAGAAGTGTGGGATCGTCGCCTATGGCGGCAATATCGTCCTGATCCGTAGTATCCATCAGGGTTTCCTGCTCTTTTGTCATCATTATTCGCTGTTAATGGGTCCCGGCGAGCGAAAAGTCAAAGCCTTCAATGATTTTTGTACGGTTTCGGCGGTATAATGCCGCTATTCGGCAATGATGGCGCCGCGCGGCCAGGTAACGATGACTTCGGCGCCCTGGCCGGGATCGTTGCGGTTGCGGAACGTGATGGTGGCGCCGGAGCGTTCGAGCAGGGTCTTGGCGATGAAGAGCCCGAGCCCCAGTCCGCCGCCATGTTCGTTGAGCGTCCGGTCGCGTCCGGTCGTATAGGGCTCGCCGATCCTGTCGAGTATATCGAGCGCGAAACCCTTGCCATCGTCGCTGACGATGATCTCGATGGTGCGCTCGTTCCAGCCCCACCGCACCTGGACCGTATTGGTGGCGAAGTCCACCGCGTTCTCGACGAGATTGCCGAGGCCGTAGATGATGCCCGGATTGCGCCGGACCACCGGTTCGTTGCCCTCGCCGGAAAGCTTCGTCACCTCGATACCTATGCCGAAATTGCGGTTCGGCTCGATGACCTCCTCGATCAGCGAGGAAATCTTCAGCCGCGACATATGTTCTTCGCTGGTGGAGGAAAGGCTGGTCAGCCGCTTGAGGATCTCGCGGCAGCGATCCGTCTGCGAACGCAAGAGTTCGACGTCCTCGGCGAAGCGGTCATCCTGCTTCAGCGCGCGCTCCATTTCCTTGGCGACGAGCGCGATGGTCGCGAGCGGCGTGCCGAGTTCATGCGCCGCCGCCGCCGCCAGCCCATCCAGCGCGGAAAGGTGCTGCTCGCGCTGCAGCGTCAGTTCGGTCGCCGTCAGCGCATCGGCGAGAAGCCGTGCCTCCTCGGCGACGCGATAGGCATAGACGGCGGTGAAGGCCAGTGCGGAAACCACCGAGCACCAGACGCCGGCGATGAAGACCAGCGGCAATTGCATGACCTGGCCCGGATACCAGGGCAGGGGAAGATAGACATAGGCAAGAACCGTCGCGCACAGCGTGACGAGCGCCCCGAGCGCCATGGTCGAACGCGAGGGCAGCGACGTCGCCGAAATGATCACCGGCACGATCATCAGCACGGCGAAGGGATTCTGCAGCCCTCCGGTCATGTAGAGTAGCCCCGCCACCTGCAGGATGTCGAAGGCCAGCACCGTTATGGCGGCGCGCGGCTCGAGGCGATGATTGATCGGATAGCGGAAGGACATCAACAGGTTCAGCCATGCCGAGCAGGCGATGAGCGCGAAGCAGATGCTGACCGGGAAGGGAAATTTGAGATAGAGCGCGACGAAAAGCACCGCGACGCTCTGGCCGGCGACGGCGAGCCAGCGCAGGCGGATGAGCGTCGTCAGCCGCAGACGCCGCGACAGATAGGAAGAACGTATCCCGATATCCTGAACCATGCGGCTGCTTTAGAGCAATCGCCGCGCAAAGGGAATTGGGAATTGCGGACTGCTTGCCAAGACCATTGGCCAAGACTATTGACCGGTCAACTGCCCCGGGGTTTGGCGCGGCTGGTCGCGACTGCGGTGGCGGGATCGTCCGGCCAGACATGGCGGGGATAGCGGCCGCGCATCTCGCTGCGCACGTCCGACCAGGACCCCTTCCAGAACCCCGGCAGGTCGCGGGTGATCTGGATTGGCCGGTGCGCCGGAGACAGCAGTTCCAGCAATAGCGGCACGGTGCCGTTGGCTATCGCCGGGTGGGTGGCAAGCCCGTAGAGTTCCTGCACGCGCACGCTCAGCACCGGCTCCCCTTCCTCGTAGCGGATGGGAGTGTTCGAACCCGTCGGCACGGTGAAATGCGTCGGCGCCAGCGTATCGATCCTGCGCTGCAATTCATGCGGCACCAGCGACCTCAGCCCGTTGGTGATGGCGGCGGCGCCTATGTCGTTCAGCCGCGGCGTGCCGCCGAGAAACGGCAGCAGCCAGTCCTCCAGCGTCTGCAGCAGCGCTTCGTCCGACATGGCCGGCCATGGCGCGCCGAGGCCGCTATGCAGCCAGGCGAGACGCCGCCGCAGGATCGATGCTTCCTTGGGCCAGGGCAGGATGTCGAGGCCATGGGCGCGGATCGCCTCGATCACGCCGAGATTCGCCTCGTCCCCACCAGGCGCGGGCAATGTTCGTTCCGCCAGGACCAGCGCCCCGATGCGCACCGTCTCGCGCGTCGAAAGCGCATTGCGGGTGCTGTCATAGGCGGTCTGCCGCGCGGTGACGATCTTGCCGGCCAGCGCCTCGGCGATGTCGGCCTCGGAAACCTCGGCGGCGGCGAGGATGCGCGCGCGCCCCGCTCTGCCCGCCATATCCGCGACCACCAGGAATGCCGCCCGGGCCAGCGGCGATATGGCATCGACCTCGCCGCCGCGACCATTGGCGAGGGTGAACTGGCCGTTGCCGCGCGATTTGGCGACGCGGTCCGGATAGGCGTCGAGCAGCAGCCGGCCGGCATGGACCATCGCCGCGGCCTTGTTGGCGCCGGGTCCCGCCAGTCTTTGCGCCAGGGCTCGCGCCGCCCTTGCCCGCTCGCCGCGATCACGGCGGAAATTTGCGAGCCGCGCGTCGAGATCGGCATCATTGCCGCCAAGGCCGCGTTCGGTGACGAGAACGGCGAGTTCGGCCGCCTGCAAGGCTTCGCCGCGCTCCCGTGCAAGCAGGACCATGTGGGCGAGGCGGGCCGGCAAGGCGAGGCCGCGCATGGCCTTGCCGACCGGCGTGAGCCGCTCGTCCTCCAGCGCCCCGAGTTCATTGAGCAGCAGCCGCGCTTCATTGAGTGCAGGACGCGGCGGCGCATCGAGAAACCGCAGGTCGGCGGGGTCGGCAAGGCCCCATGCCGCACAGTCGAGCAAGAGTCCGGTGAGGTCGGCCTGCAATATCTCGGGCGTGGTGAAGGTTTCGAGGGCGGCGGTCTGTTCGGCCCGCCAGAGACGCAGGGCGATGCCGGGTTCGGTCCGGCCTGCGCGGCCCGCCCGCTGATCGACCGCCGCTCGAGAAGCGCGAACCGTTTCGAGCCGCGTCAGTCCGGTGGCGGCCTCGAATCTCGGCAGCCGCGCCAGCCCGCTGTCGATGACGATGCGAACGCCGTCGATGGTGATGGAGGTTTCGGCTATCGACGTCGCCAGCACGATCTTCCGCTTGCCGGGCGGCGCCGGTTTGATGGCCGCATCCTGCATCGCGGCTTCGAGCGCGCCGTAGAGCGGCACGATGAAGCAATCCGCCGGAAGATCATCCGCCAGCAGCTGCGCCGTTCGCTCGATCTCGCGCTGGCCGGGCAGGAAAGCGAGGATGCTGCCCGGCTCCGCATGGACCATGTCGCGGATGGCCTTGGCCATGGCGGCCTCTATGCGTTCCTCCGGGCGCCGCTCGCGATGGCGGATGTCGATCGGATAGGAGCGCCCTTCGCTTTCGAGGACGGGCGCATCGCCGAGGAGCCGTGCGACCCGCGCGCCATCGAGCGTTGCCGACATGACCAGCAGTTTCAGGTCCGGCCGCAGCGCTCCCTGCACGTCCAGCGCCAGCGCCAGGCCGAAATCGGCATCGAGGCTGCGCTCATGGAATTCGTCGAAAAGCACCGCCGCTATGCCGGCAAGCATCGGATCGTCGAGCACCATGCGGGCGAATACGCCTTCGGTCACGACGATGATGCGGCTTTGCGCGGACACCTTGCTGTCGAGCCGCATACGGTAGCCGACCGTCGCCCCGACATCCTCGCCGAGAAGGCCGGCCATCCGCCGCGCCGCCGCCCGCGCCGCCAGCCGTCGCGGCTCGAGCAGCACGATGGTGCCGTCGCCGCGCCAATCGGCCTGCAACAGATGCAAGGGGATGAGCGTCGTCTTGCCGGCACCCGGCGGCGCCACCAGCACGGCGCCGTTTTTCGTTGCCAGCGCCTGATCCAGCGCGGGAAATATCTCGGTGACGGGAAGGAGGGGCAGGTCGTTCAAGCGCTTCGTCCGGGGCTGGTTGTGCCGGGTTTTTGACAGGCTTTGCCCGGAAATGTCCAGCCCCCAGGGAGGGTTCGCCGGTGAGTTCGCCGGTGGGTTCGCGGCCGAGTTCGGGGACGGGTGGGGCAAACGCCTTTCATGGCCTGGCACGAGGACTGGCACGAGGACTGGCAGGAGACGGTATTGTTCGACGGGTCGCCTCATACCTTCGCCGTATAAATCTCGGCGACGCCGGATCTATGTATATGAAATATAACACATTTCTTTCCTAAGAACTTTGCCGGCAGTCGGTTGATCCGTGACCATAGACTTTCGACCAATTGACGCTGCCGTAGCGGTTGGAAATGCTGTCCCTTTCAAAAGAGGGGTATTTCAACAAAATGAATTACAGAGCTTTTTCCCTTGCCGTTCTGGCTTTCCTGGCCGCATGCGACGATAGCCAGGAGAAGGCATCAGAAAGCAATTTTACTCCTCCGGCGGAAATCGTCGCAGCCCTGCCGGTGGTGATACAGGCCGCCGCGGAACCAGCGCAGGTAAAGCCGCCACTAACGCCGGAAGAGGCGTTCAACGCTGCCGCACCGCCTGACACGATAATAGATGAGAAGACACATTTCGACACGACGGCAGATGGAAGCGTCGCGCTTGCCGACGTAAGCCAGAAGGCTTCAGCGAAACGCCACAATATGGTGCTTGACGGAAAGACCGTATATTTCACTGCCCGTGCAGGTCATCTGGTGACCTACGATGCGGACAAGAAAAATCCGGAAGCAGCGGTGTTTTACACCGCCTATACGAGGGATGATCTGCCCAAGGAAAAACGTCCAGTGACGTTCTTCTGGAACGGGGGCCCCGGGTCGTCCTCCATTTGGCTGCACATGGGGTCCTGGGCGCCAAAAAGGTTGAAATCCGATGCGCCCAACATTCCAGAAAGCGATTATGCCAAACAGCCGGAAAGCTTTCCGTTTCTGGACAATGATATCAGCCTGCTTGGACAATCTGACCTGGTCTTTGTCGATCCCCCCGGCGCGGGTTACTCGGCGGCAATCGCGCCGCTGAAGAACAGGGATCTATGGGGAACGGATATCGATGCCAAGGTGGTTGCCGACTTCATTACCCGTTATAACAACGTCAACGGTCGCCAAAGTTCGCCGAAATATCTCTATGGCGAATCCTATGGCGGCATTCGCACACCCATCGTCGCCAATCTGCTCCAGGCAGCCGGAACCAGCCGTTTCGAACCGGACAGCTCGGGCAAGGCTCCCGTGGTGCTCTCCGGTTACATTCTCAACTCACCGCTCGTCGATTACACATCGAACTGCCATATGCGGAATACCTTCGGAACCGCCGCTGAAAAGGCAAAATATTGGAGCTGCGCCGGATTTATCCCATCCTATGCGATGACAGCGGACTATTTCCACAAATCAATTCGCAAAAATGAGACGAAGGCCGATTTTCTGACGGCAATGAAGACCTATACGCGAGACGTTTATACTCCCATATTCGATGAGTACATTGTAGATGGGTATATAAAGGAATCCGAATGGGAGAATTTCCAACAAACGAAGCCGGGGAAGGATTTTCAAAAGGACTTGAGTGACCGGTTCGTGGAAGATCAGCTTTTCTGGGATACGGATCGGAGGCCTTTGGATCTGCGGCCACACTTCTTTCAGCTGCGCTATACAGATGAGAAGGGAAAGAACGGCTTTCGTACTGGTCGCTTCGATGCACGGATGAAGGTTCCGCTTGTCAATGGCGAAACGGCCTATGCTGCCGATGATTACATCGACAAGGCGTTCCTTAACCAGTTCAAGACCTATCTGCCGGACTTCGCCAATTATAATGCCGTGTCCGATTACCAGCCGTCGAACAGTGTAGCGCGCGGCAACTGGGCCTGGAAGCGCGCCAGTCAAGCTTCCAACATGCCTACCAGCACACCTGATATTCTAAGTGCCCTGACTTACAATCCTGGGTTAAAACTGCTGATCCTGCATGGGTATCAGGATATCGCCACACCGGGCTTCCAGACGGAGCTCGATCTGGAAGCTGTCGGCCTGTTGGACCGTATTCCGGTTAAATGGTTCGAAGGCGGACATATGATCTATAATGACGAGTCATCACGTCCCTTGTTGAAAAAGACGCTGGATCAATATTACGAAGGCGCTCCCTATGACGCCGAAGCCGCCGTGGCGGTGCAGTCGATGCAGCAATCCAGAATCGTCTCGGCGAAGCGGCTGGTCGATGCCGCCGCTGCAAACTAGGAGCCATATGTCATGAAACATTCCCTGATCGCCATACTCGCTGCCGGTCTGGTCTTGGCCGCTACGTCGCTCACGATGGCTTTTGATGATATAGGCCAGCCTCCTCCCGATCCGGTCGGAACGGTATATCCGGAAATGACGCCGGAACTGGTCCAGAAGAAGGTCGAGGAACAGATACGGGCACAATTCGAAAAGGCTGCGGGCCCGAGCGGCTATCTGATCGATGCCCAACAGGCGCAAGCCAGTGGCTGGGGGTTTGTCGTCGATCATTTCGCGCAGATCGACAAGAATGGTGACGGGTCGGTGTCCCTTTCCGATATCTCGAATTTTCTCTCGGCCCGAACCCCGCAAGCCTTGATGAGGGCGGCCCGGCAGAACCTCAATCAAAGGAGCGGCACCCAAATCATAGAGTAAACAGGCTGGTATGGTTCCACGACCTTGCCTGTGACCCCCAATCGGATCGGCGGCATTTCGACAACCAAATGTCGCCGCTTCGATTGACGGGCTCCCCTGCGATCCTGATAGTGCGGAAAAGCAAATCAGCAATCGCAAGTCGCATCGGGAGACAGTCATATGAAATCGCGCGCAGCCGTCGCATGGGAAGCCAACAAGCCACTGACCATCGAAACGGTGGAGATCGGCGGCCCCAAGCCGGGCGAAGTGCTGGTCGAGATCATGGCGACCGGCGTCTGCCACACGGATGCCTATACGCTGTCGGGGCTCGATTCGGAGGGGAAGTTCCCGGCCATTCTC
Source organism: Phyllobacterium sp. 0TCS1.6A (assembly GCF_026420825.1). NCBI lineage: Bacteria > Pseudomonadati > Pseudomonadota > Alphaproteobacteria > Hyphomicrobiales > Phyllobacteriaceae > Phyllobacterium > Phyllobacterium sp. 0TCS1.6A. Next base: position 10,992 of record NZ_JAPMAB010000008.1, read on the forward strand.
GGCCATGAGGGCGCGGGCGTCGTGCGCGAGATCGGCGCCGGCGTGACGTCGCTGAAGGTCGGCGATCACGTCATCCCGCTCTATACGCCGGAGTGCCGCCAGTGCAAGACCTGCCTTTCGCAGCGGTCGAACCTGTGCACCTCCATCCGCGCGACGCAGGGCCAGGGCGTGATGCCGGACGGCACCAGCCGCTTCTCCTGCGATGGCGGTGAAGTGTTTCACTATATGGGCTGCTCGACATTCTCCAATTTCACCGTGCTGCCGGAGATTGCGCTGGCGAAAGTCCGTGAAGACGCGCCCTTCGACAAGATCTGCTATATCGGCTGCGGCGTCACCACCGGCATCGGCGCCGTGATCTATACCGGCAAGGTCTGGCCCGGGGCCAATGTCGTCGTCTTCGGCCTCGGCGGCATCGGGCTCAACGTCATCCAGGGCGCCCGCATGGTCGGCGCCGACAAGATCGTCGGGGTCGACATCAATCCGGGCAAGGTGGAGATGGCGCGCAAATTCGGCATGACGCATTTCGTCAATCCGAAGGAGGTCGGCAATGACAAGGTGGTCCAGGCCATCCAGGACCTGACCGATGGCGGCGCCGATTTCTCCTTCGATGCCACCGGCAATACCAATGTCATGCGCCAGGCGCTGGAGTGCTGCCATCGCGGCTGGGGCACCAGCATCGTCATCGGCGTCGCCGAAGCCGGCAAGGAAATATCGACGCGGCCGTTCCAGCTGGTGACGGGCCGCAACTGGCGCGGCACTGCCTTTGGCGGCGCGCGCGGCCGCACGGACGTGCCGAAGATCGTCGACTGGTACATGGAGGGCAAGATCGACATCGACAGCCTCATCACCCACACCATGCCGCTCGACGAGATCAACACGGCGTTCGATCTCATGCATGAGGGCAAATCCATCCGCAGCGTCGTGACGTTCTGATGGCGGATTACCGCGTCATCCTCAGCGGTCTCGAGCAGATGTCGGCGCGCGATCTCTACGAGGTCATGAAACTGCGCGTCGATGTATTCGTCGTCGAGCAGAAATGCCCTTATCCCGAGCTCGACGGCAAGGATATCGATGCGCTCCACCTGCGGCTGATGCAGGGGAGCGAACTTCTGGGCTATGCCCGTATCCGCGGCGGCACGCCGGCCGATCCGACGCCGCGGATCGGGCGCGTCGTCGTCTCGCCCGCGCATCGCGGCAGGCGTCTCGGCGACAGGCTGATGGCCGAAGCGGTCAGCCAGTGCGAGCGGCTCTATGCCGGCCAGCCGATCCGCCTGTCGGCGCAGAGCCATCTGACGGAGTTTTACGGGTCGTTCGGCTTCGTCGCGGTATCGGATGAATATCTCGAGGACGATATTCCGCATATCGACATGCAGCGGCCAGCCATGATGCTGACGGAGTAGGCGGCATGTCGCGGCACCAGCCCTTTTTCATCGGCGCCATCGGTGGAATTGCCGGCTTTGTCGTCGCCCTCTGGCTGGCGCCGCGGCTGTCCTACCTGGTGGCCGCGAACCTGTTCTTCGTTCTCTATCTGGTGCTGACTTCGATCCGGCTTCCGGCGCTGACGGCGGAGTATCTGCGCCGCAATGCCGCCCGCTCCGATGTGCCGGTGTGGCTCATCTTCGCCGTGACGCTCGGCGCCGTCATCGTCGCGGTCGGCTCGCTCTTTGCACTCATCAATTCGGCACAGCGCCCGCATCCCGTCGATCTTGCGCTGGCGCTCGCCTCGGTGCCGCTCGGCTGGCTGACGATCCACATGATGGCGGCCATCCACTATGCCCATCTCTATTGGCAACCCGGCGCCGGTCATGGCAGCCCGCATGCCGGCGGGCTGGGTTTCCCCGGCGGCACGGAGCCCGGCGGCATCGAGTTCCTGTATTTCTCCTTCGTCATCGGCATGACCGGACAGACGTCGGATACCGCGATCACGACGACAGACATGCGCAAGGTCAATCTCGTACATTCGGTCGTATCGTTCTTTTTCAACACGGTTCTGGTAGCAGCGGCGGTCAATGTCGCCGTCTCGCTCGGCCAATAGACAGGAGCAGGCCCATGGAAACGCTTTCCCTCGCCCGGAGTTTCGCCGGAACCCAAGGGGTCTATCGCCACAGGAGCGAGGCATGCCAATGCGACATGACCTTCGCGGTCTTCCTGCCGCCGCAGGCGAAACAGGGCCCGGTTCCGGCGCTCTGGTACCTTTCCGGGCTGACCTGCACCCATCAGAATGTCATGGACAAGGGCGAGTACCGGCAGGCGGCCGCCGAACTGGGCATCGCCATCATCTGCCCGGATACCAGCCCGCGCGGCGAAACCGTGCCCGACGAAAAGGACAATTGGCAGTTCGGCAGCGGCGCCGGCTTCTATCTCGATGCGACGCAGCAGCCCTGGGCCGCCAATTACAACATGGAGAGCTATGTCGCGGCTGAGCTGCCTGCGCTCATCGCCGAAAATTTCCCGCTGGATATGGAGCGGCAGGCGATTTTCGGCCACTCCATGGGCGGCCATGGCGCGATAACGCTGGCATTGAAGAACCCCGGCCGCTTTCGCTCGGTTTCGGCGTTCGCGCCGATAGCGCGCCCGATGGTCGCCGGCTGGTCGCGTCCGGCCTTCGAGAAATATCTCGGCCCGGACGAAAATGCCTGGCGCGCCTATGACAGCGTGGCGCTGATCGAAGACGGGTTCCGGATACCGGAGCTGCTTGTCGACCAGGGCAAGGCGGATGGATTCCTGGATGACGGCCTGCGGCCCTGGCTGCTGGAGGACGCCTGCAAGGCGGCGGGCATACCGCTGACGCTCAACATGCGCGACGGCTACGACCACTCCTATTTCTTCATCTCGACCTTCATGGCCGAGCACATTGGCTGGCATGCGCAAAGACTGGGCTGAGGGGAATCCTGGCGCAAGCCTTTGTATTTGATGCAGTTATTGAACTTTAGACGAATTGACGCTGCGGATTCTGATCGGAAGAATAAGCTTTTTCGAACAGAGATATTCGCAAATGATTTTCAGAGTTTTATTGCTTTGCACCCTCATGCTGCTCACCGCCTGCAATCGTTCGGAAACTTCCACTCCGGAAACGCAAGGCATCTACGCCGCGCCGGATACAGTGCAGCCCGGGGCTGGATTGGATGCTGTTTCGGCTCGGACAGACCCCGCGGCGGAAGAAAATTCGGGAACAGCCGGCATCAGTGCCATCGATGAAGCCAGTGTCATGTTGCAATCAATCGGGGAGGCTGTCCGAAAAGAGGCTTCTGGTCCGAAGGAAGTTGCGCAAACTGAGGCCGATGCCGGGGCGACATATGCATCTGTTGCAGCAAAGGAAAATGCCGTCGTTGATGTGAACGACTATAATAAAGGTGTTGTGGGTCTGGATGCGGTGAGTGAGGCATCGGGCGTCAAGCACCATAGAATGACGCTCAACGGCAAGACGGTATATTTTACGGCCCGTGCCGGCCATGTCATCGCTTACGCGCAAAAGAATCCTGCAAATCCCGACAAGAAGGATGCGCAAGCTGCAATTTTCTATCAGGCCTATACAAGGGACGATCTTCCACGGGAGCAACGTCCGGTGACATTCCTTTTCAATGGCGGCCCTGGTTCATCTTCCCTTTGGTTGCATCTTGGTTCGTGGGCGCCCAAGCGACTCAGGGTTCCTGCACCGGATATTCCTGAAATTCACCAGAAAGCACAGCCGGATAGTCTCGAGCTCGTCGATAACGACGCGACACTGCTTGATCAGACTGATCTTGTTTTTGTGGACGCGCTTTCGACAGGCTATTCGGTGGCGATCAAGCCGCATAACCCTGCCGAATTTCGGAATGTTGATGCGGATGCGGCACTGATCCGCGATTTTATCACCAGCTATACGAATAAGTTTAACCGGCAGAGTTCTCCCAAATATCTTTATGGCGAATCCTACTCAGGTATTCGCGCGCCCATCGTAGCGAGGCTTCTGCAGGACGCAGGGTCGTCAAACTTTTTGCCGGATCCATCAGGTAAGCCGGCTATCAGTCTTTCCGGTGTGGTCCTGAATTCGCCGATCCTCGACTACGGATCAAATGTCGACGCAAATGGCCGCAACAGCACCAATGCCGGCGCATTGCCCACCTATGCCATGATCGCGGATTATCATAAGGGGCTGCGCGCAGCAGGGACGTCCTCCACCGACTATGCAAATTTGGTCCGCCAGTTCGTTAATAACGACTTTAAAGCGCTGTTGAAAAAGTATGACACAGGGCGTGTCCGCCAGGCAGATATCAAATGGGTGGTGCAGGCACCCTCGGACCATGACAATGCCGTTATTGACAGGCTAGCGGGCTATACGGGCATTGTCGCGGCCCAATGGAAGGTCGATCTGAATATGTGGCCCGCTCCCTTTAGAAACAGACTGATGCCAGCATACTCTTTAGGTTATTATGACGGCCGCCTGAAGATCAGAAATAGTGCCTATAATCCAGACGATTACAAGCGGAAAGCATTCGCCAATGAGATCAAGAAAATTCTCCCTGATTTTCTCAATTATTCCAATAAATCGACCTATGTGGTGAAGGGAAAGTCTTGGAATGCCGAGCAGGATAAACACAGCAGCAGTCTTCCTGATATTGCGCAGGCGCTCAGTAATGACTCAAAGCTTAAAATGCTGATCCTGCATGGTTATTATGATCTTGCCACGCCATTTTTTCAAACTGAACTTGATCTGAGTGGTGCCGGGTTGAATATTCCCGTGCATATGTTTGAGGCTGGGCACATGATCTATTATTCCGAGGCAACGCACGCCCCGCTAAAGAAGCTGTTCAACGATTACTATAACCCGCCCACCATCTCGGCGATGAACTGAACTGCAGGGCTTTCAGCCGATACTTGAGGATGAGTAGCATGAAAAGATATTTGATTATTTTCAGCCTTGCCGCCTATGGGATGTCAACGCTCCCATCGCATTCTTTCCCGGGCCATTTGAGGAGTTTGCCGAACGGGCAGCGTGAGAGCCGGTCTATCAACGTGGACGAAAAATGGTTTGATCCGCTTCCACGCGATTCGTCGATTCCCGCAAGCCCTAAAATGACTGAAGAAATTGTCCGGAAAACCATGGACGCAGAATTGAAGGCACGGTTCGACACCGCGGCAGATCCCTCCACGGGGCAGTTGACGAAACAACGTGCCAATGATTTTTCGTGGGGTTTCATTGCGGATCATTTCGAAGAGATAGACCGCCGAGGCAATGGCTTTGTCAGTTTCGGCGAAGTGAAGGACTTCATGGACGCAAGATCACCACTCAGGAAGAAGGCGGCAGAGACAGTTCAGATCGTCGAGTAGTATCGCAGACTGATGCCAGGCTGTTTCAGGTTGATTGTTCCGCCATCGCCATTCCCGCATCGACAGCAAACATGTCTCGCCGAAGCCGAGGCGCAGGTCGACATTGGTCGAGGCCGGCGTGGCCCGGGATCAATATTGCTGGCCGCTTTCCGTATCGAAGCTGATATTGATCTCGGTGCCCGGATCGAGGCGAACGACTTCGAGACTGGCGTTCAGCCCTCCAATCAGCGAGCGGACGATCTGCCCGCCGAGACTGCCGCTTTCGGGCCAGTTCCTGCCCTCGGGAATGCCATTGCCATTGTCGCGGACGCGCAGCTTGATCCGGTCGTCGTTCCGTTTCACCTGGATGCGGATGGTGCCGTTCTGCCGCTCGGCGAAGGCATGCTGATAGGCATTGGTCAGGATCTCCGACAGGAGCAGGCCGATATGGGCGGCGGTCTCCGTCTTTATGGCGATCGGCGGAACGATGACCTCGGTGCGAATGGTCCGGCTCAGCGCAAGCCCGCTCATCGTCGTCACGATGCGCTGGATGTAGCTGGAAAGATCGGTCATGGCCGAGGATTCCAGGTCCGACTTCGCTTCCGATAGTTCGTGATAGAGGATCTGCAGCGATTCCACGCGGCGGGCGAGGTTGGTGTAGTCCGCCTGCGGATCGTCCGAGCGGCTCCTCGCCTGCAGGCGTATGAGGCTCACCACCATCGCCAGGTGGTTCTTCACCCTGTGGGTCATCTCGCGCAGCGGCTGGTCCTCGGTGCCGCCGACGATGGTCGCCTCCCGGCGATTTCCAAGGATGCGCTGTACGCCAAGGAAGAAACGCAGATCGCCGTCCTTGCCAAAGAGCGGGGTGATGTGAAGGCGGTTCCAGAACGGTTCGCCATCGGCACGATAATTCAGGATATCGATGGTGAATTCCTGTCGATTGCCGATATTGCGGGCGATTTCGGAGGTTGTCTCGGGGTCCGTGTCCGGCCCCTGGAGAAAGCGGCAGTTGCGGCCCACGGAAGCGAGCTTGCTGTATCCTGTCGCGTTTTCGAAGGTCCGGTTTACATAAATCAGCGGATTGTCGGGCAAGTGTGGATTCGTCAGCACCACCGAAAGCGGTATGTTCTCCAGGGCAAGATAAAGCGCCTCATCTTCCAAGCGGGCAAGGCCTGCCGACTCCATATCCAGTTCCTCATCGTCGGGGTATCACAACCATTGGTAGACCACCATCCGGCTGCGTGGTCAACTTCTGGACCGGCCAGGGCTGCGTTTCGTCGGCCATGTCGAAACGGTAGCGATGAAGCAGGATGGCGAGCGCGATAACCGCCTCCTGCAATGCGAAACTGGCGCCGATGCACACCCGGGGCCCGGCGCCGAAGGGCAGATACTGGAAGCGGTCGATCCTGGACCGGTTTTCCGGATGAAACCGCGAGGGCAGGAAGGCATCCGGCTGTTCCCAATAGAGCCGGTGACGATGCACGGTCCACGGCATGACGAGCACGGCCGCGCCTTTCGGCAGCAGCAGGTCCTGATATCTGTCGTCTTCGACCGGCTCGCGGTTGATGGAGGGAGCCGGCGGGTAAAGCCGCATCGCCTCCTCGAAGGCCGCCCGCGTAAGCGGCAGGGCGTCCAGCCATTCATGCGGCGGCGGCAGGTCGCGCCGGTCCATGAAATCGTCGATCTCCTGCTCGATGTCGTCGCGTTCCCATGGCGCCTTCGACAGGAGATAGAGCGTCCACCCGAGCGCGCGGGCGGTGGTCTCGTGCCCGGCGCCGATGAATGTGATGATATTGTCCTCGATCTCCGCGCGGGAGAGCCCGTCCGGCCCTTCCGTGCGCAACAGGAGCGTGAGGAAATCGCTGGGCACCGCATCGCCGTCCCGGTCCATGCGCGCCTTGCGCATTTCGATGGTGCTGGCGACGATCTGGCGGAAGAAGGCGAGCGCCCTGCGCCCGCGCAACTGGGTAAAGCGCGGCAGCCATTCCGGCGCGCCGAGAAGATCGAGCGGATCGACGCGGCCCATCGTCTCGAAAAGCCGGTCCACCTCGTGCGAAAAACTGTCTGGATCACCCGCGATCTCGCCGGAAAACAGCGTCTCGGCCAGAATATCGTAGGTCAGCATCGTCATGTCGCGGGAGACGTCAACCGGGCCGCGCGCATCCGCATATCGGTCGGCGAAGCTCTCGGTCGTTTTCTTCATCGCCTCGGCGAAGCCGTGAATATGGCGCGGGGTGAAAACGGGAGCCATGGCCTTGCGGGACCGCTTCCACGTCTCGCCTTCGGCGGTCAGCAGCCCATCGCGCAGGATCGGCCGCAATATGCGCTGGCGCACGGCGGCCATGCGGTAGTTCCTGGCGTTGTCGACGAGCACGTGCCGGATGAGACCCGGATCATTGGCGATGATCGTATGGGCGAAGGACCATTCGATCGATACCCATGGTTCATTGTAGGAAGGCTCGCCCCACAGTTCCAGCGGGTTGCGATACACGGTCCGGATCAATTGCAGCGTGCCGACGGGACCCGTGCGGGGAACAGGGGCGGGCGGGGTGAAAACGGGTCGTGGCGTATCCATGGGACCGATGTGGGTATGATGGCGCCGGAAGTCCATAAGTCCTTGGTATCGTATCGGCCGGAACCGCCCCGCAGCCGCCGATAATCCCTGTTGACGTTGGCCTCGCGAAGGGCTTCTATCGAGCCGCCTACGGTCTTTTCATTACCTCTTCGATTTTTACTACCAAAGTTTCATCATGATTATTGTGAGGTCTTTCATGAGATTGCGCTCGTTTTCGTTTGCGCTGGCCTTGATCCTGTCCGCCTGTGACGGCGGCTCCGACTCCGACATTTCTCCACCGAAATCAGTATCGGCAGTATCGGCTTTCCCGGCATTCCCGGTGGCCGCGCCGCCAGTATCGAACGACGAGATGCCCGATGCAGCCGAGACGTCCGACCGGCCCTATGACGCCTATGATTCGGTGGACTATGCGCAGGTGAGCCAGACGCCATCCAGCCGGCGCCACACGGCCACCATCAACGGGACGACGATAGCTTATACGGCCACGGCCGGTCACCTCGTCGCCTATGATCTGACGAAGATGAAGATTCGGCCGAACAGCGCGCCTCCGGAAGAGGCGGCAGAGGCCGCGATCTTCTACACGGCCTATACGAGTGACGACGCCGGGGACAAGGATTTGCGGCCCGTGACCTTTGTCTTCAACGGCGGCCCCGGTGCCTCCTCGGCAGCGCTGGATGTCGGCATGCTCGGCCCCAAGGATGCCGGCAATGGTTCGTATCAAGACAATCCCGCCAGCCTGCTCGACAGGACCGACCTCGTTTTCGTCGATCCGGTGGGAACGGGCTATTCGGCGGCGATCCTGCCCCATATGAACAGGGACTTCTGGGGCGTCGACAGCGATGCCAAGGTCCTGCGCGATTTCATCATCAGCTATATCAATGCCAACAATCGCCAGTCCTCGCCGAAATACATCTATGGCGTGTCCTATGGCGGCATGCGCGCGCCGATCATGGCCAGGCTGCTGCTCGAAGAGGGTTCGCGGAATTATGCGGCCGATCCCGGCGGCAAGCCGGCCAACATCCTGTCGGGGCTGATCCTGAATTCACCCTATCTCAACGGCAATAGCGATTGCGACGCGCATGCAGTCAGTTGCGCAGGAAATTTTCCGACCTATCTGCTCATCGCGCGCCATCACAAGAAAGCGGAGCGGCTCGTCATAAGCCTCGCAACCGCGGAGCAGGAAATGTTCGAATTCAGCGACCGGTTCACCACGCTGTACTGGAGGGTCTTCGATACGGTCTATGATGATGAGGCGCGGCCCGGCTATGACCGGACCAGATGGGACGCCTATCTGAAGACCGCGGCGGCAAAGTCCTTCATCGACACGCTCCATGCCATGACGGGCATAGGCAAGTCCTATGAGCCTGGTGCCGGCCCTGCGGACAATCCATGGGTCCGGGCGCCCAATATGTCGGCGCAGCGCTTTCGAGTGCTGTTCGCCCCGGAAAAGGGCGTCCTCAGCATTAATGACGGGCGGAAGTTCATCGAGCCCTCGCGGCGTGACCCGGCGTTCGTGGCGGGCGACGTATATTACGATGCGATCAAACCCTATCAGGAGGCAATGACGGGATACAGGACGAAGGCGCATTATCTCGATCAGAACGCGCGCGGACCAGTGATCTGGGACTACAAGCCCGACGGCAGGCTGGCTCTCGGAGCCGACCGTACCGCGACGTGCCTGGTCGATCTTGCCTATGCCCTGCGGTTGAACGCCAGGCTCAAGGTGCTGGTGCAGCACGGGTATTTCGATCTGAACACGCCCTACCACCGGACGCGGCAGGATCTCGCGGATGCCGATCTGGCAACGCTGGTCTCGTTGTCGCTTTATCCAGCGGGCCATGCGTTGGTGGCCATGCCGGCAGAAGCCTTCGGCAGGTCAATGGTGGAACTGCGCGGATTTTACGATGACAGGAGCGCGGGCGTGGTCGCCGCGTCTCGTCCGGCCGGGAGCGTCAACTGATGCGGCGCGCTCTTGCCCTGGCGTTGGTCTCCTTCGCCATCTCTGCCGCCCCTGCGGGCGCGGCGGAGGCCGAGCGGGTGACCATGCGCGAAAACCCGGCCCTCAGCGTCCCCCGGCCGATCCTGCCGCCGCGGCCAACTTCGCCGCCGATCACGCCCGAATTCATCAAGAGCTCCCTCGATGCGCATATGCGACAGCGTCTCGAGGCGGCGGCGGACCCAGCGACCGGGCTGGTGAGCGTTGAATCGGCAGGGAAATATGGCTGGGGCTATCTGATCGACCACTTCGCCGAGATCGACGGCGACCATGATGGCGACATCACCGCCGAGGAAGGGGCAACATTCTTCGGGATGAGCCCGCCGGTCGCCCGACCCGCCTCCGCCGAAATCCAGTTCGTCGAATGAGTGATCGCTGACGCAAGCGGGGCCCGCAGGCCCCGCGGGCCTGTTCCTGCGCCGCCATGCGTGTTATACCATTGGCGGAGAAGTGAAATCCGCGTCGCGCATGGCCCATGCAGGCTCCAGGCAGGCTAGGACATGAATAATCCATAGTCCGGGTCCAATTGGTCGATCATCCGTGGATGAAGGATCGCGCGAATTGGAAACGGAGACATTAATCACTATATCTAGAAGTGATATGGGGACTTGATTCGCCCAGCTTTTGTACAGCTGCGCCATTCTCGGCGCCGGGAAAAGATTGAATATATATGAGTGATACACCCGAGATGACAGTCGAAACGTCGCCGGAATACGGCGCGGAGTCCATCAAGGTTCTGAAGGGGCTCGATGCGGTACGCAAGCGCCCCGGCATGTATATCGGCGATACGGATGACGGTTCCGGCCTTCATCACATGGTTTACGAAGTCGTCGACAATGCCATCGACGAAGCGCTGGCAGGCCATGCCACGCGCGTCACCGTCACGCTCAACCCCGACGGTTCCTGCACGGTCACCGACAATGGGCGCGGCATTCCGACGGACATGCACTCGGAAGGCGTCTCGGCCGCCGAGGTCATCATGACCCAGCTGCACGCCGGCGGCAAGTTCGACCAGAATTCCTACAAGGTATCCGGCGGTCTCCATGGCGTCGGCGTTTCGGTGGTCAATGCGCTTTCGGTCTGGCTGCGGCTGAAGATCCGCCGCCAGGGCAAGATCCATGAAATGAGCTTCACCCATGGCGTCGCCGACGCACCGCTGCGCGTCACGGGCGATGCGGGCGGCGAGACCGGCACGGAGGTTTCGTTCCTGCCGTCGAGCGATACGTTCAGCATGGTGGAATTCGACTTCAAGACGCTCGAGCACCGGCTGCGCGAACTCGCCTTCCTGAATTCCGGCGTTCGCATCCTGCTGGCGGACCGCCGCCACGCCGATCCGGAGGAGCTCGAACTCTTCTACGAGGGCGGCCTGACCGCCTATGTGCGCTATCTCGACCGCAGCAAGAAGGAACTGATCAACGATCCGATCTATATTCGCGGCGAGCGCGACGATACGACGGTCGAAGTGGCCATGTGGTGGAATGACAGCTACCACGAGAATGTCCTTTGCTTCACCAACAACATTCCGCAGCGCGACGGCGGCACCCATCTCGCCGGTTTTCGCGGCGCGCTGACGCGGCAGATGACCTCCTATGCGGAAACTTCCGGCCAGACCAAGAAGGCCAAGGTATCGCTGACCGGCGACGATTGCCGCGAGGGGCTGACGGCGGTGCTGTCGGTCAAGGTTCCCGATCCAAAGTTCTCGTCGCAGACCAAGGACAAGCTGGTGTCCTCCGAGGTTCGCCCGGTCGTCGAAAGCCTGGTGAACGAGGCGCTGTCCACATGGCTCGAGGAACATCCCGCCGAAGGGCGCGCGCTGGTCGAGAAAGTGATCCAGGCGGCGTCGGCGCGTGAAGCCGCCCGCAAGGCGCGCGACATCACCCGCAAGAACACGCTGAGCATCAGCTCGCTGCCGGGCAAGCTTGCCGATTGCCAGGAGAAGGACCCGGCGAAATCGGAAATCTTCATCGTCGAGGGTGATAGCGCCGGCGGCTCGGCCAAGGGTGGCCGTTCGCGCCAGAACCAGGCGATCCTGCCTCTGCGCGGCAAGATCCTCAACGTCGAGCGCGTCAAGCTCGACCGCATGCTGTCATCCGACCAGATCGGCACGCTGATCCTCGCGCTTGGCACCAGCATCGGCAAGGACGAGTTCAATCCGGACAAGCTGCGCTACCACAAGATCATCATCATGACCGACGCCGACGTGGACGGTGCGCATATCAGGACGCTGCTTCTGACGTTCTTCTTCCGCCAGATGCCGGAATTGATCGAACGCGGCCATATCTATATCGCCCAGCCGCCGCTCTACAAGGTGACGCGCGGCAAGTCCTCGCAATACATCAAGAATGAAGAGGCCTTCGAACAGTTCCTCGTCGATTCGGGTCTGGAAGAGGCCTCCCTGTCGCTGGATACCGGCGAGGTCAGGATGGGGGCGGATCTGCGCAGCGTCATCAATGACGCGCTGGCGGTGCGCCATCTCCTCAATGGGTTGAACACGCGCTACAACCGTTCCGTCGTCGAACAGGCGACGATCGCCGGCGCGCTCAATCCCGAGGCGCTGTCCGATCCCGCGCGTTCGGAGGAATTGGCCGCCGAAGTGGCCGGACGTCTCGATATCATCGCCGAGGAAACGGAGAAGGGCTGGACCGGCCGTGTCGCCCTGGCTGCCGATGGCGTCGACGGCTATATTTTCGAGCGCTCGCTGCGCGGCGTGAAGGAGACGGTGACGCTGGACATGGCGCTGCTGGGTTCGGCCGATGCGCGCCAGCTCGATCGCTATACGGCGCGCCTGCACGATATCTATTCGCGGCCGCCGGTGCTGCGCCGCAAGGAGAAGATCGATACGGTCGCCGGGCCCATCGCCCTGCTCGAAGCCGTCTTCGCCGCCGGCCGCAAGGGGCTTTCGCTCCAGCGCTACAAGGGTCTCGGCGAAATGAATGCCGACCAGTTGTGGGAAACGACGCTCGACCCGAATGCGCGCTCGCTCCTGCAGGTCAAGGTCAACGATGCGACGGATGCGGACAGCCTCTTCGCCCGGCTGATGGGCGATGAAGTCGAGCCGCGCCGCGAATTCATCCAGGACAACGCGCTCAGCGTCGCCAATCTCGACGTCTGACGGCGAGTCCTGCCCGCTTCCCGCGCAGGCAGGGTTCTCCATCGCGACAGCGTTCCTCGACGGGCGTGGCGCCTTACCGGCGCCGCGCCCGGTGTCGTTTGGTCGCTCTTCTCCTCGAAACTATACTTTTGTCTAATAACTTCTTGAATGTTCCCCGGGGCCATGATCTTTTGGCCCGAATTTGCCGCGTTCCGTGAGCCGCCCGGCTCGCAGGGGCCGCTGTTTTTGTGGAATAGCCGGAGTTGAAATGCAGTCTGTCTTCGATGGTCACAACGATGTCCTCTACCGCTTGTGGAAACACTCGAAAGAAGGCGCCGATCCCGTCCGGGAATTCATCGATGGCACGCCGACCGGCCACATAGACAAGCGAAGGGCGATCAAGGGCGGGCTCGCCGGCGGCCTCTGCGCGATCTACGTGCCCTCCGGCGATCTCGCCTTCCGCGCTCCCGATGCCAACGGCCATTATTCGACGCCGCTGGCTGCGCCGCTCGAACGGGCGCCGTCGCTCGATATCGCCGTCGAAATGGCCGCGATCGCCTTGCGCATGGACAGGGCCGGGGCCTGGAAGCTCTGCCGCAGCACCGCCGACATCAGGCAATGTATGGAAGACGACATGTTCGCCGCCGTCCTGCACATGGAAGGTTGCGAAGCGATCGGCGAAGACCTCGCCGCGCTGGACCTGTTCCATGCGGCCGGGTTGCGCAGCCTCGGGCCGGTCTGGAGCCGCCACAACATATTCGGCCATGGCGTGCCGTTTGCCTATCCGATGAGCCCCGATACTGGCGATGGGCTGACGCATGCGGGCGAGGAACTGGTGCGCCGCTGCAACCAGCTCGGCATATTGGTCGATCTGGCGCATATCACCGAGAAAGGCTTCTGGGACGTGGCGCGCATCAGCGACCAGCCGCTGGTCGCCAGCCATTCCAACGTGCATTCGCTGACCCCCGTGGCGCGCAACCTGACGGACAGGCAGCTCGACGCCATCCGCGAGTCGAAGGGCGTTGCCGGGCTGAATTACGCGGTCGCCATGCTGCGGCCAGATGCGCGCGAAAACGCCGAAACGCCGCTTTCCGACATGGTCCGCCATATCGACTATATGGTGCAGAGGATGGGTATCGACTGCGTGGCCCTTGGCTCAGACTTCGATGGTGCTAAAATCCCCGCGGAAATCGCCGATGCCGCCGGAAATCAGAGATTGGTGACGGCGCTGCAAAAGGCGGGATACGGGCAAGAGGATCTCGCAAAGATCTGCCGCGACAACTGGTTGCGCGTGCTGCGCTCCGCATGGCACGAAGACAATTAAAAACAACTGCTCTAGAACAGGGAACCGAACGACATGTTTATGCAAAGGATCAACCCCAAATTCCGGCTCATGTTGAGCGGCGCGGCGCTTTCCGCGCTGGTGTTCTCCAGCATTCCGGCATTGGCCGAGACGCCGCCGGACACGCTGGTCGAAGCTTTCGCCATCGACGATGTCATCACGCTCGATCCGGCGGAAGCCTTCGAGCTGACGATGGGCGAGATCAATGGCAACACCTATGACAAGCTCGTGCGCCTCGACGTCAACGATCCGTCCAAGATCGTCGCCGACCTCGCCGAAAGCTGGACGGTGTCGGACGATGGCCTGACCTATACGTTCAAGCTGAAGCAGGGGTTGAAGTTCGCTTCCGGCAATCCCCTCACTGCCGAGGACGTGGCCTATTCCTTCGAGCGCGCCATCAAGCTCGACAAGTCCCCGGCATTCATCCTGACGCAGTTCGGCCTCAAGCCCGACAATGTCGCGGAAAAGGCCAAGGCGACCGATCCTTCGACATTCGTGTTCACGGTGGACCAGGCCTATGCGCCGAGCTTCGTGCTCAACTGCCTGACATCGACCGTCGCTTCGGTGGTCGACAAGAAGCTGATCCTCGAACACGTCGTCAATGATGATTTCGGCAATGCCTGGATGAAGACCGCCTATGCCGGTTCCGGCCCGATGAAGATCCGCGACTGGCGCGCCAACGAGATCATCGTCCTCGAGCGCAACGACAATTATTATGGCGAGAAGGCACCGCTCACCCGCGTGATCTACCGCCATGTGAAGGAAAGCGCGGCGCAGCGCCTGCTTCTCGAAAAGGGCGACATCGACATCGCGCGCAATCTGGAGCCGAACGATCTCGAACAGGTCACCAAGAACAGCGACATCACCACGGTCAGCGCGCCCAAGGGCACGATCTATTATTTCAGCCTCAACCAGAAGAACGAGAACCTGGCGAAGCCGGAAGTGCGCCAGGCGCTGAAATATCTGGTCGATTACGATGCGATCGGCGAAAAACTGATCAAGGGCATCGGCGAGATACACCAGACCTTCCTGCCGAAGAACATTCTCGGCCAGCTCGACGAAAAGCCGTTCAAGCTCGACGTGGCGAAGGCCAAGGAGCTTCTGGAAAAGGCCGGTCTCAAGGACGGCTTCACCGTCACCATGGACGTGCGCAACAACCAGCCGGTCACCGGCATCGCCGAGTCCGTGCAGCAGAGCTTCGCGCAGGCTGGCGTCAAGCTCGAGATCATCCCCGGCGATGGCAAGCAGACACTGACCAAATTCCGCGCCCGCACGCACGACATGTATATCGGCCAGTGGGGCGTCGATTATTGGGACCCGCATTCCAATGCGGAAACCTTCACCAGCAATCCCGACAATGCCGATACCGGCACCAACAAGACGCTGGCCTGGCGCAATGCCTGGGACGTGCCCGAACTGACCAAGGAGACCAGGCAGGCCTTGCTGGAACGCGATCCGGAGAAGCGCGCCACCATGTATCAGGACCTGCAGCGCAAGGTGCTGGAGACGAGCCCGTTCGTCATGCTGTTCCAGCAGATCGAGGTCGCCGGGGTGCGGGCGAATGTCAAGAACCTGAAGCTCGGGCCGTCATTCGACACCAATTACGTGTTCAATGTCTCCAAGTGATTGGGGTCTCCAAGTGATTGGGACATGAATCGGTGACTATCCCTGATATCAATCCGGGGTCCGGGCGCTCTGGCGCCTGGGCTTCGACCTTCGCCTGGGCGCTTGGACGTTTCCTGCTCATCGGCGCGATCACATTCCTCGGGCTGCTGGCGGTCACGTTCTTCATCGGCCGTGTCATCCCCATCGATCCGGCCATCGCCATCGTCGGCGACCGCGCACCGGCCCATGTGGTCGAGCGCGTGCGGGAGGAGCTCGGGCTCAACCTGCCGCTCTACCAGCAGTTCGTCCTCTATGTGAAAGGCGTGCTTCAGGGCGATTTCGGCAATTCCGTGCTGACCACCAATCCGGTCATGGCCGACATCCGCCGCGTCTTTCCGGCCACGATGGAGCTTGCCACCTTCGGCACGCTCATCGGCGCGGTGTTCGGCATCCCGCTTGGCGTGCTTGCCGCCGTCAAGCGCGGCAGCCTCATCGACCAGATCGTCCGCATCATCGGCCTCATCGGCTATTCGATGCCGATCTTCTGGCTCGGCCTGCTCGGACTGCTGCTGTTCTATGCCAAGCTCGGCTGGACGTCCGGCCCCGGCCGCATCGACGTCGTCTACGAATATACGTTCACGCCGATCACCGGCTTCTACCTGCTCGATGCGATCCTGCAGAACAATTGGGATGCTTTCCGCAACATATTCAGCTTCATCATCCTGCCGGCATCGCTGCTCGGCTATTTCTCGCTCGCCTATATCAGCCGCATGACGCGTTCCTTCATGCTCAATGAGCTCGAGCAGGAATATGTCATCACCGCCCGCGCCAAGGGCCTGTCCGAAACGCGCATCATCTGGGCCCATGCGCTGCGCAATGCCGCCGTGCCGCTCGTGACCGTGATCGCCCTGTCCTATGCCGGGCTGCTCGAAGGTTCGGTGCTGACGGAAACGGTCTTCTCCTGGCCGGGCCTCGGCAGCTACATCACCAATTCGCTGCAGAATGCCGACATGAACGCCGTGCTTGGCGGTACGATCGTCATCGGCGCGGTGTTCATCGCAGTCAACCTCCTGTCCGATCTGCTCTATCGGGCCCTCGACCCACGGACGCGCAAACGATGAACGCTCCCTCACGCAGCATGACCCGCCGGGAATGGCTCACGACAGACAGGCCGCAATCGCGCCTGCAGGCACGGCTTGGCCGCGCCTATCTCGTATGGAGCCGCTTTGCCAGCAACAGGCTGGCCGTTGCAGGCCTCGCCATCATCGTCGCGCTTCTCCTTGTCGCCATCTTCGCGGGCTACCTCGCGCCGCATTCGCCGGTCAGCGGCGACCTGCGCAATGCACGGCTATTGCCCCCCGGCGGCGAATACTGGCTCGGGACGGACGATCAGGGCCGCGATATCCTCTCGCGCCTCATCTATGGCTCCCGGCTCACGCTCTACGTCGTCGTGCTGGTCGCCATCATCGCCGCGCCCATCGGCCTGCTCGTCGGCACCGTGTCCGGCTATGCCGGTGGCTGGGTCGATGCCATCCTGATGCGGATCACCGACATCTTCCTGGCATTCCCGAAACTCATTCTCGCACTGGCCTTCGTCGCCGCCCTCGGACCGGGCATCGAGAATGCCGTCATCGCCATCGCCATAACCTCGTGGCCGCCCTATGCGCGCATCGCCCGCGCCGAGACGCTGACGGTGCGCAATTCCGATTACATCGCCGCGGTGCAATTGATGGGCGCTTCGCCGCTGCGGATCGTCCTGCGCCACATCATGCCGCTCTGCCTGTCTTCGCTGATCGTCCGGGTGACGCTCGACATGGCCGGCATCATCCTCACCGCCGCCGGCCTCGGCTTTCTCGGCCTCGGCGCGCAGCCGCCTCTGCCGGAATGGGGCGCGATGATCGCCTCCGGCCGCCGCTTCATCCTCGATCAATGGTGGGTGGCGGCAGCGCCCGGCTTCGCCATCCTCGTCGTCAGCCTCGGCTTCAACCTCCTCGGCGACGGCCTGCGCGACGCGCTCGATCCGCGGGGGAGCACCCAATGACGCTGCTGACGGTCGAAAACCTGCGGGTGCAGTTTCCGACGCGCACCGGCGTGGTCGATGCGGTACGCGGCGTGTCCTTCACGCTCGGCCGGGAGCGGCTCGGCATCGTCGGCGAATCCGGCTCCGGCAAGTCGCAGACCGGGCGCGCCATCATGGGGCTGACGCCGCCCCATGCGCGCATATCCGCCGACAGGCTCGAATTCGACGGAACCGACATGCTGGCCGCTTCGGCCAGGGAACGGCGGGCGCTGCGCGGCAACAGGATCGCGATGGTCCTGCAGGACCCGAAATATTCGCTCAATCCGGTGATGAGCATCGGGCGCCAGATCGTGGAGACGCTGCGGACGCATGAGCGCGTCAGCCGCGGCGAGGCACGCCGCCGGGCGCTCGACATGCTGGCCGCCGTGCAGATCCGGGATCCGGAACGTGTCTTCGACCTGCATCCGCACGAGGTGTCGGGCGGCATGGGGCAAAGGGCGATGATCGCCATGATGCTGATCACGGGCCCGGAACTGCTGATCGCCGACGAGCCGACTTCGGCGCTGGACGTAACCGTGCAGCTCGATGTCCTGCGCATCCTCGACGATCTGGTGCGCGACCGCGGCATGGGGCTGATCTTCATTTCACACGATCTGCGTCTCGTCTCGTCGTTCTGCGACCGCGTCATCGTCATGTATGCCGGCCGCATCGTCGAGGAGATCGCCGCGATGGAACTCGGCAATGCGAAGCACCCCTATACGCAGGGACTGTTGAACTGCATGCCGCAGATCGGCGCCGACAGGCATCCGCTTCCCGTCCTCGAAAGAAAGCCGGAGTGGGCCTCATGACCAAGCCGCTGATCATCGAATACCTGCAGGTGACCTATGACGGGTTCCAGGCCCTGCGCGGGGTCAGCCTCGACGTCAATGCCGGCGAATCCTTCGGGCTGGTCGGGGAATCGGGCTCGGGGAAATCGACGCTCCTGCGCGCGGTGGCAGGTCTTGCTCCCGTGACCGGCGGGACGATCACCGTCAATGGCAATCCCCTGGGCAGCACCAGGACCAAGGCGTTCTACCGCGACGTCCAGATGGTGTTCCAGGACCCCTATGGCTCCCTGCATCCGCGCCAGACCGTGGACCGGCTGCTGCTCGAACCGCTGGCGATCCATGGTTTCGACGATGCGGAGCGGCGCATCCTGCGGGCGCTCGACGAGGTCGGCCTCGGCTCGAGCTTCCGCTTCCGCTATTCGCACCAGCTTTCGGGCGGCCAGCGCCAGCGCGTGGCGATCGCCCGCGCGCTGATCCTCGAACCTTCGATCCTGCTGCTCGACGAGCCGACTTCGGCTCTCGACGCCTCGGTGCAGGCGGAAGTCCTCAACCTGCTGGAGCAGATCAGGCGCGACCGGGATCTCACCTTCGTCATGGTCAGCCATGATCTGGCCGTCGTCACCCATATGTGCGACCGGCTGATGGTGATGCAGAACGGCGCGGAGGTCGAGCGGCTGACGGCGGGGGCGCTGGCGCAGCAGGCCGTCACCCAGGACTATACCCGCAATCTCCTCGTCGCGAGCAAGGGCTTCGTGCGGCCCTGATATACCGGGCCTGACATCGGGCCACGGCAGATGGGCCGATCGAGGCGGCAGCGCATTGACTTCGCCCGCGCGCCGCCCCATCATGACTTCATTCCGAGGGGGGCATCCTACGATGCTGAGATGGCGGTGAGCCGGACCCTTGAACCTGATCCGGGTCATGCCGGCGTAGGAACGGGAATGGACATTCATCACGCTGTCTCAGCCTCGCCTTCGCACTTGTCCGGATCTCCAATCGATGGAGTGCCGAAGTGCCAGATGTAGATTACCGCCTCAATGCCATTGTCGATTTCGACGCCATAGGACCTGCGAGGGACCTCGGCGCGCTGGCGCTGGCTGCCGCCAGGGGCGGCGCGACGATCATCCAGTATCGCGACAAGAATTCGCCGACGCGCCAGATGGTGGAGCGAGCCCGCACCATCCACGCGGCGCTGCGGGGAACCGGCGTTCCGCTCGTCGTCAATGATCGCATCGACGTCGCCCTCGCTTCGGGCGTCGAAGGTGTCCATGTCGGCCGCGAGGACATGCTGGTGGCCGATGCGCGCCGTCTGCTCGGGCGGGACAGGATCATCGGCCTCACGGTCAAGAACGAGGACGATGCGCGGGCGGCGCTGGACGGCGATATCGACTATGCCTGCATAGGCGGTCTCTTCGAGACGCCGACCAAGCACAATCTCAGCCCCATCGGCTTTGACGGTTTCCGCCGCCTGGCCGCGCTGATCCGCCAGGGCAAGCCAGAGTTGCCGATCGGCGCCATTGCCGGGATCGGCCTTGCGCGCACGCCGCAGGCCATCGAAGCGGGCGCCGATGGCGTTGCCGTCATCTCCGCCATCTTCCGCCAGCCCGATGCCGAGGCGGCAGCACGGCAATTGCGCGAGGCGGTCGATGCGGCGCTGACGGTTCGCGCATGACCGCCATCGCCCTGACCATCGCCGGCTCCGACAGTGGCGGCGGCGCCGGCATCCAGGCCGACCTGAAAACATTCTCGGCCCTCGGCGTCTATGGCGCCAGCGTGCTGACTGCCGTCACCGCGCAGAATACGCTCGGCGTCCACGCGGTCGAAAACCTGTCGCCCTCGATCATCCGCGCCCAGATCGATGCGGTGCTCGCCGACATCGCCGTACGGTCGATAAAGGTCGGCATGGTGTCCTCCGTCGCGACCATCGAGACCATAGCGTCGGCGCTGTCCGGCTGGGACAGGATGGTGGTGTTCGATCCGGTCATGGTCGCCACCTCCGGCGACCGCCTGCTGGAGGATGGCGCGATCGAGGCGCTTCGGGCGCTGCTTCTGCCGCGCTCGCTGCTGTTGACGCCAAACCTCGCCGAAGCCGCCTTGCTGACCGGCGAAGCCATTGCGCAGGATGAGCGCGCGATGATCCGCCAGGCTGAGCTCATGCTGGCGCAGGGGCCGGAAGCCGTACTGATGAAGGGCGGCCATGGCACGGGCGAGGACAGCACCGATGTGCTTGTGCGCCCGTCTGGCGTCCAGCGCTTCAGCGCCAGGCGGATCGATACCAGCAATGATCATGGAACGGGCTGCACGCTGTCGGCGGCCATTGCCGCGGAACTCGCCAAGGGCCAGCCGCTCGAGCAGGCGGTCGGCGCCGCAAAGGACTATCTGACGTCAGCCATGGCGGCTGCGACGAATATCAAAGTGGGGCAGGGCCGGGGGCCGGTGCACCATTTCCATCATTGGTGGAAGTAGCGGCGCTGGCCGGTTACGGGCGGGTCGTCGGCAGGGAAACCGCGGCGGGCGATGCCGCTGCCGGCTCGGCGCCATAGGCCATCTGCGCCGGCGTCGCCTGGGCCTGTGTCGCCTGGGCCAGTGTCGCCTGGGCCGGTACAGTCTGCGCGGGTGCGCTCTCTGCCGTCATGACCGCCGGCTTTGCCGTTGCAGCGCTCGACGGCTTCAGTCCGGTCTCTTCGAGCAGGCCCTTGCGCTTGGCCTGGTAATAATAGCCGCGGGAATAGAGCCGAACCGCCTGGTCCGGATTGCCATCGGCAACCATATAGGCTCCGGCGAGATATTTGACGCCGTATTTGAGATTGGTTTCCGCGTCGAGCAGATCCTTGGCGCTGCCCTTGTGGCCCATGCCGCGCGCGGTTGCGGGCAGCATCTGCATCAGGCCCCAATAGGGTCCGTTGCGCGCCGCGGGATTGAAGCGGCTTTCGCGATGCACGACGCGGCGGACGAGCGATTCCGGTACCGAATAGGCAACCGAATATTTGGATATGAGGCTGTCGAGGGCCGGGTCCGGCGCCTTGAAGGCTGCCGGGAGTGCTGCCGAGGCCGCTGACGGCTGGCTGGCCGGGGCGAGAGCAAGTTCCCTGGTTCCGGCCTGCGCGCTATCGGCCGCCGCGACGGCCTGCGAGGCTCCTGCCTCGGCGGTGCGGGGCGAGGGCTGCGGCACCGGCAGCGAGGACGCCTGCGGCAGTTTTGGATCGGTCGTGGTGCAGGCCCCGAGAGCGAGGCCAAGACCAAGACAGGCAAAGGTGCCGAGCAAGCGAATTTCAGACAGCATTTCTCACCGGTTTGACGATGGATCATCGAGTGGATTTCTCTTAGCCTGTTCGTGGCGGCACCCGGCAATCACTTTCTGATACAATGTGTAACAGCCGCCCGATGCCAACCGGCCGGCAGCGCCGCGTTTCAAGGCTGCGAGGCAAGAAAGCCCGCAACGCGGAGACGAGTTGACTCGCGCATATATATCAATGTATCAGTTGGCTATTGGTAAGACCAGTTTACCAGTCGGCGCAGAAGGGAGACTGCGCGGGAGGGAACATGTTTGCAGCCATCCAGCCGCGCCGGCTCTACCGGCAAGTGGCAGACCAGATCCGGCAACGGATCGAGGGCGGAGCATTTTCGGTCGGCGAGCGACTGCCCGGCGAGCGCGAGCTGGCCGAGGAACTGAGCGTTTCCCGCCCCACCGTGCGCGAGGCGCTCATTGCTCTCGAGGTCGAAGGCCTCATCCACATCCGCATGGGCTCGGGCATCTATGTCGCGCGGCAGACGCGGGACCGGCCGCTTTCGCTTCACTCCGAGGAACTGGAAGGGCCGTTCGAGCTGCTGCGCGCCCGCACGCTCATCGAATGCGCCATCGTCGAGGAGGCCGCGCTGGCGATAACGCCGGCCCATGTCGCGGCAATGGACGATGTGCTGACGCGCATGGCGCGAACCTTCAAGGATCCGCACCAGTCCATCATGCTGGACAGGCTGTTCCACACCACCATTTGCAGCATCATCGGCAATGCGGCGCTCGACCGCGTGGTCGGCGACCTGTTCGACCAGCGCCTGACGCCCTATTTCACCAGGCTCGCCAGCCATTTCGAAAGCCCGGCCTCGTGGCGCGAGGCGTTCGAGGAGCACCGCGCCATCCGCGACGCCATCGCGGCGGGCGATCCGGCGCGGGCGCGGTCGGTGATGCGCCATCATCTGCAGCAATCGCAATCGAGATTTTCCAGGAGCTTCGACGGGGAACTGGAAAGTGAGAAGGGGCGAACCAGCCCGGCATAAACCGAGACGATCCAATTCAATCTGGGAGGAGAATGAACGTGAAGATCAAATTTGCAAGCTTACTGGGCGCTGCGGCAGCGCTGACACTTTCGGCAATGGCCGCCCATGCCCAAACGACGCTGAAATGGGCGCATGTCTACGAGACGTCGGAACCGTTCCACACGGAATCCGTCTGGGCAGCCGAGGAAATCGCCAAGCGCACCAATGGCCGCTACAAGATCGACGTATTCCCGGCCTCGCAGCTCGGCAAGGAAGCGGATATCAACCAGGGCCTGCGGCTCGGAACGGTCGATATCATCATTTCCGGCTCGAGCTTCGCCGCCCGCGATTACAAGCCGATCGGCGTGACCTATTTTCCCTATATCTTCCGTGATCCGGATCACCTCATCGCCTATACGAAGAGCGATATCTTCAAGCGGCTCGCCGCAGGCTACGAGGAAAAGACCGGCAACCACATCACGGCCGTCAGCTATTACGGCACGCGCCATACCACGGCGAACAAGCCCATCGCCAAATGTTCCGACATGCAGGGCCTGAAGATCCGCGTGCCGGACGTTCCGGCCTATCTCGCAATGCCGCGTGCCTGCGGCGCGAACACGACCCCCATCGCCTTTGCCGAAGTCTATCTCGCGCTTCAGAACGGCACGGTCGAGGCGCAGGAAAATCCGCTGACCACCATCGAGGCGAAGAAGTTCTTCGAGGTGCAGAAGAACATCGTCCTCACCGGCCATATCGTCGATCACCTGAATACGGTGGTCTCCAAGCAGCTCTGGGCCAGCCTTTCCGACGAGGACAAGAAGATCTTCGAGGAAGTCATGCAGCAGGCTGCCGAGAAGACCACGAAGAACATCGCCGCCAAGGAAACGGAACTCGTCGCGGGCTTCAAGGAGCGCGGCCTGTCGGTCACCGAAGTGGACAAGGCCGATTTCGAGAAGACGGTTCTCGAAAAGGTGAAGTTCGAGGATTTCGGCTACGAGAAGTCCGATTGGGAAGCCATTCGCGCCATCAAATAGTCTTCGCGCAAGCATTTCGCACAGTGCCGGGCGGCATGGTCCGCCCGGTCGCCAGCTGACCTGACCACCGGAGACCGGCATGTCGAAAGAAGAGATCCATACCCAAGTGACGGCGGAAGAACTGGCGCATTCCTTCGAGGATGTGGCGCCCGTCGCCCGCATGTCCGATTACGCGGTGGAGGACTGGCTCACGCTCGTCGTGTTCTGGCTGATGACGGCCTGCGTCTTTCTGCAGTTCTTCACGCGCTACGTCCTCAATGACAGCTATGCCTGGACCGAGGAAATCGCCATCAACTGCCTTGTCGGCGTGGTCTTCCTCGGCTCCGTCATGTGTGCCCGCCTGTCGCGCCATATCCAGGTCGACGTGCTCTATCACTACCTGCCCGCAGGGGTGGCGCGGGTGCTCGCGACCTTCGTCGATATCGTGCGCATCGGCTTCTTCGCCTATGCCGTCTGGCTGATGTGGCGCTATGTCGAGATCGTCGCCGACGAGCGCATGGTCACGATCGACCTGCCGCGCAACATCGTGTTCTACGGCGTGCTCTTGTCCTTCATCCTGATGCTGCTGCGCTCGATACAGGTCTTCATCGCCAATCTGCGCCGGGGCTATTCCGTGCTGGAGCGGCCCGAAATGTTCCAGAACCTGGGGGATTGATTCATGTTGTTGCTGGTTGGATCATTCCTGGTCCTGATGCTCGTCGGCGTACCCGTCGCCATTTCGATGGCGGTCGCCTCGGTGCTCTATCTCGTCTTCTTCGGCGTCGCGCCGGATATCATCGTCGCGCAGCGCATGATCGCCGGCGTCGAGAGCTTTCCGCTCCTCGCCGTGCCGTTCTTCATCCTTGCGGGCAATCTGATGAATTCCGCCGGCGTCACCGGCCGCATCTATTCCTTCGCCGTCGCTCTCGTCGGCTGGATGAAGGGCGGCCTGGCGCAGGTCAATATTGTCGGCTCCGTCATCTTCTCGGGCATGTCCGGCACCGCGCTCGCCGATGCGGCGGGTATCGGCACCATCGAGATCAAGGCGATGAAGGACCATGGCTATCCGGTGGAAGCCGCCGTCGGCGTCACCGCCGCCTCGGCGACGCTCGGGCCGATCTTCCCGCCTTCGCTGCCCTTCGTCATCTATGGGATGATGGCGAATGTGTCGATCGGCGCGCTGTTCATGGCCGGCATCCTGCCCGGCATCGTCATGACCGTGCTGATGATGGTGACGGTCGCCATCTTCGCCTATCGCCGCAGCTGGGGTTCGGATGCGCCGTTCCAGATCAAGCAATTGCTCGAGGCGTCGCTTGAAATCGTCGTCGTCGCCTGCGTCCCGGTCCTCATCTATCTGCTCACCCTGACCGGGCTTTCCATCAATGCCTCGGTCGGCATCGCGTTGGTGCTGCTGCTCGCCGCCGACTGGTATTTCGACTTCTCCGCCGTCATGGCGCTGATGACGCCGGTCATCCTGATCGGCGGCATGACGATGGGCTGGTTCACCCCGACGGAAGCCGCCGTCGCCGCCGTGCTCTGGTCGCTGTTCCTCGGCCTGGTGCGCTATCGCACCATGACGCTTTCCAGCCTCGCCAAGGCGAGTTTCGATACGATCGAGACCACCGCGTCGGTGCTGTTCATCGTCACCGCCGCCTCCGTCTTCGCCTGGCTCCTGACGGTCAGCCAGGCAGCGCAGCTGCTGTCGACGGCGATCCTTTCGATCACCGAGAACAAATGGGTCTTCCTCATCCTCGTCAATCTCCTGATGCTGTTCGTCGGCTGCTTCCTCGACACGATCGCCGCAATCACCATCCTCGTGCCGATCCTGCTGCCGCTGGTGATCAAGTTCGGCATCGATCCGGTGCATTTCGGCCTGATCATGACGCTCAACCTGATGATCGGCCTGCTGCATCCGCCGCTGGGGATGGTGCTCTTCGTCCTCTCCCGCGTGGCGAAACTCTCGGTCGAGCGCACCACCATGGCGATCCTGCCCTGGCTCGTGCCGCTCTTCATCGCGCTGATCGCCATCACGTTCGTCCCGGCCATCACGCTTTGGCTGCCGACCCAGCTGGGCCTGGTGAAATGAGCGCGAAAACCATCGCGGCAACGCTCTTCGGCGCCGAGGATCTGCGCGTCGTCGAAACCGAGCTTGGTCCGCTTGCGCCCGGCATGGTGCGGGTGAAGTTCGGCGCCGGCGGCATTTGCGGCTCGGACATGCACTATTTCCGCCATGCCCGTACCGGAGATTTCGTGGTGAAATCGCCGCTGATCCTCGGCCACGAGGTTGCCGGCGAGGTGGTGGAACTCGGTTTCGCCACCTCCGGCCTTGCGGTCGGCGACAGGGTGGCGGTCAATCCCTCGCGCTGGTGCGGCACCTGCGCCTATTGCCATGAAGGCCGGCCGAACCTGTGCGAGAACATCTTCTTCATGGGTTCCGCCTCGAAGACGCCGCACATGCAGGGCGGGTTCGCCGCCCTGTTCGATGCGACCGCGGCGCAATGCGTCAAGGTTCCGGCGGAGCTGCCGTTCCAGGCGGCCGCGCTGGCGGAGCCGCTTGCCGTCTGCCTCCACGCGGTGCGCCGCGCCGGCCACGTCAAGGGCGCCTCGACGATCATCTTCGGCTCCGGTCCCATCGGGCTGCTGACGCTGCTTGCGCTCAAACATGCCGGCGCCCGGTCGGTCGCCATGGTCGACATCGCGGCGGCGCCGCTGAAATTCGCCCGCGAGCTCGGCGCCGACCAGACGATCGACATTTCCGGCGGCGCCGACGAACTCGCCGCCTATGCCGCGGCGACGCCCTATGACATGGCGTTCGAGATATCCGGCACGGCTGCCGGCCTTGCATCCGCCATCCGCACGGTCCGCCGCGGCGGGCGCGTCATCCAGGTCGGCAATCTCGCCGGCGGCATGATCGAGCTTCCGGCCAATGCGATCATGGCCAAGGAACTCGACCTCGTCGGCACGTTCCGCTTCGGCGAGGAGTTCTTCGAGGCGGTGGAACTGATCGTCGACAACAGGATCGACGTTCTTCGCCTCGTCACCGGCGAATACAGGCTGGAAGATGCGCCGGCGGCGTTCCGCACCGCGCTCGATCGTTCGCGCAGCGTGAAGGTCATGCTGACGGCATAGGCCCGGCCCGGACAGGCATGGCCGGATAGCATGGCTTGGACAGGCATGGCTTGGCGCGGATCGAGAAATAGGCTAACAACCGGGCAGCAAGGGCGGCGCCGCGCCGCCCGGCCCATCCGTAGTCAATTGCCGCCGCGAGTGTCCATGTTTCCCATTTCCTTCGTCAAGATCGCGCTCGCCCTCTGTTTCGCATTGAGCCTGGCGAGCGGTTGCAGCTCGACGTCGCGCGATCCGGTGGGCGCAATCACGCTTGCTCCCGTATCCGAAAAGTCGGCCTCCATCGTCGTGGACGGCAGCACCGGAGCCGTGCTGCAGCAATCGAGTGCCGACCTGCCGCGCATCCCGGCCTCGCTGACCAAGATGATGACGCTCTATCTGGTGTTCGAGGCGCTGGAATCGGGGCGGATCACCAAGACGACGCCCATTCCCGTCTCGGCCCACGCGGCTTCGCAGCCGCCGAGCCGGCTGAGGCTCAAGCCCGGCCAGTCGATCGATGTCGATACGGCGATCAAGGCGCTGGTGGTGAAATCGGCCAATGACGTGGCGGTGGCGCTGGGCGAATATCTCGGCGGCACGGAGGAACAGTTCGCGGCGCAGATGACGGCCAAGGCGCGGCAGCTCGGACTGCGCAGCACCGTCTTCCGCAATGCGTCGGGCCTGCCGGACAGCCAGCAGGTGACCACCGCGCGCGACATGGCGCTGCTCGGGCTTTCGCTGCGCAAGCATCATCCGCAATATTACTACTACTTCGGCGAGAAGGACTTCATGTTCAATGGCAAGTTGATCCGCGGCCATAATCGCGTCCTGGCGCAGGTCGAAGGCGCCGACGGCATCAAGACCGGCTATGTGCGCGCATCCGGCTTCAACATCGTCACCTCCATCAATGACAATGGCCGCCAGCTGGTCGCCGTGGTCATGGGCGGCGAAACAGCCCGGCAGCGCGACGCCCAGGTGGTCAGCCTCGTCAATGCCTACCTGCCGCAGGTCGCCTCGCGCTAGCCAGGTCGCTTCTCGGTCAAATGCCGATACGGGGTTGAAATCCTCCCCCCAGCCATTGCATCTTGGCGCGCACGAGTCGTTTTGATTGGCAATTGGCGGGAGGGAGGCCAGCCATGAGATCGCATCTGATGGCGTTTCGCAGCAAGGCCGCGGCCTGGCTGACAGCGGGGATAGGTTCGTTCCTGGCGCTCGGCGTTGCCTTTGCCCTTGGCGCCTTCGAAGCCATGCCGAAGGACACTCTGCCCAAACTGACCGCCGGGGAGACCATGGAGGCGGGGAAATGGCGCATAAAGCCGCTCCGGCTCTGGTCCACCGACAAGAAGGTCTTCAGCACGACGCCGAAAGAGGGCCTGCGGGCGCTGGTGCTGGAGGCGGAAGTCATGAACCGTTCCGTCAAGTCGGACAGCGGCTATGCCACGGCCCTGCGCCTGCCGATCGAATTTGCCGCGGTCGAGCAGCCGATGGTCTACCTCATGCGCGATGAAACGCTGATGCCCGACCTGCAGCCCGGAATGCCGGAAAAGATGACCTATGTCTGGCTCATGCCCGCCGATGCCATGCCGAAGGACCGCATGATCTTCGGCATCGAGGCGTTCCAGTTCAAATACCGCAATAATCTGACCGGGACGCCCGGCTGGTGGAACAAGCACATTGCCGGCACGCTGGAAATGCCGCTGGCGGCGGAGCAGGGCTGATGCGCCGGCTCGTCAATGTCGCCGTCCTGCTGGTGGCGATCGGCGTCCTCTTCGCCATGCAGCAGACCAAGCCGCGCTATGGCGAGCTGACCGGCGCGATTCCGGTCCATGGCAAGATGCACGAGAAGGTGCGGGCGCGGCAATTCGAGGTGACGCTGGACGAGGTGGTCTTCGCGCGCGAACTGGCGGTCACCGAATTCGGCAAGACCCGCATCGCGACGACATCCGGGCTCTGGGCGATCGTCACGGCGGAACTCGGCGCCACCGAAAGCTCGACGGGCGTCTCGTCGGCGATCTGGAAGGGCCCGACCGGGCTGCTCTTCAACCTCAGCGACAGGGGCGGATCCTCCGGCGACCAGCAACCGCCCTTCCTGGTCGAGCCCGGCCTGCCGAAGAAGGTGCGTTTCGTCTTCGAGATCAATCCGGATCAGGTCAATGGCGCCACCCTGCTCGTTTCCAGCAAGATGGAGCCGGTGCTCGATTCGGAGGCCCGCATTTCCATCGACGATTTCCGGAAGTTCAATGATGGCGCGCCGCTGACCGTGGACCGTTTCGACCTGTCCCGTCCGGTAAACATTGCGGGGAATTGAGCCATGGCGAACCCAGTTCAGACCGGTGAAAGCCCCGAGCGGGTCTGGCGGCGGCGCAGCCTGCTGGCGCTGGTCGTCGTCGTGCCTCTGGCGCTGGTCGTAACATCCTATCGCGACGTGCTCGAACTGTCGAAATATCGTGACGTCTTCGCCACGGATATCGCGCCCGGCGAAACGGCGGACTATGCCGGCAGCCGCTGGCAATTTCTCGGCATTCGCAATGCGACAGGCGAAATGCGGCCCGGACGGCAGCCGCCGAAGGGAGCTGTGCCGGTCATTGCCCGTTTCGCTGTGGAGATCGGCGATCCCGACCTGCGCAATCTGTGGCTGATGTGCTCCGTCAGGCTCTACGACAAGGCCGGGCGCTCCTGGCTGCCGGCCAATGTCAACGGCCTGCCGCGGGCGCAGGAGGGCATCCAGACCTGTATGTCGGCAACCTTTTCGGGCGCGGCGCAGGGCGACCGCATGGTGATCGAGGAACGCTATCTCGTGCCGGAGAATGTCGTGCCGGAACTCTATCCGACCATCGGCGTCCATAGCCAGCGCCCGCGCTATCTGCGCTTTGCCGCGCCCTGAAAAGGTTCAGGCCTCGGGTTCACGCGCAGGGTTCACGCGCTGGCGGGGGCCGGCGAAGGCTGCTCGGCCGGGGCCTTGCGGGTCATCGAGAATGCGGTTTCCAGTACGGCGGCGAGGAAGCAGATGCGCAACGGCTCGATGAGGATGCCGGTCGATGAATCCTGCAGCGGGCTTCCGAACAGGAAGCTGACGAAATTGCCGAGCACCGACCATTCATTGAGGCCGTGCGGGCCGATGAGCCGCGCGGCGCCGAGCCACAGCCACGCGCCGGCCCATTCGATGAAGCGATAGCCGAGGATCAGCGTGATGATGAGGAGCAGGCCGGAATTCAGCGTCAGCCGCACGCCATTGGCGATCGGCAGATAGCGCGAGCGATAGCCGCCGATGAAGTGCTCGACGAAATCGCGCAGGAATTTCGGGATCGACTTGTAGCGCTCGCCGAACCGCTCCACCCGGCGGTGGATGCGCAGCAGTTCCTGCTCGTCGCGCACGTCATAGCCGTAGACGATGGCGACCATGACCAGCCAGATCACCGGCAGCAGGGCGTGGAAGAACAGGCTGACGGCGAGCGTTCCGGCGCTTTCGGGAACCTGTTCCACGGCCACCATGGCGGCCGCATGGGCATGGCCGATCGGCTGTACCAGCACAGCCAGCAATTGCTCGAACCACGACCAGAGCCGGCCTTCGACCAGCATGTTCATCCACTGGTCCTTCCAGCGGCTGATGATGTAGAGACCGATGAAGATCCAGTTCGTCTCGCAGATGACCATGACGATCTGCCAGATCGCCTTGCCGGTGCGCTCCCGCATCGTCTTGGCGAAGCGGCGCACGGCCCAGGATATGACCACGGACAGGAGGATCCATTTCGAATCGAGCACGTCCAGCACATTGCCGCCCTCGCCGCCAAACGGCATCATGGCCAGGGCGAGGCGCGAATATTGCCGCACCGTATCGCCGAGAAAGCCCCAGGCGGCGTAATAGGCGAAGAAGGGAAGCAGCGCCACGCCGATGATCGTCGCAAGGCGCGAAAGGCCGCCCGGGCCAGCATCGCCCGTCGTTCGAGTGTCGCCGTCGCCCTGCGCCGCCATGACGGAGGGCAGGCCGGGGCGGACGATGAGGATGAGGGAAACCGTGGTCACCAATTGCGCGAGGGCGACCAGCGTCAGCACGCCAAGGCCGAGATAATGGTTCACATAGGCGGCCCGGACGGCGAGGTACATCAGCAGATCCGTCGCCATCAGGCCGAGCAGGAGGACGAGGACGAGCTGTGGCCAGAACCTCAGCCAGAGTCGCATTGTCAGTCTGATCGGCAGAGCCATTTCGGCCAGCATGGAACGCCTCCCTCACGAATCCCATGCCGACCTTAACTGTTTTTGCGGCTATGCCAAGTTTGGGCCAAGATTGGGCCAAGCTTGGGCAAGGCTTGGCCTCGCCCTCAGGCATGGGCCAGCGCCACCTGTCCCTCGCGCCTGTCGAGCTGGTGGCTCCAGATCGTCAGCACCATGGCGCCGAGGACGAGCAGCGAGCCCACCCATGGCGTTGCGCCGAGCCCGAGCGGCGATGCCACCACGATGCCGCCGAGGAACGCGCCGCCGGCTATGCCGAGATTGAAGGCGGCGATGTTGAGCGCGGAGGCCACGTCGACGGCACCCGGCCGGTGGAGCTTCGCCAGCTGCACCACATAGAGCTGGAGGCCGGGAACGTTCGAGAACGACAGGGCGCCGAGCACCGCCAGCGTCACCAGCGACCATACCGGCGAGACGGCGGTGAAGGTCAGGATGGCGAGGGCGATGGCCTGCAGCAGGAACATTACCATCAGCGCCTTGACCGGATTGCCGTCGGCCAGGCGTCCGCCCGCCATGTTGCCGATGGCGATGGACAGGCCATAGAGCACGAGCACCAGGCTGACGGTCGAATTGGCAAAGCCGGTGATCTCCTCGAGCACCGAGGCAAGGTAGGTGAACATGACGAAGGTGCCGCCATAGCCGAGCGCCGTCATGGCGAAGGCAAGGATCAGCCGGCCGCTGCCGAGCACGCGCAGCTGGTCCATGAGGCGGGCGGGCGGTGCCTTGGCGATGGTGGAAGGCAGCAGGAAGGCGATGGCGAGGAAGGCGATGACGCCGAGCAGCGACACGGCCCAGAATGTGGCGCGCCAGCCGAGTTGCTGGCCGATGAAGGTGCCGAGCGGGACGCCGGTGACGATGGCGACGGTGAGGCCGAGAAACATCGTGGCGATGGCGGAAGCGCGCCGGTTGGGCGCCACGAGATCGGCCGCTATGGTCGCGCCGACGGAGAAGAATACGCCATGGGCAAAGGCGCTCAGCACGCGGGCCACGAGC
The DNA here is from genome assembly GCF_026420825.1 of Phyllobacterium sp. 0TCS1.6A. Classification (NCBI taxonomy): domain Bacteria; kingdom Pseudomonadati; phylum Pseudomonadota; class Alphaproteobacteria; order Hyphomicrobiales; family Phyllobacteriaceae; genus Phyllobacterium; species Phyllobacterium sp. 0TCS1.6A. The sequence continues at coordinate 43,332 of NZ_JAPMAB010000008.1, forward strand.
AGCATCGCATAGGTCGGCGAGAGCGCGGCGGCGCTGTTGCCGATGATGAAGAGCGCCATCAGGCCGAGCAGCAGCGGCTTGCGCTCGACGCGGCCGGTGAGGGCGGTGAGGATCGGGGCGCCGAAGGTGACGCCGAGCGCGTAGACGCTGACGATGAGGCCGGCCAGCGGCAGGTTGATGCCGAGATCTGCGGCTACGGTCGGCAGCAGTCCGACAATGACGAATTCGGTCGTTCCTATGGCATAGGCGCTGATCGTCAGCGCCAGAAGGGCAAGAGGCATGGTCTTTTCCTCGGATCAAGGTTGAATGGAGCCCGGCGACAGCCGCCGGTTACGTTGCAGCCAATATGGCGCGCGGCGATTGCATTGATAACCGAGCTGCAACGCTCAACCTTTGTGAAGCGAATTCACAGATGAGGGGATGGGGTGGGTGGCAGGGGGATAGTTCTGCGAGGTTTCAGATCATGGCTCCCTGCTTTTCTGCAATCAAATCAATCATCCTCATCCTGAGCCCCTCATGCTGAGGCTGTCGAAGCACGAAGCACGCACATCATTTATGCAACGCGCGGCCCTCCGTGGGGGATAAGTGGAAACTTATCCCACCACTTTGAAACCGGGTTATTGTGATTCGGTCCTTTCCAGTGGGGGAGCAGCTTCCGGTGCTGTTTCGACAAGCTGGGAAAGGGTGGCGTTGCCGGGATATCGGAAGTGACAACCCCGATCGACCAGCAAACTGCAGATGGAAACGGAGGTGGCGCTTCGTTTTCCGGGTTGTTGCGTCTGACAAGCGTGGCAATAGTAGGCAAAGACGTCGCGGGCGGTCTTCGGACCTCGACCCTGATACCACTACGACGCGCTGAAGACCGCCCGTCTCCCCCCATTTTCAATGACCAGACGCGATTGCGCGGGCGTGGTGAGGATTTTCCGTATTTAACAAGAGACTGCACAAACGTTGTTGCGCCCTTCGACAAGCTCAGGATGACGGGAGAGTTTTGCAGGGTTGTAGGTCTGCGAGCTCAACCCCGCCAACCTGTCAGAACCACCACCCTGCCAAACTCCCCTCAGCGGTCCCAGTCGGGAGCGAGGTGCCCGGGATTGACAATGCGCCCGTCCGGCCGGGCCAGAGCGTGCAGCGCCTGCATCTGCGTCTCCGAAAGCACGAAATCAAATATGTCGAAATTGCTGCGCAGACGATCCTCGCTGACGGTTTTCGACAGCGCGATCACGCCGTCCTGCTGCACGAGCCAGCGCAGCACGACCTGCGCTTCGGATTTGCCATGGGCCGCGGCGATGGCCTTGATTGCCGGATCGCCGATCACCTTGCCATCGGCCATGGCGTAATAGGCGGTGATGCTCATGCCGCTGCGCCGTGCCGCTTCCAGCACTACCGTCTGGTCGAGATAGGGGTGATATTCGATCTGGTTGGTGACGATCGGCGCCTTGCTCAGCGATACGGCCTCGGCCATGAGCGCCGTGCTGAAATTGCTGACGCCGATATGCCGGACCTTGCCCGCATCGCGGACCTCGTTGAGCGCGCCGATGCGCTCCGCCAGCGGAACAGGGCTCTTAGGCCAGTGCAGCAGCAGCAGGTCGATGTAATCCGTCCGCAATTTCCCGAGGCTCTCGTCGACGGAGGCGATGAGATCCGCATGGGCATATTTGTCGACCCAGACCTTCGTCGTCAGGAATACATCCTCGCGCCGCACGCCCGAACCCGCGATCGCCTCGCCGACCTCGCTTTCATTGCCATAGATCTGCGCGGTATCGACATGGCGGTAGCCGAGCTTCAGCGCCGCCGGCACCATGCGCAGCACGTCCGCGCCGGGCATGCGGTATGTGCCGAAACCGATTGCGGGAATGGCGGCTCCATTGGCGTCAACATTGAACATCGATCTTCCTTTCAATAATGGGCTTTCAACAATGGGCTTCCAACAACGGGAACTGTCATGCGCTCTTGCGGGCGCAATCCGGGAGTGGATATGGAACGTTCGATTGCCTATGATAATCGCAGCTTATCGCTTAACTCCTGTGAATGGAATTCATAGGTCGAAAGGTTCTGCCCGATGGACAACAGGATAGGGGAAATGGACGTGTTCGTCACGGCGGTCGAACTCGACAGTTTCTCGGCTGCCGGCCGTCGCCTTGGCCTGTCGCCCTCCGCCGTCAGCAAGATGATCCGCCGCATCGAGGACCGGCTCGGCACGCGGCTTCTCGTCCGCTCCACCCGCTCGCTGCAATTGACGCCCGAGGGCGAAATCTACCGCCAGCGGGCGAGGCGCATCATCGCCGAGATCGAGGAGACGGAGCGGGTCGTCGCTTCCGGCGCCTCGGTCGCGCCGCGCGGCCTGCTGCGGGTCAATTCCTCCGTCGCCGTCGGCCAGAGCCTCATCCTGCCGCTGATGCCGAAATTCCTCGAACTCTACCCGGAGGTGGAGCTCGACATGACGCTGAGCGAAAGGGTGGTGGACCTGATCGGCGAACGCGCCGATATCGGCATCCGCGTCGGCCCGATGCGCGATTCCAACCTCAAGGCGCGCAAGCTCTGCGAAAGCCGGAAAGTGGTGGTCGCGGCGCCCGAATATCTGCGGCGGCACGGTACGCCGCAGCATCCGGACGAGCTCGAGAACCACAATTGCCTGAACTTCAATTTCCGCCGCGCCGTCGAGGAATGGCCGTTCATGGATCCGAAGAGCGGTATTGTCGAGATGATCCCGATCTCGGGAAATTTCCTCGCCAGCAGCGGCGCGATCAACCGCCAGATGTGCCTGGCGGGCCTGGGCATCACCCGGCTCGGCGCCTTCCACCTTGCCGACGATATTCGCGAGGGCAGGCTGGTGGTGATCCTCGAGGATTACAATCCGGGCGATCTTGAGCAGATCAATGCCGTCTTCGTCGGCCATGATTATCTCGCCACCCGCGTGCGCACCTTCATCGATTTCCTCGTCGAGCACATGGGCGCGCGGTGATCGCCCGGAACGGTATGGAGAACGACATGGATATTGGAACTCCCGGCCTGAATTTGCCTTTATCTGTGCATACGCGCATCATGAAAAAGCGAAGGAGCATGGCATGGGAAACGAAGCGATAGTCCGGCTTCAGCGGCACGCTGACCTGGTGCAGCAGCTCGTCAAACAGGTTCCGGCCGCGCTGAACCGGCCAAATCTGACATTCGAACAGGCCTCGCGCCTGCATGGCGTGATCGACAAGGGCGTGCGCGATTTCGGTGAGGTGGAAGCCATGATCGGCCAGGCGGAGGTGGACGCCTCCTATCGGCGCGCCGCCGCCAGCCTGGCGAAGATCTGGGCCCATCTCGCCAGTTCCGCCGAGGCAAGGGTGCAGGCGCTGCGGCCGGCGGAGGATGTCGAGGATGCCATTGCCGTGCAGGAGGACGAGCCATAGCGCCCGGCATGGCCCGGTTCACGGCTTCGCCGGCGGCTTGCGGTTCTTCAGGTTGAGCGCATTGCCGCACAGGATCAGCGCTGCCCCGGCGGCGGTGTAGATGTCGATCTGTTCCGCATAGAGCAGCCAGCCGACGACCGCCGTCAGCGGCACCCGCAGGAAGTCCATGGGCACCACCACGGTCGCATCCGCATGGTTGAGCGCGCGGGCCATGCAATAATGCGAGAACGTGCCGGTGAAGGCGATGATGATGATCCACGGCATCACTTCGAGGCTCGGCCAGCGCCAGAACCAGGCGGCGGGCAGGAAGCCGATGGCGGACTGGATGACGAGCATCCAGAAGATGATGCGCACCGCGCTGTCCGTGCGCGTCAGCGATTTGACCATGGTGAAGGAAATGCCGAAGGTCAGCGCCGCGCCGAGCACGATCAGCTGGCCGGTCTCGATCGAGGCCATTCCGGGCCGGACGATGATGACGACGCCGATGATGCCGAGGAGCACGGTGAGGCCGCGCCACAGGGTGAGGCGCTCGCCGAGAAAGGCCACCGCCAGCAGCGCCGTCCACGCCGGCGTGGTGAATTCTATGGCGATCAGCTGCGCCAGCGGGATGAGCGAGAGCGCCTGGAGCCAGGCGAACTGGCCGGTGTAATGCGCGGTATTGCGCGCAATGTGCAGCCACATCCGGCTGGTCTGCATGGCGCGCAATCCGCCGGCGGCGCGTACCAGCGGATACAGCATGACCAGGCCGATCAGCGAGCGCATTTCCATGATCTGGAAGACGTTGAGCTCGCGCGAGGCCTCGCGGCCCGACACCGCCATCAGGATGATGGCGACAAGCGAGCCGGCCATCCACAGGGCCGCCCTGATATTCGATTGCTGGGGTTCCATGGCGAGCGCCGCTTGCCGGCCTATCTGGCGTAGATGCCGGCGAAGTCGGCAAAGCCCTTGACCTCGATGGGATTGCCCGAGGGATCGCGGAAGAACATGGTCCATTGCTCGCCCGGCTCGCCCTGGAACCGCACGACGGGCGGCATGACGAAATCCACCGAATGCTGCTTCAGCCGCTCCGCCAGCGCGTTCCAGTCGTCGAGCGGCAGGATCACGCCGAAATGCGGCATCGGCACCATGTGGTCGCCCACCTTGCCGGTATTGGCGGTGGCGAATGGCTGGCCGAGATGCAGCGAGATCTGATGGCCGAAGAAATCGAAATCCACCCATGTGTCGGTGCTGCGGCCCTCGGTGCAGCCAAGGACGCCGCCATAGAAGCGCCGGGCCTCGTCAAGATCGGTTACATGATAGGCGAAATGGAAAAGTGAGGGCATGGCGTGATTCCGAACGGGTGAGGGAGCCGCAGGCTATCAGCTTGGCGCCCTCCTAACAATCTCGGCTTGCGGAGGATGAGAGAAGCGGGGCTGCCGGAACCAATCGCCCGGGACGGGAGTTTAGTAGCGCTACACTTACATTGATCTCAAAACAGGAAATTGAAATGTCGATCTTGATCAGTCTTTTGATCACCGTTCTGGTGATTTTCCTAGTCCTTTATCTCATCCAGATGCTGCCGCTCGATGGCCGGGCAAAGCAGATCGCCCAGGTCATCGTGGTCGTCATCGGCATCATCTCGCTGCTGCGCTATCTCGCCATATTCTGATCCGGCAGCCGGAGCGGCCGCGGCGGCCGTTCCGCGCTTCTGAGGCGCCATCCATCCTCGAACTAGTCATCCTCGAGCTGGCCCAGCAGCCAATCCCTGAAGGCCCGGATCTTGGGGACATTGCGCCGCGTCTCCTTGTAGACCAGCCAGTAATAGAGGCCTTCGCTGCCGACGATGTCGAAGGGCTGGATAAGCTGTCCTTGTTCGAGCTCCGTCTGGTAGAACACCGGCGACAGAATGCCGACGCCCATTCCGGCAAGCACGGCCTTGCCCTCCAGATGCTGGTCGCCGAAGCGGCTGCGCGGATTGCCGAGCAGGTTCGGCTCGGGGATGCCGACGACGCCGAACCACAATTTCCACCAGCTGTCGCTCGGGTCAACGATCGGCAGTTTCAGCAGGTCTTCCGGCTTATGAATGCCGCCGATCGACTCCGCCAGCGCCGGCGTCAGCATCGGCGTGAACTGCGCATCGAATATCCTGTGCGCGGTCAGCCCCGGCCATTTCCCATGGCCCGAGCGCACGCCGACATCTGCCTCCTGCCCATTGAAATCGATCAGGTCGCGCGTGGCTTTCAGCCGTACGGCAAGGTTTGGATGCGCCAGCTGGAACGAGCCGAGCCGCGGCACGAGCCAATTCGCCGCGAAGGTCGGAATGGTGGTGATGGCGAGGATGCCATCGGCGTTTTCGCGGGACGAGGCGATAGCGCCGCGGATCAGGTCGAAGGCTTCGCTGATTGCCGGCGAAAGCCGCGCGCCGACCTCGGTGAGGATGACCTGACGCGGCCTGCGCAGGAAAAGCGGCGCGTCGATGCGCTCCTCCAGAAGCTTGATCTGGTAGCTCACCGCCGCCTGGGTCATGCCGAGTTCCTCGGCCGCGCGGGTGAAGCTGCCAAGCCTGGCGGCGGCCTCGAAGACGCGGATTGCGGATAGGGGCGGAAGCTGCATCGATCGTCTCGCATAAGCTGTACTTATGTATGCTAATCGGGGTTTTGTTGGAATACAAGCACGGGAGCGCGCATCTTGCCGCCATCAAACGGGCCCCGGAGCGGCCCGGCGAGCGGAGTTGAAACGATGAGCAACATGGCAATTCAGACGTGGCGGCCGGCGGCGAAGGAAAGCTGGTGGCAGCGCATTCGCGGCCGTTTCGGCAAGGGCAGCACGGCCATCATTCGCGCCGAGGAACTATCGGATCACATGTTGCGCGACCTCGGCCTGCTCGACGGCCGCGACAGGAAGGGCGACGAGCGGAGCAGCCATGTGGATGGCGCGCGGTTCTAGGAGTCGAAATCGGTCTCGAGGCGCTTTTCCAGCGCCACGAGATCGTCGGGCAGGGGCATGCCCATCGCCTTCAGCTCGTTCAGCTGCTCGCGCAGTCTTTCGTGAATCTCATGCGCATCCGCTGGCCGGGAGACCATGTCCTCCATCAGAAGTGCGATCCTGGCTTTGATGTCTTCGAAGGCCATGCCTGTTCTCCCATTGATGCAACGGCGCTGCATCCGACCATGCTAGACCAAATTTTGTTTATTTAAAGCCGCATCCGGCTTCAGGCGTCGACTTCCTCGTCGGCGGTGGGCGCCGCGGAGAGCACCGAGGCCAGAAACCCCGGAAAACGCGCCTCCAGGTCGCCGCGGCGCAGGCTGAGCAGGCGCTTGGTGCCGTCGGGACGAACATTGATGATGCCGGCCTCGCGCAGCTTGGCGATATGGTAGCTCAGCGCCGTCTTCGAGCCGAGATTGAGGAAATAGCTGCATGTCACGTTGCGCTCGCTCTCGCCATGGCGGGAGAGGATCGAGACGATGGCGAGCCGCGTTTCGTCGCCAAGGGCGCCAAGCACGGCGGGCAATGTGATGTCTTCCTTCGAGGGGTGATGAAGCACATTGGTCATGCCCAATGAATAGCAATTGGCAGGAGAGTTTTCAATGTTCAATATTCGTTGAACTTTCCCTTGACAGACGATGCGGCGGTCGTAATAGTTCAACATTCATTGAACATCGAGGCGCAGCATGGATATTCGGCTCATCGGATTGGCACTGGGGACTTTTGCCATCGGCATCGAGGGTTTCGTCGTCGCCAGCCTTCTGCCGCAGATCGCCGGCGATACGGGCGTCACGCTTGTCCAGGCCGGCTATCTGGTCGTGACCTATGCCTTTGCCTATGCCATCGGCGCGCCGATCGTCGCGGCGATCACCGGGTCGCTCGACCGGCGCAGCATATTGGCCGGCAGCGCGCTGGTTTTCGTCGCGGGCTCGCTGCTGGCCGCCATCTCTCCGAATTATATCCTGCTCATGGCGGCACGGCTGCTGATCGCCGTCGTCGCGGGACTTTACGCCGCCACCGCCCAGGCGACCGCCGTCGCCATATCGGAGCCGCATCACCGCGGACGGGCGATTTCGGCCATCGTCGCCGGCACCACGCTCGCCGTCGCCTTCGGCGCGCCGCTCGGCGCTTTCATCAGCGGCCTTGCCGGCTGGCGCGGCACCTATCTGTTCATCGCGCTCGTCGGCATGCTGGCAAGCCTCATCGTCTGGTGGGTGCTGCCCGCCGGCCTGCGCGCCGACAGGCTCAGCCTGAAGCAGAGGCTTGCGGTGATCCGGCATCCGGGGCTGCTGCCGGCACTCCTGACCATGCTGCTCTATATGACCGGGGCTTTCGCGGTCTATACCTATATCGCCGCCATCGCGCTGGACGGCGTCGGCCTTGGCCGCGAACTCCTGCCGGTCATCCTCCTCGCCTTCGGCGTCGGCGCGGCGCTCGGCAATTTCCTCGGCGGCCAGCTTGCCGATCGTTTCGGCGCGACGCGCACGGTCGTCCTCTCATCCGTACTGAGCACGCTGACGCTGGCGGCGGTCAGCTGGATCATGGCGTTGCCGCAGGATATTGCCGGTCCGGTACTGATTGCCCATATGGTGCTCTGGGGCGTCATCGCCTGGATGTTCGCCCCGGCGCAGGCGAGCCGCATCCTCTCCATCGCGCCGGAAAGCGCGCCGCTCGCGCTGTCGCTCAACTATTCGGCGCTCTATCTCGGCGTCGCCATAGGCTCGATGATCGGCGGTGTGGTCATTGCCGAGTTCGGCCTGCAACAATTGGGATGGATCGGAGCGATCTTCCCCGTCCTCGGCCTTGCCGTCATGCGGCTTGCCCGCAGCACGCGACCGCGCGATCTGTCGCTCGCCTGACGCGCGCCCCGTTCCTTCGGGCAGCTTCTTCGGCAGCCATTTCCAGACGACGAGGCCGACGAGCAGCCGAAGCGCGCCGCTCGTTGGTGCAACCCGCTGTCCGGGCGGGACGGACATGATCCTTTAGGCTTACTTGTGTTCACGAACAGTTGATCGTAAGCTGAGACGAATGTCGACCATCGGTCGTCAAGGCGACCTTCAGACGTCCGACCAACCCGGTGTTCAGGCAAGCAATGATCGAATTGGCCGCCATAAAACTGTTCATTCCCCTGCGCTGCGAGGAATGCGGCTATTGTCACGATACGATTCCGCTGGAAGATGCGCATGATTCCCCCGTTCACTGCCGGGAATGCGGCGCCTTCATGTGCGCGTGGGAGGATCTGGAACAGCGCCGCCTCGCCCGCACCGGCAGCTGAACACGGCTGCCGCGCGCGGGCCCGGCATGTCCTCAGGCCAGGATGGCGGTGACGCGGATTTCCACGCGCATCTGCGGCAGTCCCAGCGCCTCGACGCCGAGCTGCGTCCAGATGGGTGCATGATTCGGCATATATTGCCGGTAGAACTTGACCATCGCGGCGTTGACCTCGGGCGGGAAGCCGCCGACATGGTAGGAATTGACGTGGACGACGTCCTTCCAGCTCGCCCCGGCCGTCGCCAGCGTACGCTCGAGATTGCGGAATGCCTGGGCGATCTCCTCCTCCAGTGCCTCGGGAATGTTGAAATCGTCGTCCCAGCCGCCCTGGCCCGACGTTTCGACGCGATTGCCGATCTTTACCGCCTGCGAATAATGCAATTCCTTGCGTAGATAGTCGCCATAGCCGGGGGTGACGAAGAATTCAGGCTTTTCCATGGGATTTCCTCTTGAGCGATGGACCGGCAGCGCATGGCCGGATACATTTCCGCAGGCCCTATGTGGTGTCGCCCGCTGAAACTGCAATGCGCCGCGGCCCATGCGCGGGACATCAATGCGATGCGCCGGAACCGCCGACGGCGACGATCGAGAAGGGCTGGCCCTCGACGGCGATGCTGCGCACTTCCTTCAGGCTTTCCGCATCGACGATCCGGACCAGCGAATGGCGCGGATCGGTAATGGCGATATGCCCGTCAGCCGCAGCCAGCCGCGGTCGCGGATCGCGCCAATGGCCGTCCTTGCTATAGGGTTCGGTAACCCGCGCCTTGCGGACTATCTCGCCCTTGACCACGTCCAGCACATGCAGGTCGCCATCTTCCGTCAGTATATAGGCATTGCGCGGCGCCGCGGGATCGAGCAGGAAATCGACCCGCCGCGTCGGCAGTTCGACCAGCCGGAAATGCCGGTCGCTGTCCGGATCGATGAGAACGAGCTTGTCCTCGCCGTAATTGCCGAGGAAGAACTGCAGCGTCTTGCCGCCGAGCAGCGTGCCGGTATGGCCCTTCGGAAGCTCGGCGGGGTAGGGCAGCATCTCCAGCCTGGGACCGTTGGCACCGCCGCCCGGCCGGGCGATCAGCACGCCCTCCTTGCAGCCAAAGGCGACGAGCCGCGCCGATGTGGCCTCGCCATGCAGGTCGGTGCATTGTGCCGTCTCGCCGACCTGCTCGCCCTTGTCGTCGACGACGCGCAGGCCGATGCGCGGCGGCAGCGTGTCCGGCTTGGTCTCCACCTCGGTGTCCGGCGCCGAGACGAGGACGAAGCGCCCCATCGTCACCGCGACGCCATGATGCGGCTTGATGGTGCTGACGCTGCGCTTCTCGACCTTCCCGTCGAGAATGGCCGCTTCCTCGACGATTTCGGCCTTGTCGGCGTGATCGTAGAACAGGGCCAGCTGGTCGTCATGCGGCACGACATGGCCGGGGCGCTTGCCTTCGAAGGTGACGGGCAGCAGCGCCGGATCGGAAATTTCGAGGTCGCGATGCTCGCCATGATCGGTGAAATCGATGCCGGTCCTGATGGCGTGGATGATGTCGGCCTCGGTCTGCGCGGCATAGACCGTCCGGCCCGAAGCGCTCGCCGTCAGGGCGGCATAGGCCTTGATGTCATAGCGGCCGAGCTCCTTGCCGCTCTCGAAGTCGATGGCGCGCACGACCGGGCTGGTGTGATCGGCGACGAAAAGCCGCCAGGCTTCCCGGGTGGCGTGATCGTCCTCTGCAAAAGCGCCGGGCGCAAAGGCGAGGCTCGCCGCGACGGCAGCCAGCAAACGGTTTCGGGCGAGAGGCAGTTGCATCTGGTGTCCTTCCTTCAAGTTTCATCGCCGGCGAGCGCGACCCGCCCGCCGGTATGGATCGTTATAGTATTACGTCGGTTTAAACGTAATAACATTACTGACGCGCCCGGTGTCAATGCCGAATTGCCGGGGTGGTGGATTTGCCTGTGGAGGGGAGCGGTTGCAGATTGGCGGGCTGCACGAACGTTGCTGCGTGTTCGACAGGTTGAGGCCGAGGGGGACGCGACAAGGAGGTTGATCGCGCACGGCACTCTGGGCAGTATGGCGCCAGCAGGGAGGAACGGCGATGGCAATTGCAAAAAACACGATTTGCGTATGGTATGACAAGGAGGCGGAGGAGGCGGCGCGCTTCTACGCCGAGACTTTCCCGGACAGCGCGGTGACGGGGGTTCACCACGCTCCCACGGACTATCCGTCGGGCAAGAAGGGCGACGTGCTGACGGTAGAGTTCACCGTTGCGGGCATCCCCTGCCTCGGCCTCAATGGCGGCCCGGCATTCAAGCATAATCAGGCATTCTCGTTCCAGATCGCCACCGACGACCAGGAGGAGACGGACCGCTACTGGAATGCCATCGTCGACAATGGCGGGACTGCCAATGTGTGCGGCTGGTGCCAGGACAAATGGGGCATCTCGTGGCAGATCACCCCGCGCGTGCTGACCGAGGCGATGTTTGCCGGCGGCGACGAGGCAAGGCGCGCGTTCGAGGCGATGATGAAGATGGGCAAGATCGATGTCGCCGCCATCGAGGCGGCGCGCCGCGGCTGAGGCTCAAGGCTCCAGCTCGACGCTGGCGCGGATGGTGTCGAGGATTTCGGCGCTGGTCAGGAGGTTTTTCTCCACCGCCAGTTCGACGAAGGGCCGTTTCTGCGCTTGCGCTTCCTTCACCAGCCTGGAAACTTCGGCATAGCCGAGCTTGCCGGCGAAGAAGGTTGCGATCGCCGGGGATTGCATGAGGTTCCGACTGGTTTGCTCGCGGTCCACCTCGATGCCCGCCACGCAGCGTTCGGTGAATATGCGGATGGCGCGAAGCATGAGGTCGAGCGAGTCGAAGATGCGGGAGGCGATGGCCGGCTCGAAATGGTTGATCTCGAGCTGTCCCTGCAGGCAGGCCAGCGAAACCGTCATGTCGTTGCCGATCACCGCGATGGAGACCTGCTGCATCATCATCGGCAGGACGGGATTGACCTTGCCGGGCATGATCGACGAACCCGGCTGAACCGGCGGCAGCATCAATTCGCCAATGCCGCTTTCGGGGTCCGACGCCAGGATGGCGAGATCGGAGGCGATCTTGCCGAGAACCTCGGCGCAGACCCGCAAATCCGCCGAAATGCGCGAGAAAACGTCGGCATTCTGCATGGCGTCGAACATGTTCCCCGCCGGCTGGACTTCCTCGCCGACGATGGCCCGAAGACGCTCATAGACGCGGGCGCGGTAAGCCGGAACCGCCCCGAGGCCGGTGCCTATGGCGGTGCCGCCCAGCGGCAGGACGAGCAATTGACGCCGGGTTTCCGCCAGCCTGTCGGCCTGCCGGCGGATGCCGGCCGCATAGCCGCCGAATGCCTGGCCGAGCAGCATCGGCTGGCCCGCCTGCAGGCAGGTGCGGCCGACCCGCAGCACGTCCGGGAAGGTCTCGGCGCGCTCGGCGAAGGCGTCGGCGAGACCGCCCAGCGCCTGCAGCAGATCGTGGCTTTTGTCGAAGATCGCCAGTTTCAGCGCCGATGGAACGACGTCGTTCGTCGATTGCCCGGCATTGACATGATCATTGGGGTGGAGGCGGGAATAGGTGCCCGGCGCCTCGCCCATGAGTTGCAGGGCCCGGTTCGCCAGCACCTCGTTCATGTTCATGTTGATCGAGGTGCCGCCGGAACCTTCGAGCAGGTCGATGACGAAATACCCGGCGTGCGCGCCGCGCTCGACCTCGATGGCAGCCGCCGCGATCGCATCCGCCAGCGGCCGGGGGATGACGCCCAGATCGCGATTGGCCTGCGCAGCGGCCCGCTTGATCTGCGCCAGCGCCTTGACCAGCTGGGGGATGTGGCGGAGCTTCACCGCGGAGATGTCGAAGTTCTCCAGTCCGCGCAGCGTGGCAATGCCGTAGAGAGCGTTTGACGCCACCTGCCGCGTGCCCAGGCTGTCGGTCTCGGTTCGGGTCGCGGTCATCGGCGGTCGCCTCAATTTCCGCTCAGCTTCGCCAAGATGCGCACCCAGCTGCGGATGCCCTTGCGCAGCCGCTCCACATCATAGCGCTCATTGGGCGCGTGGATCGCATCATCGGCGAGGATGAAACCGGTGACGATGCAATCCACGCCGAGCCGGTCCGTCAGGAGTTCGACAAGCGGAATGGTTCCTCCCGTTCCCTTGAGCAGCGGCGGCTGGTTCCATTCCGTTTCGAGCGCGCCTGCGGTGGCGGCGACATGGGCACTGGCGTCGTTCACCGACACGGCGGCGGTTCCGCCACTGCCTTCGAATTCGGCGCGGCAGCCTGCGGGTAGCCTCGCTTCGACGAAGCTGCGGAACGCGGCGCGGATCTGCTCCGGGCGCTGCCGGCCGACGAGGCGGAACGATAGCCGCGCCGTGGCCGATCCGGGCAGGACCGAGCGCTCGCCCGGGCCCGTATTGCCGGCAACGAGGCCGTTGAAGTCGATGCCGGGGCGGCCCCACATCAGCTCTATCGTGCCCAAACCGCCTTCATCGGGCCCGCCCGCGATCGAAACGCCCGCCAGCGCTTCCTCGACATCGAGCGCCTGCCATTGCTGCCGCAGTGTCGACGGCACGGCGTCGACGCCTTCGTAGAAACCGTCAATGGTCACGCGCCCTTCATCGTCATGGATCGCGGCGAGGACCCTTGCCAGCACCCGCACCGGATTGACCGCGACATTGCCGAAATGGCCCGAATGGAGATCGCCGTTCGGCGCATGGATCGTGAGCTTCTCATGCACCAGGCCCTTCAGGCGCGTGGTGATCGCCGGTCTCGTCGCGGACCACATGTCGCTGTCGCAAATGAAGGCGACGTCGCAGCTGAGTTCGTCGCGATAGGCCTCGATGAAGTCCGGCAGGCTGGGCGAACCCGTCTCCTCCTCGCCTTCGAAGAGGAGGGTGGCATCGATGCGCAGGTCACCCACGGTTTTCCTCCATGCCCGAAACGCCTCGACGACGGACCAGACCTGGCTCTTGCTGTCCGAAGCGCCGCGCGCATAGATGCGCTGCAGGCCATCCTCGTCCCGGATATCGGCCTCGAATGGCGGCGTATCCCAGGCGTCGAGCGGTTCGGCGGGCTGGACATCGTAATGGCCGTAGAACAGCACTCGCGGACCGCTGCCCGAGCCCATGCGCGCCATGACCAGCGGATGGCCGGCCGTGGCGATCACCCGGACGTCGGTGCAAAGCTCGCCGAGCTCCGATTTCAGCCAGTCGGCGCAGGCGATTATGCCGGGCTTGCCGTCAGGCTGGCTGGAGACCGATGGAAAGGCCAGGAACTGCCGCAGCTTTTCGACCGAACCCGGCAGATTGGCATCCACATGGCCAAGAATTGCATCAAGTTCGCTCATGGCGTCTCCATCGGGATTGGTATGGCGTTCAGGCAAAGTCAGCTCCTAGAAGACCTTGGAGAGGAATGCCCGGGTACGGGCCTCGCTCGGATTCGAGAGCACCTCCTGCGGCCTGCCGCTTTCGACGATGGCGCCATTGTCCATGAACACCAGATGGTCGGCGACCTCGCGGGCGAAGCCGATTTCATGGGTGACCAGCATCATGGTCATTCCGGCGCGGGCGAGATCCTTGATGACGTCGAGAACTTCGCCCACGAGTTCCGGATCGAGCGCCGATGTCGGCTCGTCGAACAGCATGACTTCCGGGTCCATCGCCAGGGCGCGGGCAATGGCGACGCGCTGCTGCTGGCCGCCGGAAAGCTGGTTCGGATAGCGGTTGCCGAGCCCGCCGAGGCCGACGCGCTCCAGCAGTGCGTTGCCCTCTTCCTTCGCCAGCTTGCTCGGCCGTCCCTTGACGTGCACCGGTCCCTCGGTGACGTTCTGCAGCGCCGTCATGTGCGGAAACAGGTTGAAGCGCTGGAACACCATGCCGGTGCGGCGGCGCTGTTCGGCGATCTGGCGCGCCGAGAGCTGGTGCAGCCTGCCATCGATCTCCCTGTAACCCTGAAGCTCGCCATTGAGGCTTATCCGGCCGGCGGAGACGATCTCAAGCTGGTTTATGCAGCGCAGCAGGGTGGATTTTCCCGATCCCGAGGGACCGATGGCGACGCAGACCTCGCCCTTGCCGATGGTCAGGTCGACGCCGCACAGGGCGTGGAAGTCGCCATAGAACTTGTGCACGGCCTGGAGCTCGACCGTGGGTTTCAACGGGGTGCCATGCATCAGCGCGGCCCTCCCTTGACGGCGATGACATCATGGCCGCGCCCGAAATGACGTTCGAGATAATATTGGCCGACCATGAGCAGCGAGGTTATCGCCAGATACCACGTTGCGGCGACCAGCAGCAGCGGCACGGGCAGGTAGGTGCGGTTGGCTATGGCATTGGTGGCGAACATGAGGTCGAGCGTGAAGGGCACGGCGAGCACCAGCGAGGTCATTTTCAACATGCCGATGGTCTCGTTGCCGGTCGGCGGGATGATCGTCCGCATGGCCTGGGGGATCAGGATGCGCCGCCAGATCTTGGCCTGCGACATGCCGATGGCCTGCGCCGCCTCGGTCTGGCCGCGATCGATGGCGCGGAAGCCGGCGCGGAATATCTCCGCCAGATAGGCGCTTTCGTTGAAGCTCAGGCCGACGATGGCGGCGACCGCCGGAGTTACGATCAGGCGGCTGTCGATGCTGAAAAGTTCCGGGCCGAACGGCACGGCGAGCGAGATGCGCGGAAACAGCACGGCGAACAGGCCCCAGAATGCGAGCTGCGTATAGACCGGCGTGCCGCGGAAGAACCAGACCCAGAACCAGGCGACGCCGCCAAGGATGGGATTGCCGCTGTCGCGCATGATCACCAAGGCGAGCGCGAGCGGAATGGCGATGGCCATCGCGATGACGGTCAGCAGCAATGTCCATCCGACGCCGCGCAGGACAAAAGGCGAGAACAGGTGCTCCGCATAGGTAGCCCAATGGAAATTGGGATTGGTGGCGACGCCATGCGCCGCCTGGATGCAGATGACGAGGATGAGCGCCACCGCCACCCAGCGTCCCGGATGCCGCCTCGGCACCACCTCGTTGCGGACGAAATCATGCGGCTTCCCGCCCTTGTCCAGTTGTCCGCCCTTGCCCGCCAGTTCGATGCTGGTCCCGCTCACATCAATGCTCCGATGCAGGATTGATATGGGCCCTGTCGACGGCAACGGCGCGCATGCCCCAGGCATCGAGGATCGCCGTATAGGTTCCATCCTCGATCAGCACGTTGAGCGTGTCGGCGATGAGCTTGGCGAGTTCCGTATCCTTCTTGGCAAAGGCCAGGCCATTGAGGCCCCTGACATTGAGCGCCGCGCCGACCGGCCGCACGGTTTCCAGCGTTCCCTTGGAGATGAAGGCGGCATAGAGCGCCGTCGCGCTGCCGGTTACGGTCGCAGCCGCACCGCCGGTGGCGACGCGGGTAACGGCCTCGGTCTGGGTCTTGAACGGCAGCAGGACGAGCTTGGCCTTGCCGGCATCCGTGCATTCCTTGTCGACGATGCCGAGGCGCTCCTCGTGGCGGCTGCCGCTCTGCACGGCGATCTGCCGGCCGCATATGTCGTTCGGGTCGAAACCGGTCGGATTGCCCGCCTTGATGATCCATTCATTGCCGGTCTCGGCATAGGAGACGAAATCGACGACCTTCTTGCGTTCTTCCGTGATCGAGAAGGCGGAAAGGCCGAGATCGTAATTGGTGCCGAGCGATGGCAGGATCGTGGTGAACTGCGCCGTCCGCGATTCATATTTGAGCCCGAGCTTGGCGGCGATGGCCTTGCCGATGTCGATGTCGATCCCTTCCGGCGTCTGGCCGTCTTCGCCCGCCAGATATTCCCACGGCGCATAGTCATTGTCCGACCCGCCGACGAGCACGCCCGCCTTGCGGATGTCCTCGGGCACCCGCGCGGCGAGTTCCTCGCTGATCTTTACGCCGGAAGTATCATAGCCGAGCGCCACGGCATGGCCGGCAGGGCCGGTGGCGGCCATGAAGGCAGCCAGAGACGTCGCTTTTATCCAATTGCTGATGTTGCGCATGTTCGTTCCCCTTTGTTATCCGTCGCCCGTTCCCGCAGGCGATCGCCGATATGCTCAATGCCCGGCCCGCAAGCCGTCATGCCACCTCCGCCTTCGCCGTGCTGGTCGCAGCCGGTTCGAGGGCCTTAAAAAACCGTTCCAGGTCGGCCAGTATGTCGGCCGGATGTTCGAGCCCGACGCTGAGCCGCAGCAGATGATCCGGCCCCGTCCATGGCCGCGCGGTGCGCAGGCTCCTGATCGAGGTCGGCGCGATCAGGCTCTTCGTGCCGCCCCAGGAGGCGCCGATGGAGATCAGCTCGAGCGCATCCAGCGCATTTCCGGCGCCGGCGCTCACGGAATCGATAAGCGAGAATGTCAGCACGCCGCAGGAGCCGGCGAAATCGCGCTTCCAGATGTCATGGCCGGGGCTGCCGGGCACGGCGGGAAACAGCACTTCTTCCACCAGCGGATGCTGCACCAGCCAGTCGACGATCGTGCCGGCCGAGGCTGCCGCCCGGTTGAGGCGCACGGGCAGGGTTTCGATGCCGCGCAGCACCAGCGCGCAATCATCCGGCGATACGCCGATGCCGATGCGGCCGAACGCTGCCTTGAGCTTGTAGCCCAGCGCTTCGTCGGCGACGGTCACCGACCCCATGAGAATATCCGAATGGCCGCTGAAATGCTTGCTGAGCGCTTCGACGACGATATCCGCGCCATGGTCGATCGGCCTGAAGTTCAACGGCGTCGCCCAGGTATTGTCGCAACCGACCAGGATGTCTTTTCCTCGCGCCAGAGCCACGATGGCCGGCAAATCCTGCACCTCCATGGTGACGGAGCCCGGCGATTCCACCCAGATCATGCGCGTCCGCTCGTCGACAAGCGCTGCAAGCGCACCGAGATCGCAGGGATCGTAGAAAACCGCCTCGATGCCGAGAGCGGCGAGTTCGTGCCGGGCGAAATCGCGCACCGGCCCATAGGCCGTGTCGGGGATCAGCACCCCGTCGCCGGAATGGAGCAGCGCCAGGAAGGTGCTGGTGATGGCCGCCTGTCCCGATGGCGCCAGCACGGTGCGCACGCCGCCTTCGAGCTCGGTGATCTTGTATTCGAGATAGCGGTGGGTGGGCGTGCCGTAGAGCCCGTAGACATAGCTGTCCGCATCCCGTTCGAAGCGCGCCGTGAAGGAAGCCGCATCGGGATAACGGATCGTGGAAGCCCGGTAGACCGGCACCGTCAGGCTGTCATAACCCTCAAGGCTGACCTCCGCCCGGCTGACATATTTGGTTTCGTCCCGCATTCTTTCGCATCTCCAGAAGGTGACGCATGTTGACATGCGGGCGGCAATTCAGTCCAATACTAAGATAGCGCCAATCTATTCCATTCAGTTATAGGTACCGCCATGGATGTCAGGCAGATCGAGACCTATCAGGCGGTCATGACCTATGGCACCACGTCGCGCGCGGCGGAAGCGCTCGGCATGTCCCAGCCGGCGGTCAGCAAGGCGATCATGACGCTGGAGCGTTCGATAGGGTTCAAGCTCTTCGACCGGGAAAAGGGCCGCATGACGCCCTCGGCGGAGGGGCAGCTGTTTTTCCGCGAGGTCCAGACGTCGCTGGCCGGCCTCGCCAAGCTCAGGAGCGCCGCGGCGAGGATTCGCGATTATGGCTCGGGCGATATCCGCATCGCCTGCCTCTCGGCCTTCAGCACCAATCTCGTCCCCGGCGCCATCGCCCGCTTCCGCAGGAAACATCCCGGCATCGCCGTTTCCCTCGCGGTGAGCGGATCGTCGATCATCCGCGACATGGTCGCCGCCAACCAGCTCGACATCGCCGTCACCGCCGACGAGATCGATACCAGCGGCGTCGAGGCCGAGCCATTCGCGACGATCGCGGCGGTCCTCGCCATGCCGGCCGGGCACCCGCTTGCCGCAAGGCAGGTCATTACCCCGGCCGACCTCGACCGGCTGCCCTTTGTTGCGCTTGCGCCGGAGGATACGACGCGGCACGAGGCCGAGGCGATTTTCCTCGCCCATGGCGTCGCGCCGCAGATCGTCGTCGAGACGGCCTATTCCTCGACCATCTGCGCGCTGGTGCTCGCCGGCGTCGGTTGCGGCATCGTCGATCCGGTCACGGCGACCGGATATCTGGAGCGCGGCCTTGTATTGCGCCCGATGCGCCCCTCGGTCAGCTTCCGCACGCTGATGCTGTTCCCGACGCAGAAGCGCTCGCGGATCGTGCTCGACATGGCGGATGCCTTGCGCGCGGAGCAGGCCACGCTGCAATGAACTTGCGAATCCCGGACGGGAATTCGGCTGGGCAATTCAGGCAAGGTGATGGCCGGGCGAACCTTTTCCCGCCCGGGCGCCTCTCCTGCCCACCCGTTTCATCGGCCTATTCGTTGATCTCCGGTTCGACGAGCCGGGCGAGGTTGCGCAGCGATTCCTGCCAGCCGAGGTAGCAGGCTTCCGCCGGAATGACATCCGGCACGCCTTCCTGGGTGATGTTCACATCCGTCCCGACCGAGACCTTCTTCAGGAGCACGGTCACCTGTATCTCGCCCGGCAGGTTCGGATCGTCGAACCTGTCCGTATAGCGCAGGCGCTCGCCCGGGACGAGTTCGAGGAATTCGCCGCCGAACGAATGGCTGTTGCCGGTGGTGAAATTGCGGAACGACATCTTGAACGCGCCGCCGACGCTGGCCTCGAAACTGTGGACGGTGCAGGTGAAACCGTGCGGCGGCAGCCATTTGGCCAGCGCATCGGCTTCGGTGAAGGCCCGGTAGAGCTTTTCGGGGCTGGTCGCAAAGACGCGGTGCAGGCGTATCGTACTTGGCATGGTCATTGTCCTTCTGTCTCGTGCTGTCGATAAGCCAAGGACGGGCGGGGATTCGGATTTCCGACAATGCCGGGTGATTTTTTTACATGATTGAGCAGCAGGCCCCACCGAATCACCGCCCTGCCAATCTCTACCCCCTCATGCTGAGCCCCCCCCATGCCGAGCCCACCCCCCTCATGCTGAGCCCCACACCCCCCTCATGCTGAGCCTGCCGAAGCACGCGGTACATTATTGCAATCCTTTTTTCCCATCGAGTTCACCTGGTGCAGGATTTTTCGAGCGTGGGTTGAAATGTCGCAGCGGTCATGAATCGGATCGCGCAACGGCAATTTTCCGGCCCGGCAGCGCTCGATGGCGAGATGCAGCAACCTCAACTATCCTCCGCATGGCACAAAGAATAATTGCATATTGTTGCTTGAATATATTGCAAAGTGCTGGTTTGCAGCAAGAAGCGGACGCCGCAACTATTGCGGCTCGACACCTGAAATCCGGCGCACTTCGGAGTCGCCACCCGCTGACGTCATTCAGCAACACCGGTCCGAATGCGCCCATGGCAGCGGTACAATCCTGCATCTCCGCCGGATTCTTTTCCACAATGCTACGAACGTCGAAGAGACAAGCGCTTTTTCATCGCGTAGAAGCGAACCATATTGCCAATATACCTATTGCGGGGGGAATCCGACCACCATTGCGGTCACGATGCCCTCTGGCTGCCCATAAGCCGGATCTCGATGTTTGAACTTCGGCCCTTAGTTTTAGAACCGGAGAACTGTTTTTTACTTCACCAGTAATGCCGGGTGCGCCCCGAATATTCTGCGTCCCAGAATATTGGTGCCCCGGAATAATGACGGCGCCAAAACATTGGCGCCAATGAATGAATCCCTGCCTCATTTGAGCAAGACGCTGCGGACATCCGGGTCGGATGCCTCCGGCCGCAGGTAAGGAATGCCGGACTCCGCTTTGGCGCGGTCCATCTACGGGAAAACCAGCGCCGGCGGCCGCGATTCAGGCAGCAGGATGCGCATGTCTGATGAAAATATTTTCTGCGATTTCAAGGGATGAATTGATGTCTTCGAAAGTTGTATTGCCGCATTCCAATATTGTTTCGCGTTCTGCTCGCCGCCGCCTGATGGCTTTGCTGCGCTGTGCCTGCCTTATGCTTGGCCCGCGCCGCAAAAGACTGGGCCTTGGTCTCGCTGCCGGCCGCTGTTTGCTTGCCGCAACGCTGCTCGTTGCAGCGCCGGTCATCGTCATGCCTGTCGATATGGCATTGGCGGAGGACCCGGTTGGGCCAGAGTGGATTGAACGCGATAGCGGCAATAGCAGCGTCTATTCGAGGTGGCACACGCTTGTAGGTGGGCTTTATACCCGCAAAGACAAGTATGTGAACAATGTTCTTGTTTCCCGAGATTACTTCGATCAAAACAGGAACATATGCAGGGAAGAGTTCGATCCCAAAGGCAACTTAATTTTGAGATTGTCCGGTCCAAGTTCCGCCCACCCCTCGTTTGAAAAGCGGGAAGACATCGATCCTGTCACGAAGCGCGTCACCACCAGACGTACCGATTTGCGCGATGGTGTCTATCAGAAGAAGGAGGATCTGGATTCCAATGAGGCCGTGATCGCAGAATGGACCAGCCTGGTAGACCGCCACTACACCCGGAAAGACACCTTTGTGGACGGCAAACTGTCTAGCCATGAATTGCTGGACAAAGGAGTCGTGACGTCTCGATATTCAAAAATGGTCGGTGGCAAGTGGACCGAACTAGAACTCTACACAAATAAGGTGCTGACCAAGATCACGAAACGCGTCAACGACAAGGATGTGATCGAGTTCACCGACGTTGTCGACGGCCAACCCAAATCCGTGGTGTTCAGGACGGATGATGGTACGTTTATCGCCGAGGGCAGGCGTGATGCCATTGGTGCCTGGACCGACAAATGGATCGACGAAAAGGGCAATCCGCTGCCGGACTCGGTCCGTCCGTTGCTGGCCGGCCTTGCTCCCAGGGCGGAGCCCTCCGAACGGGCGGCGTTGAGCGCGTTCCTCGCTGAGGCGATCCCGGCCGAAGCTGCCTTGGAAGCCGCCGAGCTCGAACTGCGCAAGGCGTTTAAGGCCTACAAGACGGGGGACGATGCCGGCCTTGACGGGCTCAGGACGGCCCGCGATAAGTTGAAAGAACAGGTCGACAACCGATCGAAGCATTGGAAGAAGCTTGTCGGCATAGCGACAGACAAGGGCGCGTCGAAGGTTGCCGTTTCGGCAATCGAGAAGGAAGGCGAGCGGCCGGATACCGAGCGCGATGTTCTGCTGGCAGATGCCGACAATTCTCTCACGCTGGGCGAAGAGGTCGTCAAGACGCTCGAAGCGGCCAAGGATTCGGCCGAGGCTGCGGTCGTTGCGGCAAAGGCGATAAACGAGCCAGGCGCCGGCAAGCGTGATATCGCCGCCCTTGAGGCGCAGGTGAAGACATTCACCGACGCGAAGACGACGGCGGACACGGACCGGAAGGCATACAGCGAGGCCATGACCGCTGCCGGCAAGACCAAGGACGCCGTCAAGGCGGCATTGGGAAAGCTGTCCGGGCCGGATGCGACGGCGGACACTGCCCTCGAGGGTCTCAAAACGACGATTGCCGACAGGAAGCTGGCGGAAGAAGGCACGCCGGCGCAGATCGCCGCACTGTCGGACGCCACCCGCGAGCGGGTCAATCCGTATCTGACGCCGGAGAAG
>NZ_JAPMAB010000008.1:65596-258491 GCF_026420825.1 Phyllobacterium sp. 0TCS1.6A
GATCGATGCCCAGAAGCCCTATCTGAGCACGGCGCAACTTGAGGCACTTCCCGCTGCCCAGGAGGCGCGCAAGCTTGAACTGCAACTCGCAGACGACAAGAAGCTGGCGGAAGGCGAGCCGGCGCAGATCGCCGAACTGTCGGACGACACACGCGAGCGGGTCAAGCTGCATCTGACGCCGGAGAAGCTTGCTGAAGTCGAAAAGGTGGAAAACGACCAGGCGAAGACGGGGGAGCAACTCGTTGCAATGTCGAAGGACGAGCGCGATGCGATCCAGGTCAATCTGACGGATGCGCAGAAGACGGCGGAACAGGAAAAGATCGACGCGATCAGGGCGATGTCGCCTGCCGATCTTGCCCGCCAGTCCGAAGCGACGCTGGCGATCTACAAGCGTCATTTGACGCAGGAGCAGACGGACGCTCTTCCGGCGGCGCGCCAATTGCTCGCAGACGACAAGAAGCTGGCGAAAGGCACGCCGGCGCAGATCGCCGAGCTGCCGGTTGAGACACGCAAGCGGGTCAAGGCGGAGCTTGCCCAGGACAACAAGGACAAGCTCGCCGAAGTCGAAAAGGCGGAAGAAATCCAGAAGCTGACGACGGCGGAACTATTGGCGAAAACGGCTGAGGCTCTGGCGGCTGTGCAGCATTACCTGACGCCCAAGCAGATCGAGGATCTCACCGTCGCCGTCGAAGCTGCTATCATGGCAGCGAATCCGACGGACGTCGCGACCGACGGGGAAAACCCCGATGCCGAGCGTGGCGTCCTGGTGCCGCAGCCGACGCCTGTGATCGAGGAGGAGGTGACGATCGATGACGGCATGGTCCTGCTCGACAGACGCATGGGCAATGCGGTGATCAAGGATGGCGGCGTGCTTAGCGGTGCCGGCACGGTTGCCTCGCTTGCGGCGCAAGCGGGCGGCGCGGTTTCGCCGGGCCATGGCATTGGTACGATGCATGTCGAGCGCGATGCAACTTTCGACAAGGGCAGCCTGCTGGATATCGAGGTCGGGAAGGCCGGCGCCGATCAGCTCGCGGTCAAGGGCGATCTCAATCTCCTCGGCGGCGTTGTCACGCTGCGGCTCGAAGATGCGTCGCAAGCCTTGACGCCACAGGAAACCGTGGCGCTGATCGGCCAGAGCCACAAGATCGTCACCTTCGAGGGCAAGCGCTCCGGCACGTTCGACAAGGCCGAGCCTGGCTATGTCTTCATCGGAGCCACGCTCGCCTATAATCCGCATGACATCACGGCCACATTGGAGCGCAACGGCACAAGCTTCAGCACCCATGGCCGCACCGGCAACCAGCGGGCGATGCTCGACGGCATCGAATCGCTCGGCTTCG
The DNA here is from genome assembly GCF_026420825.1 of Phyllobacterium sp. 0TCS1.6A. Lineage (NCBI taxonomy): Bacteria > Pseudomonadati > Pseudomonadota > Alphaproteobacteria > Hyphomicrobiales > Phyllobacteriaceae > Phyllobacterium > Phyllobacterium sp. 0TCS1.6A. The sequence continues at coordinate 66,937 of NZ_JAPMAB010000008.1, forward strand.
GCAATGAACTGCATGATGCCATCGTCGTGTCGAAGGACAGCGCCGCGCCATCGGCGATCGCAGCACCCCTCGTTGCAGATATCCAGGCCAATGTGAAAAGTGCGCTGATCAGCGGCAGCCGTTTCATCGCCGATGCGGCAAGTGCGCGGGTGCGGGCGGCTTTCGACGGCGTGGTAATCAAGCCGCAGCAGTCCGAAGCAGCGGGAAATGGCGCGGCGCAACGACTGGCGTTCGGACCGGAGACGGGCAAGCCCGAGGGCAGCGCGGCATTCGATCTGATGAACACGGGTTCGCTGCCGGATGCGACCACCATGGCGCTATGGGGGCAGGCCTATGGCAACTGGTCCCATGTGACCGGCGATGGCAATGCGGCGGGCTATAGCGGCAGCACCGGCGGTTTCGTCACCGGCTTCGACGGCGTCGTCGCCGACAGCTGGCGGCTCGGTATCCTTGCCGCCCATGGCGATACGTCGCTGCAGAGCGCCGGCAACAAGGCTTCGATCGACAGCTATCAGGTCGGCATCTATGGCGGAACGCAGTTCGATGCACTCGGCCTTCGCTTCGGCGCCAATATCGCCCGGCATGAAATCGACAGCAAACGCAACGCCCGTTTTGGCGAGGCGAGCAATACGCATCGTGCCTCCTACGATGCGCAGAGCGTGCAATTGTTCGGCGAAGTGGGTTACCGGATCGACCGGCCCTATGCCACGTTCGAACCATTTGCAGCGGCGAGCTATGTGCATCTGCGGTCGAGCGGCTTCACGGAAGATGGCGCGATCAGCAACTTGACCGGCATGGCAGGCTCGACCGACGTGGAGACGACGGTCCTGGGGCTGCGGGTCTCGCATGATTTCGCCATCAGTAAGAGCATGACGCTGACGGCCCGTGGCATGGTGGGCTGGAGCCACACATTCGGCGACACGACGCCGGAACAGCGCCTGTCCTTCAGAGGTGGACGGGAGTTCACGGCTCAGGGCGTGGCGACCGCGCGCAACATCGCACTGGTCGAAGCCGGTATTGACGTCAATATCGGCAGGAACACCAGCGTGGGCATTTCCTATACCGGGCAATTCTCGCCGGATGCCAAGGACAACTCCATCAAGGCGGATCTGTCGGTGCAATTCTAGCGTCCATGACGATCGGCTGGCGGGTGCAGATCCGCCAGCGGAGCTTGAGCGACGCGCGCCAGGGTCGTCGTATGGTTGGTCGCGCCGCTGCAGCACGCATTTGCTTCGAAGCTGCGTATTGGTGTTTCCGGCCGTCCTGTGTCGCCGAACTGCGGCGCCAATTATTCCATTGCATAAAGTTGACATTCTTATACAAGAATTAATCGCGGGCGTGAGGGTGAACGTCCGACCTTAGAATTTGTCTAATTATTTGTGATTGCTAGGAATTTTTTTAACGTCTTTTCAATGGAAGGTTTTCCAGGGGGAGCCACATGCGTGTAGCTGAGATCAATGAATAGTCGCGTGGGGGACATCGAGAGACTTTACAATGATGAGCATTTGCGGCTCGAACGCCAGATTCGACACAAGGTCGGATGTGCGGCGACCGCCCGTGATCTCGTACAGGATATCTTCCTGCGAATCTGGGGCCGGGCGATCGAATGTACCGGTAATCAATCGGCCTTTCTCAACCGCTGTGCGCGCAACGCTGCCATAGATCACCTCCGCGCAGAAAAGGCGCGTGCGCGTTTTCTGGAAGGCATACTTCCTGAACAATATGCAGGAGCCCAGTCAACTCCGTTGGACGAAATGGTTGTGCGGGACAGCATCCGGACAATCGATCAAACATTGGCGGCGCTGCCCACCAGGACCAGACATATCTTCCTGCTCAATCGTATACACGGTCGCAGTTTCGTGGACATCGCCGGCGCTTTCGATATCTCCGAACGTGCCGTTGCCAAGCATATGTCCCGTGCCGTTTCCGCATGCGAGATGGCGCTAGCCGACAATATGGTATGAGAGTGGGTTCCTATTGTCCGAAAGACTGTTCATGCGGATCAATGTCTTGCTGGATAAGGTGACCGATCTGAGATTTCATGAAACAATCTGACACTCATATTCGCCGTGAAGCGAGGCAGTGGTTCCTCCGATTGCGTGAAACTGGCAAGGGTGTAGATCACCAGGACTTCCAGCTTTGGCTTCAGGCGAGCGAGGAGCATGAACGTGCGTTTCGCCTGGTCGAGGAAGCATGGAATGCAACAGAGGCACCCGGCGTCCGATTGGCAGAGCAAGAGGCCGCCCAACTCTCTCGGTATCTCCAGGCAATGGACCGCGGAAAAGCACAGCGGCGGGTTTCTAAACGGTTGGGTGGCGCCGCCGCTTTACTGTGTCTCTTGCTGGGGGTCGGTCTCTGGCTTGAACAGCCCAACATTCTGCAAAATCTAACCGCCGATTATAGCTCCGGCAAAGGTGAGCGTCGAAGCATCAATCTGTCCGACGGCTCGGTCGCACTTCTTGATGCTGATAGTGCGCTTGCGGTGCACTACACAACTGATGAGCGGCGCGTTCGCCTCCTGCGGGGTGCTGTCTTTTTCGACGTGAGCCATACCGGTTTGCCGTTCATCGTCGAGACGGATTTCGGTGATATCAGGGTTCTAGGGACGCGTTTTGATGTGCGTTTGCTCGACGATGAGGGGGTCGTTACGCTTGAACGCGGCAAGGTTTTGATAGCATCTGAAAATCCGCAACAACAACCCATTCTGGAACCGGGGCAGCGGGCTCGCCTCGATCGAAAAGGCGTGGCAGCAGTCGAGAACATCAGTATCGACGATGCTTTGGCTTGGCACAATGGTCGATTTGTTTTCTATCGCGCTCGCCTTTCGGATGTCGTCAAAGAGATAGAACGATACCGTCCCGGAAGGATCGTCCTTGTAACGGCCGGCCTGGCCAGTGAACGGGTTACCGGCAGCTTTTCGCTCGGCGATCCTGATGCTGCGCTTCTATCCCTGCAAGCCAGTGTCGGGTTTCAGATCAATACGGTTGCAAACCGGCTGACGATATTGCGACCGTAAATAGAAAGCCGTTCATTTACAGCGTTCCACACTCCCCCGGATTTTTTATCTCTTTTGGTTCAGTGGACGGCCATTCCAAACGTGGAGCTTACAAAGACGGTTATGTGCGACTTGCAGCCGTCTTGCCTGGTGAAGCTAAGGGGCGGCTATATGCGCGATACGAAAATAATACAGACACAGGGCTTGTTATCGGTTGCAGTTCTTCTGCTGACGGTCAGTCCGGTTTCAATCTCCGCCGCTCAGCAAGCGCCGGTGACCCAGCAGAGATTCTCATTTCACATCGCCGCCAAACCTGTACCTCAAGGTGTGAACGATATCGGCCGGATCACAGGTCTGTCAGTTGTCTTTCGTGAAAACGCGCCCATTTCAGCATCGGGAAAGCCGCTGAACGGATCAATGACCGCGCAACAGGCCCTGGTGACATTGCTGTCGGGAACCGGTCTGACCTACCGTTTTGCAAACAACAATACCGTGATGGTTTTCAATGCAGGCAAAGTAGCAGGCAATGATGGGGTTGGTGCAGATGGATCCATCGTGCTTGAACCCATCACTATCCAGGGCCGTTCGGAACAATGGGGACGAACCGATGGTTTTGTCGCGGCGAAGAGCGTAAGTGGCACAAAGACTGACACGCCGCTTATCGAAACGCCTCAGTCGGTCACAGTCGTTTCACGGAACGAAATAGAGACGCGTCAGGCGCAAAGTGTGCCCGAAGTTCTGAGTTACACGCCAGGCGTCGTCGAACCTTTCGGGCGGTCTGGCCAGCGTGACGACATTTATTCGCGTGGATTCGCGGTGAGCCAGTATCTCAATGGCCTGAGGCTGACAGATGGGACCTGGGGCATCAATCAGATCGATCCCTATCTGCTTGAGCGTGTGGAACGAATTGGCGGCCCAGCATCGGTACTCTATGGGCAAGCTTCGCCCGGTGGCGTCATCGAGCTCGTCAGCAAGCGGCCAACCGATGAACCCCTGCACGAAGTATCATTGCAAACCGGCAGCTACGGACGTGCACAGGGAACCTTTGACTTCTCAGGTCCGGTGGACAAGGAAGGTCAGTGGTCCTACCGCATCACAGGGATTGGGCGAGTGACCGATACGCAGATCGACTATACGAGGGATCGGCGCATCGCCATCGCGCCCGCTCTGACCTGGGCGCCGGATGCAGACACGACGTTGACGTTTCTTGCCTCCTATCAGAATGATCCTGACCTCGGAAATTATTATACCTTGCCTTCGCAAGGTACTGTGCTGCGCAATCCGCTGGGCCAGATACCAACCAGCTTCTATGGTGGGGATCCAAGCTTCAACGAATATTCGCGTGAGAGTACAAGCATTGGCTATGCGTTGGAACACCGGATCAATCCGAACTGGGTTGTCCGGCAGAATCTGCGATACCGCCATATGAAAGCGGTACTCGGGGCGGTATTTGATTTCGGGTTAGGCGAGGACAACCGTACACTCAAGCGCTACGCGCTGTACGATGAGGACAAGTTGGGGCAGTTCACCGTCGACAACCAGTCGGAGTTCAAATTCGACACAGGCCCGCTTCAGCATACTCTGCTGATGGGTCTGGACTATCAGCGCACCACGCTGGAACAGACTTATGGCTTGAACTTCGGCCTACCCGGTCTGGATATATTCAAGCCGGTATATAATATCGGTATAACGCGACCTGCCATCAGCGGGCACACCGACCAAGTCCGCAGCCAGTTGGGGATTTATGCGCAGGATCAGTTGAAGATCGACAATCTCTCGATTGTTGGCGGTTTGCGCCAGGACTGGATAAGCGGCAAAACAACGAACAAGATCGAAGGGGTCGTTACCGATGATGCGGATGATAACGCACTGACGGGACGCATTGGCGCGGTCTACATGTTCAGCAATGGCCTCGCGCCATATATTAGCTACTCAACCTCGTTCCAACCGACCGGAGGTACCGACGCCAACAAAAATGCCTTCAAGCCGACCGAAGGCAAGCAATACGAAGCCGGCGTCAAATATCAGCCGGATGGATACGAGAGTTTCATCACGGCTGCGGTATTCGATCTGAAGCAGACAAATGTCAAGACGACAGATCCAGACAATCCCACCTTCAGCAACCAGATTGGTGAAGTCCATGCAAGGGGTGTGGAACTGTCCGCCGTCGCCAGCGTGTTGGATAATCTCAATGTGCGGGCGAGCTACACCCATATCACCAATGTTGTATCAAGGTCGCTCGATCCCAGCTGGGTTGGCAATGATCTAGTTGGCCTGCCGCGCGACATGGCGTCAATATGGGCCGATTACACTTTTGCGGAGGGCAAGGCATCGGGGCTCAAGCTTGGGTTGGGGATCCGGTACGAAGGCAAGCGAAATGGCAATGAGACGAACACGCTGACCATTCCAGCTTTCACATTGGTGGATGCGGCAATCGGTTATGACTTCGGTATTGCGAATAGCAAGTTGAAGGGGTGGAACGTTGCGCTTAATGCCACCAATCTCTTCGACAAGAAATACGTTGCATCGTGTAATGGCGACACGATTTGTTATTACGGACTGCGTCGCAGTGTTCTGGGTACTATGTCCTATAAATGGTAACATGGCTTGCCGTTTTGAATCGCCGGCGATTTCTCCATGTGTCGGCCGGCCTGCCACTCGGCTGTACTATTGCCACAGCCAAGGCGGCGCCCAGCACGCCAAAGCCTGACCGTATCGCCGTCCTTGACTGGACCCTGGCGGAGATGGCTTTGCAACTTGGTTTGAACACGGTGGCATTGACCGAGACCGATGGCTATCATCAATGGGTTGGTTTGCCGAAACTTCCTGCCAGCACGGTCGAGCTCGGTCTACGCTCGACCCCCAACCTCGAGATGCTCATACAGGTCAAGCCTGATCTCATCCTCTTGAACGAAGGTCAGGCGGGTGCGATACCCGCGCTTGCACTCATTGCGCCCTGTATTTCAGCCGCGATCTATACGTCGAATGGTCAACCTTATGTCAAGGCGCAATCTGAACTTCGACGTTTGGGCGCTTTGTTCGGCAGAAGCGAGGCCGCCGAAATAGCAATCAACCTGGCGGAGGCAGCCATTGTTCGAGGTCGCGCCACGATGCGAGGCTATGCAAGGCCGGTCTATCTCGCCCGCTTCATCGACGAACGCAATGTGATGGTCTTTGGCCGGAACAGCCTATTTCAGGACGTGTTGGATCGCATGGGTGTCATCAATGCGTGGACCGGGAAAACCAATCCATGGGGATATGCCATTGTCGGTATAGACCGGCTGGCCAGCGCAAACGAGGCACATCTTCTCTATCTCGGGCTCAGCGATACTGACCTGATCCAGGTGGAAGCGAAAAGTGCGGTATGGAGGAACCTGCCGTTTGTCCGGCACAATCGCATCAGCGTGTTACCCGGCATGTGGTTCTTCGGTGCGGTAGCAAGCGCGGAAAAGTTTGCTCATGGTGTCGTCGCCGCCCTGCCCAGCGGCGGTGTTCCATGATCGTCGATCGAATACCGCCCGCCCGCCCAAGGCTTATCTATTCAAAGTTGACCGGTAGAGGCGCCCTGTTCTTGTTGGGGGTGTTCGCACTGATGCTGACTATCGGCAACGCAGAGAGAATCATGCCGGGTGGGCGATGGACGGCTGCGATCCTTTCGCCTGACAGCAGTGACATAAACCAGATCATCATCCACCACGGTTTCATCCCCCGCCTCGTTGTTGCAGCCCTCTGCGGCTGGGCACTGGGTCTCGCGGGTTCCATTTTCCAGCATGTCCTACGCAATCGGATAGCTGAGCCGACAACGCTTGGCGTATCTGCCGGCGCGCAACTGGCGCTGGTAATTGCTGCTCTATGGGCTCCGGGAGTGCTGGAATTCAGCCGGGAAATGGTGGCCTTCTGCGGTTCAATGGTCGCTTTGCTGATCGTATTCGCCGTGGCCTGGGATAAAGCATTGTCACCGGACAGGCTGACCCTGGCCGGCCTTTTTGTCTGCTTGTATTTTGGGGCGCTGGGCACCCTTTTCTATCTGCTGGATCAGGAAGCGATCCGTTCGTATTTCATTTGGGGCAGTGGCTCTCTGATTCAGAATGACTGGTCTGGCGCGTTCTATCTTTTGCCTCGAATTGTGGTCGCGTCGGTTCTTGCCATCGTCTTCGCAAGGCCGTTTGGTTTGCTTACGCTCAACGATGACTGCGCGACAAACCTTGGCATGAACGTATTCCTCGGTCGCCTGTCCGCCCTTGCCATAGCAACTGGTATTTCCGCCGTTGTCGTGAGTGCGGTAGGTGTGATTGGGTTCATAGGCATGGCAGCTCCGACGCTCGCCCACCTCTCGGGCGCAAGGCGATTTAGCGACGAGATATTTGTATCGCCGATGATAGGCGCCTTGCTCCTCTGGTTTGCTGATCAAGGTGTGCAGGCGCTTGCTCAGGATGGAATGGAAATACCTACGGGCGTTGCCGTTGCATTTCTTGGTGCACCATTGCTGGTGTGGCTGATTGCGAGGTCTCGCTCTGCCGAGCCGTTGCCGCAACGGCTAGTCCCACCCCGGCGCATGACTCGCCCATCTGTCTGGATAACAGTTATGAGCATTCTGCTTGCCACTGTCGTCTGGTTGAGCCTGCATTTGGGGCAAGGACCACAAGGCCTGCATCTCAGTACGTCGTCCGAACTGGTTCAGCTCTATCCGTTTCGTTTTCCGCGCGTATTGGCATCGTGTTCTGCAGGGGCCATGCTGGCGATTGCGGGGATATTGATGCAGCGACTCACGGGAAACTCCATGGCTTCGCCGGAATTTCTTGGGATTTCATCTGGCGCTTGCTTCGGTGTCATCGTGGTCATTTTCGCAACGTCGACCGTCGATTTGACAAGTCTCATGATCGGCGCTGATGTGGGCGCCTTTCTCGCCTTACTCGTGGCATTGATACTGGCCAGGCGTCATAATTTTTCTCCAAATCGACTGTTGCTGACAGGAATGGGGATTGGAACCGCACTGTCCGCCTTGGTCACTTTGCTGATTGCGAGCGGTGATCCTCGAATGCAAATGCTGCTCGGCTGGATGGCTGGATCAACTTATTATGTCGGTGAGCAACAAGCCAAAGCCGCCTTCGTTTCCTGTATTGTTCTATTGGCCATGGCAGCATCGATGTCGCGCTGGCTTGAGCTTTTGCCACTCGGCGATGCGGTCAGGCAAGCCGTCGGATTGAGCTTGGGCCGAAGTCGTTTGGCTATCGTTCTTGTAGCCGCCTTATTGACGGCCGCCGGCACCCTTGTCGTGGGACCTTTGAGTTTCGTGGGGCTGCTTGGCCCGCATTTGGTTAAACTTAGCGGTATCGGGCGACCGCTTCCGCAGCTATTGGCGGCAGCTGTCACGGGCGCGCTCATTATGACCGTTGCAGATTGGTTGGGCCGCACGTTGATATTTCCCTTCGACATACCTGCGGGGCTATTCGCCACCTTTCTCGGCGGGCCGATTCTGCTGATCCTGATGTGGTGCAGAGGCCGTTGAACAAGTTTGGGGGGATCGGGCTATCAGTATTAGGAAATCATCCACGTCGATGCCGACGCTGCGGCCACCACGCTGACCAGCAGTTCTCAAATAGCCATATCGAGGAATATTTGGCGCACCCGACAGGATTCGAACCTGTGACCTCTGCCTTCGGAGGAAGGTCGATATTGCTATATCTATTTGATGTCATTTAATAATCTCCATTTTACTATTTCACAAAAGTACTCGATTTTTCCTGGATTTGCCTTGTTGGTTTCAATGAAGTGTGTACATTTTGCGTACCGGCTAGAAGCGGTCCGCCAGGTCTTTGATGTGTTGTGGATGGTGGTGCGCATAGACCCTGCCCAAAGTTGGAACCGACATATTGAGATACGCCGAAGCATCGATCATTTTTTCGCCGCGTTGAGCGAGCCAGCTAGCACAAGTGTGGCGCAATGTGTGTGGTGTGACTTCCTTGAGGTCGGCACGTTTGCAGGCCGCTCTAAACCCTTTTACAACGCTCCCGATATGCGTATTCGGTTGCGTTTTTTGGTGGAAAACAAAGTGGCTTTTCCCTGCCGACATTCGATAACGGCGCAGAAGATGACCGTACAACTTGCGACCAATCGGAATGTGGGCTCGACGTTTGTTGGTCTCTTGAGCTGCTGATTTGTTGAAATCGATTGTACGCCGTTCAAAATCGATCTGAGACCATTCAAGCTCCATCAACGCACTTGTCCGCGCTCCAGTGTACAAGGCCATCAAGATGAAGAGTGTCAATGGAAAGCGGCTTCGGTATTCTTGTCGAGCTGCTCGCAAAAGCCGAGCTGCTTCCTGACGCGTAAGCCACCTCCTTTTCGGCTGGCTTTCTCTTGGCAATTCTATTTTTCCAAAAGGTACCATTCTGTTCATCGCCACCGCATGATTGAGTGCAGCCCGCAAGCAAGAGAGCTCACGACGGACCGTTGATTGGGAGCGGTTCGCCGATCGCAAATATCGCTTAAGCGTTTCCCGATTGATGTGATCCACCGTCTTCTCACCCCAAAATGCGAGCAAATGTGTCATAGCGTAACCGAGCCGTGTCGCAGCCGCTCGTTCATCGGCCTTAAAGTCTGCATAGTCGGCTAGCACTTCCGCTATAAGCACACGGCGATGTTCTTGAGGTCGTCCGACGCCGCGCCGTTCCTTCAAGAATTCTTCGAGAACCTCCTCAGCTTCTCTGCTGTCTGCTGCGCCCGTTGAACGATCTTTTTGCTTTCCATCGTCGTCGATGAAGCGAATGAAATAGAAGGGCTTACCTTTTCGCGTGACGAGGCGCGGTCCAGTTCTGCGTCGTGGCATGGCAGTATTTCCGTCATTTCCAAGTATTCTTCGATCGAGCCGAACGGGATGAAATATCTACCGCGAACTTTGTGATGCCGGAGTTGCTTGTCGGCGATCAGATTTCTAATGCGACGCTCCGGCCAACCAATTCGGCGTGCTAGCTGCTTGGGAGATTCAAGAGTGCTGGTCATTTCAATGTCGCCTCCATGCGTGTACCATTTCGGTATGAATGGGCCCGAATCAGGATAAATAGATCCAATCGTGCCTAAATGGAACACAAATGGATACCATATGCAAGAGCTGCAATCATTGAGAAATGTCGGCAAGCGGCTTAGCGAGGTCAGAACCCGCCTCGGGATCAGTCAGATTCCGTTCGCTGAAACACTTGGGATCTCCTCAAGCGCGTATAAGAATTATGAAAGAGGTGAGCGCGAGGTTCCCCTAAAACTCATCATAGACATTTGCGAGAAGTATGAAGTTAATCCGGCTTGGCTTATTCTTGGCAAGGGCAGTGAAACGCAAGTCGATATTGGTGAAATCATCGAAGCGTCTGTAATAGCAACTCACGAATTTCTGTCTTCCGAGCATAAGAGTATTTCCCCTGAACGAAGTGGAAAGATAGTATCGCATCTCGTGAATTATGCTCTTCAGGAGGGTGAATTGACGAAAGAGTATGCAACCAGTTTTCTGAAAGCAGCAATATAGGTCGATTCAAATGAAAACACGTGAACAGTGGGTAAGAGAACTTCGAGAACTTCTCACGGAGACCAAAGAGTACGTTAACGATAACTTTCAGATACCTAACAATGGGCGCGGCGTGAAATCGAAATCGGAGGTTTCATGGCGAAAACTGCAAGGCAAATGCGCGAGCAAATACAAATTTTCGGGAATTTTGGCGTTCGTGGCAGGAGTGATGATGCTTTGGGCCGCGGAACTCCAGGTCGAATATGCAGTTTTGGCTTCGATAGTGGGCTTCAGCATTCTGGCGTTGAGTGTGGGCCTATTTGTGTCGGCCAAGAGTTTCGAGAATACGATCAAGAATGAAGGCGGATGGACCGGGCGCCCTGGTCGCTATAGCTGAGTCAGCGTCTGTTACTGCCATCCGCCCCGCCCATCCCTACGGCCCAGTGTAAGAGAGCGGGATGATCGGGGCTAGCGCTGGCCCGAAGGCGAACGCGCCTTCGTGTTGCGCCGTAGAGAGCCGAAGGGCCAAGCGAAAAGACCCTGCGGGGACCTGTTCTCGAAGTCGATATCAAATTCCTGCGCTGATGAGGTTTCTAGGATTTTAAGGAAGAATGCCTTGACAGTTTGGTCGACATGTCGACAAGATGAAAGTATGTCGACTCAGAAACTTTCAACTACCCCACGCAAAATCATCGGCCTTAGCCTGCCCCCGGAACTCGCTCGCGAGGTAAAGGCCGAGGCGGCACGACGTGGTATTTCGTTGCGCGCACTGTTCGAAGAAATCTGGTCGCAATATCAAAAAGCTAAGTCGTCCAAGGCTAAATCATGATCGCGAGCGAGAGCCAGCTTGCGGCGCTCGCCTATGCCCTGACTGACGGCAAGGCGCAGCTGACCAAGGCAGAGCGTGCTATCGTCTCGGAAGAGGTTGGTTTTTCGGCAGAAACACTGGCCGCTTATCGAAAGCAAATACACGCCGGAGAGGATCCACTAGGAGAGGCATTCTGTGCCCTTCGCTCTCCTGAAAAGCGCCGGGGGCAAGGAGCCACCTATACGCCGCGCTCAATCGTGGATGCCATGGTCGCGTGGGCCGTCGATGAGACGGCGAAGCCGGTCCGTATTGTTGATCCGGGTGCGGGTAGTGGCCGATTCATTTTTGCGGCCGCCAAAGCCTTTCCAGACGCCGAGTTAGTGGCCGTCGAGATCGACCCTCTTGCGACCATCATTCTTCGGGCAAACGCTGCGGTGCTCAAGATCGCAGATCGCCTCACCGTTGCCCTCGCGGATTACCGAGCTTTCGACCTAACGCGCGTCGACGGGCCAACGCTCTATATTGGCAATCCGCCCTACGTCCGGCATCACGACATCAAACCGGTGTGGAAAGAGTGGTTTGGCACCACCGCGCGTTCCTTCGGCTTCCCGGCAAGCGGTCTTGCGGGGCTGCACGTGCATTTCTTCCTTCGCACTCGCCAATTAGCACGGCCGGGCGATTTTGGTGCGTTTATAACGGCCGCCGAATGGCTGGACGTTAACTATGGATCGGTCGTGCGCAAAATGTTGGCCGATGGCCTTGGTGGGGCCGCGTTGCACGTCATTGATCCAAAGGCACGCCCGTTCACCGACGCATTGGCAACAGGGGCGATAACCTGCTTTAGAGTTGGAAATCGACCGTCACAATTCACGATGCGGGCGGTCGACTCGCTAGACAAACTTGCGCCACTATCAGCAGGCAGCGCGGTCGAATGGTCCGACATCGAGGCCGCGCCGCGATGGTCCGCGCTCTTGCGGCAGGCTCCCTTGCTTCGAGAAGGGGAGATAGAGCTGGGCGAGCTGTTTCGCGTACATCGCGGACAAGTCACGGGCTGCAATGCGATCTGGATAGCGGGACCGGAGGCCGAAGCCCTTCCAGAGCGGTTCCTTTTTCCTTCGGTTACCAAGGCCCGCGACCTCCTTTCGGCCGGACCGAATCTGGATGATGCGACCGCGCTTAGGCAAGTCATTGATCTGCCCGTTGATCTGGATGTGTTGGACCCAGACGAGCGCAAGGCGGTGCGGTCGTTCCTGAAATGGGCTCGAAAGATGAAAGCCGATAAAGGATTCATCGCCCAACACCGGCGCGCGTGGTGGTCGGTGGGGCTTAGAGCGCCCGCACCCATCTTGTGCACCTACATGGCGCGGCGCGCACCGGCATTCGTACGAAATCATGCGGACGCCCGTCATCTGAACATTGCGCACGGCCTTTACCCAGTGCAGCCTCTTTCCGAGGCCGCACTAGACGACATCACTCGCCACTTGAATGAAACCGCTTGCATGTCGAGCGGTCGAACCTATGCGGGCGGCCTCGTTAAGTTCGAGCCGGGGGAGGTGTCCCGACTCCGTATTCCCGATGTTTCATCCCTTGGCGCATCAGCATGACGATTTCGAATGTCAGCCCCACTCCCTTGGTATGGACTGAAACAGAGCTGGAAACTGAGGCTCAAAAAGCGCTCGAGGAATTTGTAGAACGCCGACTTGCTGAGCCGGGCGGCAAGTATCTTGCACACGTCAATGCACGCCGCGGCGCAATGGTGCGGCTGTTCAAGGCTCTTGCTGGTGTAGACGCATCTAACCCCGATCCGGCGATGGTGCGGGCGGTCCTGCTTGACCCCCAGATGTTCGATGCACTGCGCTATGTTACCGGCCCACCTGTGTCAGAGGATGATCTAGGCGTGCTGGTGACTCGGAACGTGAAAGGGCTGAACAAGACGGATATTAAAGAGAAGGACGATATCCCAGTCGATGTTCTTAAACTGATATGCAAGCTCGCCGATCCATTCCGATTTCCGTGGGTGGCAAGTAAGCGCGTGCCGACGGGACGGGAACTGCGCACTGCGATAGCGTCCACGATGACAATGCACGCTGCACAGGCTTTACAGACAGAGCGGCGTGGCCATGGAAAGATCGTTGAGCAGCGGCTTGAAATGCGTCTTTCCGAGCTGGGTTTTGTGAAAATTTCAGGTGGGCAAAATAAACCTAAGAAGGGTGAACCGGCGTCGACATTGCCACCCTTCCCGCCACGCGGGCGCATTACGCAGCCGAGCCATCATCCGACCTATCCCTATTTCTATGGTGAGTGCGTCGTATATGGACGAAAGGTCGATTTGTTCATCGCCCTTGCTACCGGGCGGATGATCGCCCTCGAAGCAAAGGATTCCAGCTCAGGCCTTAACAGCACAAAACGGCTTTTGAACGATACTGCCGCGAAGGCGAAACACTACACCGCTGAGGCAGGTAAGAATATCATCAGTGTGGCGCTGCTTTCTGGTGTATTCAAGCTGTCCGATCTGAAGGCGGCGCAAAGTACAGGGTTGTATCTCGTTTGGGCGCATGACATGGACGGCTTTGTGGAGTGGATCAAGGCCCAGACCGCATGAGGGGTCGTGAAGCGGCGAAGCCGAGCGAAGAGAGTTCTCGACAGGGAACGGCGGTAGGATTGAAGGTACGTGCGTCGCGCTCTAACGATCCTTCAGCCACCGGGAAAATCCGACACGTCTAGTACGGAGCGTTCTTTAGCATCTCGCAAGGCTCGCTCTAGCGATCCGACAATCTCTTCTGGCCCCCCTTCGGCATCACTGAAAAACGAAATGGGTTGCTCAGTATAAGCCTTGGGTTGGCCCTTTTCGTCATAATAAACCTCGTGCAGAGCTAGATCCCCGTTTTCGTGGCGGAGGATACGATAATTCCATGTCATGAAGCCACTCCACCGGATTTAAATTCCAACACGGTTTCGAGCATCGCCAAATGCTCGTCATTCACTTCCTCTAGATGTATGGGCGGCCCTAAATTCAACCAGTCGCCTGTGCTTCCGACGGTAGCGCATGCGTTCGACTGCTGTCCTGACCGGACGGAAGCCCAAGCTCTGATCATCGGGCTCAGTGACTAGCTGTATAGCCCCACGCTCGAAGAGTTTCCATAGTTCTTGAACATGATCATCGGCCGATATCGCGACTCCGATTGCAACGGCCTCGCTTGCGGTGATCTGGAAAAGGGAATCAACCACCTTTACCATTACTTCAACCTGATTGGACGGGGTTGTGTTAATGTCCATGTGTCGTCGTTTCTGCATAGCATGCGCCACGCTCGGTCGACGCGGATTCTTGCGATCGCGCCGTAGCTTCTCTGAGTTTAATCGCCCGGTCATGCACGAGGCATACTGAGACCAGACCATGATTCTTGGCAGAAGGGCAACGCCACAGGCCAAGCGGAAATGCGGGCACGGGATTTAGTCAGAGCATGAGTGCGCAGGCGGCAGCGGTTAACAGATGGATCGCCGATGACGATTAGCGGGGTCGAGGGGAGCAGCGCCCTCGCACACTCACTTAAGCGGAGCGGTCCGGCATCGCCGGATAAGTGGTAGTGTGTTACTTTTGAAAAAAAGTAATCCTTTTTCAGGAGAGCGGAAAGTTCACATGAAAGATACCATCTATGCATCGATTCGAGTAGCAGCAATCAAAAACTTGTCACATGCTCGCGGTGGCCTCGGAGCTTCCGAACTGCATGGCAAGAGACTGGACGAAATTAGTCAAGAACGGGTTGTGAGAGCCGTCGAACCGCTTTGCTGGTCGAAGGCAGGCCACGGACTCGAACTAGAACTGACTGCCGCTTATAAAGCTCATAAGAGTGAACTTGGTGCAGTGGAACGACAGGGTGCGGCTATCGGTATGCACGTCATCGCAATCGTGTCACCAGATTGGCTGCGGGAGAACGGCGAAAGCGCGCATGATCCGGAGAACCCACGTGTTAAAGCGCTGATTAGAGAAGCGCAGGCTTGGGTGGAATCTTGGGCTGGAACTTCGTCCTGTTATGCATACCGTTTCGACATGGATGAAGCCGGATCGGGATTGGTCGATTTGTTCGTAGCTCCTGCGCGTATCCAGAAGCGAAAAACGGGAAAAGGAAACGCCGCAAAAGAGGTCAATACGATCTCGATCAGAATGGCGAAGGATGAACTGCTAAAGCAGGAACAGGCACTCGATCCGAACATCCGCAAAAGCGGTGAGGCCATGCAGTCGTCTTGGGCCAGGTGGTGCCAACAGCATCTTGACCCTCGGATTCTGCGCGGTCAGCCTAAAGCGAAAACCGGACGCGATCATATCCATGCTGAGGCTTACAAACAGGCCTATGAAGACGGTTATGCTGCCGGGGTGAAGGCGGGTGGCTTGGAAGGTTATGAGGCAGGATGGATAGAAGGCAGTGAAGAGGGGCGCCAGACTTCGCTGACCGCCGTGCAGCGAAAGCGATATGACACGCTGGCGGCGCGAGAAGCAGAGGTCGAGGCAGAAAGGCAACGGCTGGCTAGGGAGCAGCGGCAACTGGAAAAAGAGAAGGTAGAGGTCGCCAAACAGCGAAATCGCTTGTCCGAGTTGCTGCTCAAAGCCGAAAGCTATCAAGAACAGTTCGACGCGGTGTTGCCGCTCGCAGCGCGAAAAGTGCTTCCACTGCTGTTGAGGGTGCTGCGTCGCGCCATGGAAGCCGCTGGCTGGCTCGACGGGAGAGAGTACACGGCTAGCAACCCGCTAACGCCGGATGAGCGCGAACAGATCAATACTGCTGCTGGTCAAATTCGGGCGTTCAGCAGCATCGATCAGACTGCCGAAGACTTTCACAAGGCTGCCAAATCTACGAGACCGGTACAAGCGGCCCCTCCTAGTCCGGGCTTTGGATAGCAGCGTATTGTTTACATCATGAAGCTCTGGATCATGTCTGACCTGCATCAGGAATTTGCGCGACTTGCGTGGCGACCGCAGCGGGTGCCTGAACATGATGTGCTGGTACTAGCTGGTGATATTGACGTTACCTGCGAGAAGGCGATCTTTTATGCTCGGTCGATCACTGACAAGCCGGTTGTCATGGTTGCTGGAAACCATGAGTTCTATGGCCACAATCTGACAGAACAGCTGAACCACGCACAACATATCGCGGCCAAAACCGGAAATGTATCCTACCTCGAGAACAGCACGGCGATTATCGGAGATGCACGCTTCATTGGAGCGACACTATGGACGGATTTTGAGCTGTTCAGCGATTTGATGTCATGGCAGTGTCAAACCGAAGCGCTCCGGTACATGAATGATTTCAAGGTGATTGCCATCGAGGCGGATGAAATCGATCTTGAGCAGCCTCGACATGGCAGTGACGATAAAATTCACTTTACGCCTCGCCATGCAGGAAATCTGCATGACGCCAGCGTGGCCTATATCCGAGCCGAGATAGCAAAGCCTTTCACCGGCGCAACAGTCGTTTTGACGCACCATGCCCCTCATCAGAAATCGATACCAGAATACTTGCGGCACGATCTGTTATCCAGCTGCTTTGCATCCGACCTGTCGGAGCTGATCGAGAAGCAGCAGCCTGACCTATGGGTGCATGGCCATATCCATCACCAGTTTGATTACCGTGTCGCGCGCACTCGCATTGTCGCGAATCCGCGCGGGTACCCAAACGAAATGAAGGGTTTCAATGAGGAGCTGGTTGTGGAGGTCTGAGCTATCATTATTGCTGCGGTTCCTCCGCTGCCAGCGAGCTGCTAGACGTTAGCGAACCAGCTCGTTTAACTCGGATTTCACGAAGTCTGCGAGTGGTGCGCGAGTCTCGAACACACGACCCGTCATGGCCTGCCAAGCGCGATACCTGAACGCAAAGGCGTGGGTGAGGATTGGGACTGAGAAAATCCCGACCGCTATGAGCGGCGACCACGAGCCAGTGAAAGCGCCCCATGCGGCTGCCAGCGCTAGGCAGGTTAAATCGATCCGCACCAGCCGCCGCGCGTTTCGCCGATTGCGACCAGAACGTTCCGGCGCGGTTTCATCGAGCCAATGGCCATATATGATTGCCAACTCGTCCAACATGATAACTTCGCCACACTCATCGCAGCGCCGCGCCTCGGCGTGATCAGTCGGTTGAAGGTGTCCAGTCTGGCAAACCGGGCAGGATGGGCGTTCCGCCCGCAGAGCTGCACCTATCTGCGAGGCGACGAACAGATGGTCATCTTTAATAATCGAGGGTATTGGGGCGATTGGACCCCATCTGTGCGGGTTTCTACTTTGAGACATTGGCCTACCTTTCGTCGACAGAGTTCCTAATCGGACAGATTCTTCTACAATGGGGACGAAAAGGAAAGTATAATTGATCTGCGGCCTCAAATCTAAAGTTTCACATTGTTTTATTATTTCAAAACAATGTGAAACTTTTCTAGCTAGAGATTCCGCAACAATATACTATTACCTAGATGAATTGAATCTATACATTGTTTTTTAAAGTGGGAATTAATGTAAAGCTCGGTGGGGTGGGGTACATGGAAGAGCAAAATGTAGCGCAGCTTTTTACGCCGGAGGACAGTAGCGCTGCCTTGGTATTCCTGCGCCGACTGCTCGGCTGCACTTTCGATCATGTCTGGATGCCAAACAGGCAACAAGCGAATGGAAGTTGCGACAATACGAACGACATACTTGCTCTTGTGGTTACCACTGTAAATGTTGCGATGCTGGCCCTCATCGCGGTGGTCGCGACATATCTGATATTTGCGGCGTTAAAGGACACCGCCAATGACGGTGAAGTCGGCGGACGTTCGATGAATCCATCTTGGACATTGATCGGGGCCGCTCTCGCAGCGATCTTGTGTTTTCCGGCCTTCAACGGGTTTAACGCATTGCAGGTCGGAACGATGCAGGTTGCCGTATGGAGCACCGGCCTTGGCGATCAGACATGGCGAAAAGCCGGGGAAAAGATGGCGAATGCCAACGTCGTCAATTCAGCCTTTGCAAGTAAAGGCGACGAAGGCTGGTTCTATTCCGACCCCTCGACCGAGAAGGCATTGCGTGAGCAAATTGCGGCCGGGCTAGTCGCCCGTGTGGCAGGAGAAATCTGCCGGAACGCGATCGCAAAGGGCGTGGCATCGATGGCCAGCCCTAGCGGTAGCATTGAAACCGTATCACCCAACCCATCGCTCACATCCCTCGACGATGGTTACACACAGACCATGTTGACCTATCGCGCGGGCGACGGCCTCGACCAAAGTTCGGGGTTGTGCGGAGCAGTCACTGTTTCCTACGCGCTCGAAAAGGAAACGCCTTCGTCGCAAAACCTGACAGATGGGTTAGCACCAGAAAACTCAAAGAGCCAGTTGGAGATTATTAGGGCAAGTGCTCGGTTTCAGGCCGATGCCGCAAAGGCGGGCGCTGATGCGCTTCTGTCTTCCATAAAGACCGAAGGCGATAACCTTTATAAGGCCCTGTTTCCCCCAGAAGGTCGCCGATTGCGTGGCAAGGAACAGCTCACGACGATCGAAACTGCGGTGACGAATACCATAGACAAGTCAAAAAATGCCATGCGGACCGCTCTTACAAGTGCGCCCGAGGAAATCAAAAAACACACCGTCGCCGCGATGGCTGGCAATCAGGCAAATGGTTGGTTCTATGCGGTTTTGTATCAGCGAGTGCTAGTCAGCGCGACCAGTTCGCTCGGGACTCTTGGTGTAGGCGGCGTCGAAATAATTACCAGTAAACCGGTCGAAAATCTGGCGAACGTGTTTCAGTGTGGTGGCTGGCTTGGGACATCGTGCGCCAATCAGCTCGAAGTCTTCTTTAGTCAGTATAAACGCGACCTGTTGGCGTTTGCAGAGGTGGAGCCAGCATTTAGGAATGCGGCTTTAAATTCCAGCACGCATGGCGTGAATTCGATCACGGTTGGCAATGCCAATTCGGGAGGCAGCGCCCTCTCTAAATGGTTGAACGATATTATGTTGAGCTTGGCGGATGTTGAAACCTCTGGTGGTGAGGGCTATGCCGACCCAATCCCACGGCTTCAAGCAACCGGTTCAAAGATAATGGCTTATGGAGCAGGCGTCCTGTCCGCTTCGGCACTTTCGCTCGCGAAAAACCCTGTTGCAGTGGGTCTAGGTGAACTGGCTTCATTGGCTTCGCCTTTCGGCTGGGCGCTCGTGGCCGTAGGCTTCGTGCTGGCCGTCGTCGTTCCGTATATGCCGTTAGTGTATTTTTTCATCGCGGCGCTCTCATGGCTGGCCCTAGCGGTGCAGACGATCATCACAGCTCCGTTCTGGCTTATGCAGATGTTCTACCCCAACCGATCGGGTGGCATCAGCGGGACGAGTTTCGCTCGCGTGCTGATGGTCTTACTGGGTTTGTTGATCCGTCCAGCCCTCATCATCGTCGGCCTGATATTCTGTATGGTCCTGATGGGAGTTGGCATAGATTATCTCAATGGAATCATGGCGAATGCCTTCACGGCACTAGCCTATACAGGTAGCTCCCTCACTACAGGCGTCGGCAATATGGCTTTGGCGCTCGGAGGTTTCGTAATTTACATGTCGTGTGCCGTGCTTCTCGTCAGCGTTTGCTGCGGTTTCATTGATGGGGTGGCCGATTTCGTTATGGATATGGTCGAAAGCGGTGCATCGCGTATCTTCGGCTCCGAGGCGAAACACCGTTCTGACGGTGTCCTCGGCAATCCCACTTCTGTGGTTGCTGCTGGCATCGCAATCGGGCGCGGCGGCGCGCTGGCGGGCACGACTGCCCGGATAGCGACCAGAGCGCGCAACGCGTCCACCGCGATCGCTGGAACGGACAAACGCTAGGAGGCGCAGGGATCACCGCTTTTCAGAAATTACTCACTGTGTCGCTGCGGTCCATGCCGAATAGTTCACACTCACCGAGACGAAAGACAATGTAACGCCGTTCTCCATGCGGGACCGGCGCGGACACACGCCTTGGCAAAATCGATCGCTATTACTATTACAAGTGATCAGGGGCGATTTGTGCAGCACTATTCCAAGGTCCGGTTAGCCGCCGTACTTCAGCTTATCAAGTATGGATTGCTGTGTGCTTAAAAGCTTTTTCTGGATTGCCAATTGCTCCTTCTGCAGAGCGATCAGCCCATCAAGGCGCTCGTTAGCGTCGAGGCGTGCAACTTCCCCCTGCACTAACATATTCAACAATAAGCTAAAGTCGGTATCCGGCTTTTCGATCAAAATACGTCCGTCGAACCATTCTGCGTTATACTTCTCCCGCACGCTCGCGGCGGCAGTCTTAGCTGACCCTTTAAAGAGGTTGCGGATCATTGTTCTTCCTTTCAGTAGACCCGGCAACGCGGGCGAGGGTGCGGTAAACGGTAGGGCGGGAGACTGAAAACAGCTCCGCCAGATCGCTGATCGAATAGTCGCCGGTGTCATGCATGCGGTGCAGCTCTTTATGCTGCTTTTCCGAAAGTTTAGGCTGTTTGCCTCGCAACTTGCCTTTGGCGCGCGCGACTGCCATGCCTTCACGGGTCCGCATCCTGATCAAGTCAGATTCGAATTCGGCAAAGGTGGCGAGGATGTTGAAGAACATCTTCCCCATAGGGTCAGTTGGATCGTAGATGCTTGAGCCGAGCGCCAACTTGACGCCTCGCGCTGCGAGAGAGTCTGCAATGTCGCGAGCATCGGGAACTGATCGGGCAAGACGGTCGAGCTTCGGCACGACAAGGGTGTCACCAGCTCGCACTGCTGCAAGTGCCTGATCAAGGCCGGGCCGCGCTCGATTTGTGCCGGTCAACCCGTGATCCGTATAAACCCGGTCGGCTGCAACTCCGAGGGCGGCAAGCGCTGCCTGTTGGGCGGTTAGGTCCTGCTTGTCAGTGGAGCAGCGGGCATATCCAATCAACGTGTTCATCATGCCCGCTAGTGTACGATAAAGGCTCCTCAAATGCAATTTTCATCGTACTACCTATATGAGACTCTATTTTCCCTGTATTTTCAGGTGATGGCATCGGCTACGCGGGTGTCCGTTGAACGAACCCCTTACGGGCGGTAAGATATGACCCGAACTGCCGAATAGTTATTGCATACGGTCGCACAGCCGACCCGTGCTATGCCGACCACAAGAGTCAACCAGATTTCATCAATACAAGTGTGTGTTTAGTTTGGATCATAGTAGATGGCATCCAGCATCGCTACGCGAGCGTCCCATAACTCGGCCTCCCATCCAGAAGGCCGAGGCGAATTATACCAAGCCGAAATCCTGATAGGTTGTATAACGCGATCCCAATAATTGTCGAGGTTGAGCGTCGACCCCGAGAAGGCTAGTTTGCCTGCGAGACCGATCTTGTTCGGCTTGCTGATACAGACGAAGCTATCCGGCCGCTTCATCGCAAGAAGTCTCGTCGCTGTGGGCACACCGCCTATTCGGCTGGATTTTTCGAAGGCCTTCAGGAAATTGTCCCGGAAAGTTTCATATTGTGCCCGCGTTACCTCACCATGCCGCGGTATGGTATCAATTGCGCGCGCTAGCCACACATCTTGTTCCGCCACGCGATTGGCAAAGTCGCCCATCCCTTTCATGGATCCGAACCAAGCCCAATCGTGATTGTTAAGACTGCCCTCACGCTTTTGCTTGTCGCCGATCACGCCCGCGATCGCCTTCCATTCGTTGCTTGATAGTGCAGAAAACGAGCCCACCCGGGCGAACAAGCATTGGCAAGTTCGAAGAAGGCTCAGCCGCTCATCAACGTTATGATGCGGGCTAGCTTGGATCTCGCGGACATAGTCATTCCACTCCATCTTGATCAAAGGCGAGGTCAGGAAACGGCCGGCCGCGTCGCTGGTTCGTAGGATCGGATTCTTTGGTTTCGTTAGTGACTTAGCTGCATCAAATTGCAATCGATAGCTATCCGCCAATTCAGCCGTAACCGGAGTACGAAGTGCTTCATATCCCGTTAGGCAGCCCCGTAATTGTCGGAAAAACGGATCATCGACGTGACCTTTCGCGTGGACGGAAGCCTCCCAGTTCTTGCCCAACCCGCCTGCTGTAAAATTGGCGCTGCCGATAATCGCTTCTGCAACGTCATCCGTCCTGAAATAGTATAGCTTGGGATGGAAAGTTCCTCTGAAATCTTGGGCGACATAAGCGTTGCTAACGCCAACGAGACGCGAGATAAGGTCCGGGTCGGTATGACAAAAATTAACGCCGAATGTAACCGAAATGAATTTATGACTGTTACTTAGCAGGCAATCCGCCAATCGACCATTATAGCCCCATGCGACGGCAAAATGGATCTCATCGTGATTCACGATTAAAGTTTCCAACAGTTTCGAGACGGCTGTTGCGTCCAGCAATTTAACGTCCATTCATTCCCCCAGGCATTAGCAATCCGCAGCAGGATAGCGACTTGCTACAAGGTGTCGATGTTCAATCTCACCGTCAGGAATTTCTGTGCTCTATTTTCGAGGTTCTGCGTGGGGGTTTGACAATCGTGGGCACGAAAAGCAGAGACTGTCAGCATGAGCTCCTACGGCGCGCCCATCTTCAGCTTTGACCGCAGCTGCCTGCTCTCACTACCCAACTACGCCATTCGCAAACGTAGATAACCGGTTCCATCTCATGATCTAGGTCACATCAAGGAGCGACAGCCAATTCGTGTGCCTGTTCGGTGAGTGATCCTCATACGGACGCCCATTACAGATGATCTGCGTGTCACCGAGTACGGCGGCATCCGGCCTGCTCTAGAACGCAGATGCGTTCATTTGAAAGCACGCTAACGAACGCAAGAGATTTCGAAAGCTTTAACTGGACATCAAAAAGCGTCAAAGCTGTCTCGTTGCAATCAGTCTTCCCCGTTGGTCAAACCATCTTGTCATCAACGGCTAATTGTACCACGTTCGCTTTTGGGGGATTAGTTATGGCAAAAGTGAAAGTCTATTCGACACCGTTAAGACTCTATCGCTACCGTCCGTTGGGGGAAAAGCTTGATCGAGAACTCCGAGCACTAACTGAGGGCTATATCTACTGCCCGAAGTTCAGCGATATGAATGATCCTATGGAAGGAATGCATCGCGAGTCCTTGGCATACATTATGAAGGGAAGATCGAAAGGAGAGAGGCAACTTATCGCCGACGAGAAGGCGAAATTGGGCATCGCTTCGCTATCGGAGGTATTCGATCATGAACCGATGTGGGCTCACTATGCTGACCAATTCACTGGGATGTGTGTCGCATATAGCACTTCAAAACTATTGAAAGCATTGTCACCGGATTTCGACCTCGTTCGGATGGCTTACAACGAAGAACCGCCAATCATTCTCGCAACTCGCGCCTCTACTCGGGACAAAGCCAAGCTGACGTTGGCTACCAAGACCGTTCGTTGGATGTCTGAACGAGAATGGCGGCTGATTATCCCAGAAAGTGGTAAGGCCGAATATGGCGACGTCAAATGCGTCTTCCGCATTTACCTCGGGCCCCGGGTCGAACCGGAGGCCGAGAGAAGAATTCGCGCAGATATGGAGAAGCTGAAAATTCCGGTTCTAAAGATGAAAGTCGACAAATATCATGTAGCGTTCTCTGGCACGGGCAAGTGACTATTTTCAGTAGCCGTACTTATCTTGGCGATCCTTAAATGCCTTTTCCCCACCTTCCATAGTCGAGGTAATTACGGCGCAAATCGGGGATGATTCGATGGCGCCGGAACATTCGAAGCGGCGTTCACCTGCCACATTGACGTCAAGGTGCCCAACGAGTTCACTCGAACCATTGACCACGATGTTTGCGTTATGGCTTGCAAAAAGAAGCTGGCGTTTCTGTTTGGCGGAGTGCAGTTTTTCAGTGAGGTCCGCGATGATCTTGTTGTCCAGATCGCCTTCCGGCTGATCGATAATGAGCGGTCCCCCGGGCTGTTCAAGTAGCATAAAAAGGAGTGCTGCGGCACGCTGACCCTCTGATGCTTTTTCAAAAGCTATCTCCCGGCTACCGTCAGTATATGACAACCCGATCCTCGGTTTCGGCATGGAAACGGCGATGGCCTCCACGCGGACCGCGTCAAGCTTTTCCAGAAAGGTCGTTCGGATGCGTTCCGTATCTCCGAGCAACGTGAACAGCACGGTGGCGCTGGGTGCTTCTTCGCCGCTCGCAGAGCCTACTTGACGCCAGTGAAGAAGAGCGAGGCACTCGGCTCGAAGCTGATCCAGAAACTCGATTGCGCTCGTGGTTTCAAGCGCGTCCTCCAGTGCCCGAAGTCGTGTGGCTTCCTGCGAACCAGTTTTATTCGACAACGTCTCAAGAGCATCTCTGATATCAGCCAAATCGCCCGCAGCTTCAACAACGGCGCGAATTTTGCCGTTTGAAAGCGTCTCAATTTGCTGCGCCCATTCGGTGATGCGTTGGTTTCGTCTAGAGTTAAGGTCACGTAGAGATTTCAGAGCAGCGCGCAAGCCGCCGGAGGGATCTCCATCGGCATGTATGTCAGCTTCCAGGTCACCAATCTGGTTCGTAGCATCGACTATTTCTTCGCGGAGTTTGATGATTTGGGCGGTGACTGTCCGATGCGCGCTGAACTTGTCCAACACGGCATCTCGTGCCGCTCGCGCGGCCTTGTAGTCGGCCTCCCAGCTTGTTTCGGCCGTTGCAAGAAATGCACGATGCTTGGAGATGTCATCATGAAGAGTGGCAAGGCCGCTGCTAAATGTTTTGAAGAGCGCCGCATACTGCGAGCGAATCTCATCGGCTTTGCCGGGAAGCGAATGAGAGAGATCGCGTTCGTTGAGGAGTTCGGTGGCAGATGCTTCAAGCTCAGACAGCATCTGGTCAGCGTGCTTTGACGCTTGGATACGTTTTGACTCGAACTGCTCTGCTTTGTCGAAAAGATCAACAGTGGCTTGGTCTGTTTCAGAACGTGCTGGCAATGTTTTTTCGAGCGCTACTACTCGTTGGCTAAGCGAATCCCGTAGCATCGTAAGCTTATGCAACTGTGATTGACGGCTCCAATTGGCAACAAGTAATTGAATAGAGGAGCGCACCGAATTCCGAGCTGCATCTGTGTCAAGGATTAGCTTGTCGTCTTCTCGTTTGTAATCAGCGTTAACGAACTGTAGTAGATCGGACAGTTGAGTATGTTTCCCAGCTTGTTTACCGATCTCAGCCAGTTCGCCTTGGCTGTATACAACAGCCGGAAAGAGGGCACGCAGCTCCTTTGTCGTAATGAGCTGGGTCGACCCGTTTGGATAGGTAATTTGAGGTTGATAGGAAGTTCCGGGGCCGCGAACGACTCTAAAGACTGCGTTATCCTGCACGACAGCTACTGTGACTTTGGCATTCTGTGTGATGAGCGTGTCATTTATAAGATCGTGCATGCGCTGGGTGCTGGAATAGGGATCGCGCTTTAAATCGAAGCAACTTCGGCCCAGCCCAAAGGATAAATACTCCAAAAAGGAGCTTTTTCCACTGCCGCGCCCTCCTATGATTGCATTGAATTCCGGACTCAAGGACAATGACGTGTCGCTCAGAATAGACGAGCCTTCGAAATCGATCGAAGAGACTACGAGAGCTGGGAGCTGCGGAGGCATAATTCGGATGCGGGAATGATGGCCGAGGAAAGCTTGGCGGATTGCTTCGGCGGTTGGCTCCGCCAGTTTAATCCACGTGTCGTTCGTTCCGAGCGCTGCAAAGTCATGGGATCGGCTATCCGAAGTAGGTAAAGGATAGACGCGCCGCGTGCTCCAAACTGGGTCCTCGCCAGAGAGGCGCTTGATGTTCTTCGATCCCATCGTGGCGATCGTCTGCCCGTTGTCTAGATAGCCGCCAACGCAAGCCATTTTGCGAAAATCAGCATGGGCTTTGTCTACAAGTACGGTATGGCTGTTGCCCTGAGAAACATTGGGCAGCACGATGAACTTGCCCTTAAGGCCGGGGACCGTGTCGAGCTCATCTGCTATATCGGCATAGCTGTAAGCCAGTTGAGTAAGTGCGGGTGATCGAGCGGCTTTCTCGTCCAATGCGGCATAAGCGATGGAGAGTTTGCCCTGCGCCTGCTTCCACCAGTCTTCGGACAAGTCCGCATCGAATAGGATGAGGCATTGTTTGCCCCCAGTGGCAGTCAATTCCATGCCCGGGAAGAGCCATAAACCGAAGTCTGGATCGCTCGCCTGCCGAGTTGAAATTTCACGCTGCACATAGGGCACCATGAACATTTCATGGTGGTCAGTGATAGCGATCGCACCGAGACCCCGCTCGACACATTTGTCGACGAAGGACACCGCCCAAATTTGCCGCGCAGTATCAACATCGTGAGCCGTGGCCGCGAGGCCCGTTGCTGGAACAAGATCGCCAATGCCGGGTGGGCGCTGACCTGTCCAGTTCGGATCACGCGGTGTGTGAATTTGAAAATCACACTTTCTCCATGTCGCGTATGACATAATTCCCCTCCCCAGCGACAAGAAACGTCGCGGCCCGGAGAGCAAACTAGCCCAATTGCGTGGTACTTTGGAAGAAGAGGCATCGGAAGATCGCTAAGTCTCGCGACCAAGTTAACAGATTTCACGATGCTAGCCTCCGAACTTGAATATTGGCACGAGCGATCTGCATCTCCCTGTCCCGATAATACGTCAGCCATGTCGCGATCTGGTTCGGATCGGTCACCGTCGTCTCGGGATAGTAGCTGGGGAAGCTAAACCCCTCGACGCCATTGCGCCGTGCGTCAAGACGAAGCGCCTCCGGTTGCGGTAAGCCACGTTCGTGGAACCATGTTCGCCATCGATCTAGCTTGTTCCTCTCATGTTTTCCGACAAAGATGCAGGGCATTACGGGCCTTGTTTCGGAGGCAGATGATGCCCCTTCGCGCGCGTTAGGTTTTATATATTTTTCTTTCTCTTGGTTCGGTGGACATATCTGTCCTCCTTCAATGGACAATTTTGACTGCCTTTTGGGACAAGTTTGTCCCGCTAGGCTTGGGTGAAGGGTGACAACTTTGTCCGTCTTTCCTCGAAGTTCGCACGCCTGTAGAATGCTGACTTTCGAGGGGCGGTATCTTGTGCTGCGCCTTGATCCGTTACCGCGAACCACATCTAACCAGCCGCCAAGCTCAAGGTCGTGGATCGCTCTCTGAACGGTTTTGACGCTCTTGCCGGTTGCTTCGGCAATGGTTGAAAAGGACGGCCACGCCTCCTCGGTGTGGCCGTTCATATGTCTGGTAATGATATAGAGAGCCACGCATTTGGCGCTATCATTTACCCCGGCATCGCAGCTCAGTAGTTCCAGCCATTGCAGTTTTACTTCTTTAAAGGGACGGCGCTCAGACATGGGCATCGCTCCGTGTCTGGTCAGCCTTTTCGGCGATTAGGATTGGCGTAGCGTGTACATTCTGCGTACCTTGCGCGATTTGCATCAAGGTGGAAGAAGTTAATCTATTGGTTCTATGGGTGTTTTTGGCGCACCCGACAGGATTCGAACCTGTGACCTCTGCCTTCGGAGGGCAGCACTCTATCCAGCTGAGCTACGGGTGCATGGGCCGCGAAAGCTCGCATGCGCGAAGCGGTTCTAGCCGATGCTGCGTTCCGCATCAATGGCGAATTTCGCTTAACGCATGAAACCCGCAGCCGTCGCGGGCAGGCAGGGCAATTCCCGTTGCGTGCCGAGTGTCGGCGTCGGTCGTCATTCATCCACAGCTTGCATGGAGGGAAGCGACACACGCCATTGAACATAAGCACTGAAAAAGACACACTTGTTCCAGCACAGAGGAGAGGTGTCATGTCAGGAATGAGTGTTGCAACAGGCCGCAGTAGCCGCGGCTGGAACCGTTTGCGAACGGCGGCGCTGGTGGGGTCGGCATTTGCCGCGATGGCGCTGCCCGCGGCTGCACAGGACTATCCGCATGCGGGGGAGAAGATCGGCACGGTCGAGCAGATCTATGACGGGGCGATGCTGCCTGATCTTGCCGTCAGCACCTACCGCAACATAGACAGGCTCTTTCCCACCCGCATGATCAAGGCGGGCACGAAGCCTCACCCCTTGCCGCAAGCCGACAAGCAGCTCGGTGATGTCCGCTTCAAATATGAGGGCAAGGATTACGACCTCTATGACTTTGTGGCACTCGACAATATCACCGCGATGCTGGTGCTGAAGGATGGCAAGATCGCCTATGAAACCTATCAGCGCGGCAATAGCGAAAAGACGCGCTGGATGTCGATGTCGGTGGCGAAGTCCATCAGTTCCACCTTGGCCGGCATCGCCATCAAGGAAGGGCTGATCAAGGGCCTGGATGCGCAGGTGGTCGATTACGTGCCGGAACTGAAGGGCAGCGCCTATGACGGCGTCAGTGTCAGGGACGTGCTGATGATGTCGTCCGGGGT
The DNA here is from genome assembly GCF_026420825.1 of Phyllobacterium sp. 0TCS1.6A. Classification (NCBI taxonomy): domain Bacteria; kingdom Pseudomonadati; phylum Pseudomonadota; class Alphaproteobacteria; order Hyphomicrobiales; family Phyllobacteriaceae; genus Phyllobacterium; species Phyllobacterium sp. 0TCS1.6A. Next base: position 95,568 of record NZ_JAPMAB010000008.1, read on the forward strand.
CAAATGGAACGAGACTTATACCGATCCGCAATCGGATCGCCGCGCGCTTCTGCGGGCGCAGATATCGCAGAAGCCCGGTTCGGCAGTGGAGTTGATGGGAAAGCTGCCGCGCGCCGCCGAACCCGGCACGGTCAATACCTATAGTACCGGCGAGACCCAGATCCTTGGCGAGATCGTGCATGGCGCGGTGAAGAAGCCGCTGGCCGACTATCTGTCGGAGAAGATCTGGCAGCCCTTCGGCATGGAAAGCGATGCGAACTGGTGGCTGGATTCGCCCGATGGCGTCGAGATCGGCGGCAGCGGCATCAGCGCGACGCTGCGCGATTACGGGCGGTTCGGGCTGTTCTTCCTCGGCAATGGCGTGATCGAGGGGAAATCGATCCTGCCGGATGGCTGGGTGAAGGAAGCAACCACCCCGAAGACATTGAAGGGCGGGGCCAAGCTCGACTATGGCTATATGTGGTGGACGGCCTGGACCGAGCCTTCGATCAAGCATGGGTCGTTTTCCGCCATCGGCATCCATGGCCAGAATATCTATATAGACCCGGTCGAAAACGTCGTCATCGTCACCTTCGGCGCCCAGCCGAAGCCGGTCGGCAAGGAGCCGATAGACCCGAACGTGTTCTTCGACGCGGTGGTCGAGGCGCTGAAGGATTGAGTGGCGATGCGGCGGGATGCTCAGCCAACGCGGTTGAGTATCCTGCCGAGCGGAAAGCTGGCCGGGATCATGCGTTCCGAGAGTTCGCGCAGAATCTGCCGCAGCTTCGGCATCAGCGGGCGCTCGAAATAATTGGATACCAGCCAGGAAACGAAGAGCAGCAGCGCGATCAGCGCCACGAGCGGCAATGTGCCCGTGAAACCGGTCCCGAGCTGCTGGATGGCGATATAACCGATCTGCTGGTGCAGGAGATAAAGCGGATAGGTCAATCCGCCGAGGAATGTCAGCCAGGCTGCCGGCAACAGGGGACGGTCGGCAAAGGCCGCCACGGTGAAGAGGCCATAGCCGCCGAGCAGCGTCAGCGCGGCCACCGACGGTTCGAATGTGACGCCGACGGCGTCGGTTATGGCGCGGGTGCCGACGATGGTCGCGACCATCGAATGGGCGAAGGCGGCGGCAAGGAGCAGGCGCGTGACGATGCGCCCGTCGCCGCTTCGGATACGATAGATCAGGATGCCGGCGGCGAAGAAGCCGCAGAATTCCGTCATGAACAATTGCCGGAACGTGGTGACGTTCAGCACGAATTCGGCAATGGTCGAAAAGCTGAGCCAGATGGCGATGATCGCCAGCTGGTAGCGCTGGAACAGCCCCAGGGTCAGCAGCACGAAGACCCAGAAATAGAAGACGAGCTCGAGCGTGATCGACCAATAGGCGCCGTCCATGTATTTCTGGCCGAAAGCCGGGGCCATCATGGTCAGATTGGCGAGATATTGCTGCGAGCCGGTGTAGAAATGCGGCGCGCCGAAGAGCAATGTCACCAGCGCCGTCAGGCTCATGATCAGCGCGAATGTCGGGTAGAGCCTGGTGAAGCGGGCAATGGCGAATTCGAGGGCGGAGCGGCCATTGGCGGAATAGGCGATGACATAGCCGCTGATGAGGAAGAAGACGCTGACGCCGAGATAGCCATATTGCGCCGCACCGACCATCCAGCCGCTGCGCTCCACCGCCGGTATGGTTTGCATGACCGGGCCATGGAAGACGAAATGGAACAGGACGACGGCCATGGCCGCGACGAGACGCAGGCCATCGAGGTTGTAAATCCGTTGCCCGCTCATTTCTCTCTCCGGATTGCGTGCCGAGACGCGGATGATTAGGCGCGTTTATCGCCACGGGGGCAAGGATTGGGCCGCTAATCCATTAGACGTAAGTCGCATCCTTGCAACGCCATTCGATCCGCCCGATGATCTTCATGGAACCGATCGTCACGAATTTCGGTTGAAGGCATATCCCCGACCATCCAAGGAGAAGATTCATGCAACTCAATCGCCGCCACATGCTGGCCGTGTCCGGTGCGGCCCTTGCCGCCACATTGTTCGCTCCCGCCGTGCGCGTGCGGGCGGCAGCTCGCTTCGAGCAGCCGCCGCTGCCCTATGATGAACGGGCTTTGGCTCCGGTCATATCGGCGAGGACTGTCGGGCTGCATTTCGGCAAGCATCATGCGGGCTACTTCAAGAAGCTCAACACCCTGTCGGAAAACACGCCCTTCGCCGAATTGCCGCTGGAAGAGGTGGTCGTTCGCGCCAGCAAGGAAGACAAGGCCGATATCTTCAACAATGCCGCGCAGGCATGGAACCACAATTTCTACTGGATGCAGTTCAAGGGCGGGCCCGCAGCGGCGGACGGCGCCTTCGGCGACGCGGTGAAGGCCTCATTCGGCAGTATTGACGAAATGCAGAAGCAGATCGTCGCCGCTTCAGACAAGGTCTTCGGCACCGGCTGGGTCTGGCTGGTGAAGGATGGCGATCGCCTTGCCATCACCGGCATGCAGGATGCGGGCAATCCGCTGGCGGATGGCAAGAAGCCGTTGCTGGGAATCGATGTCTGGGAACACGCCTATTATCTCGACTACGAGAACCGGCGCACGGAACATGTCGATGCGGTCTTGAAGAAGCTGGTCAACTGGCAGTTCGTCGGCGAGCAGTTCCAGGCCGCCTGACAGGCAGGGGCTCCATGCGTTCGCGCAGAGCCCCTCGTCATCATCAGTCGATGTCGAAGGACACGCCCTGTGCCAGCGGCAGGGCGGTCGAGTAGTTCACCGTATTGGTGGCGCGGCGCATATAGGCCTTCCACGCATCCGAGCCAGACTCGCGTCCGCCGCCGGTTTCCTTCTCGCCACCGAAGGCACCGCCGATTTCGGCGCCCGACGTGCCGATATTGACGTTGGCTATGCCGCAATCCGAGCCATCCGCGCCGAGGAAGCGTTCCGCTTCCTGCAGGTTCAGGGTGAAGATGGAGGAGGAAAGCCCCGCTCCGACGGCATTGTGGTCGGCAAGCGCCTGGTCGAAGTCGGAATATTTCATGACATAGAGGATCGGCGCGAACGTCTCTTCAAGCACCGGCCCTTCATGGTTCGGCATTTCGACGAGGGCAGGGCGGACATAATAGGCATTGGCATGTTCCGTCTCGACGCGGGCGCCGCCGGTGACCTTGCCGCCATGCTTGGCCGCCTCGGCCAGCGACTTCTGCATATTGTCGAAGGCAGCCTTGTCGATCAGCGGGCCGACCAGCGCCGAAGTCGTCAGCGGACTGCCGACCGATACGCTCTCATAGGCCTTCTTCAGGCGCGGAACGAGCGCGTCATAGACGCTGTCGTGAACGAAGAGGCGGCGCAGCGTCGTGCAGCGCTGGCCGGCCGTGCCCATGGCGCCGAATGCTATGGCGCGCAGCGCCATGTCGAGATCGGCCGAGGGACAGACGATGCCGGCATTATTGCCGCCGAGTTCCAGGATCGACCGGGCAAAGCGCTTGGCGAGGCGGGGTCCGACCTCGCGGCCCATGCGCGTCGAGCCCGTTGCCGAGACGAGTGCGACTTTCGGATTATCGACGAGGGCTTCGCCGACGCTCCGGTCGCCGATGATCGTCTGGGCCAGCCCGGACGGAACTTCGCCGAAACGCTTGGCGGCCCGATCAAAGATCGCCTGGCAGGCAAGGGCGGTCAGCGGTGTCTTCTCGGACGGTTTCCAGACGACTGCATCGCCGCATACGAGCGCGAGGGCCGTGTTCCAGGACCACACCGCGACGGGGAAATTGAAGGCCGAGATAACGCCGACGACGCCGAGCGGGTGCCAGGTTTCCATCATGCGGTGGCCGGGCCGTTCGGTGGCGATGGTCAGGCCGTAGAGCTGGCGGGAGAGGCCGACGGCGAAATCGCAGATGTCGATCATCTCCTGCACTTCGCCGAGACCCTCGGAAGGGATCTTGCCGGCTTCGATGGAAACGAGACGCCCGAGATCGGACTTATGGGCCCGCAGTTCCTCGCCGAACAGCCGGACGAGTTCGCCGCGCTTCGGCGCCGGCACCAGCCGCCACTGCTTGAAAGCCTCCTGGGCGAGGTCGATGGCCTTGTTGGTATCGTCGAGCGAATGGACTGCCACTTCGGCGACCTTCTCGCCGCTGACCGGACTGAACGAGGCCATCGAGCCGCCAACATAGGCGGATTCCGCCACGCCGAGCTTGGCGAGGAGCGTTTTTACGTCTTGAGCAATGGTCATTTGGTACCCTTGATTTCACACTTTGATGGATTGGCAGGGCTTTTATCAGCCTTGCCGCATTTTTTAAACGGCTGTCCCGGCCGATACTGTCAGCTTGCCAGGGCGACGGGGGAGAAATGCCGCAGGCAGGCTTCGACGGAATCCTTTTCCAGCCGGGCATAGTGCTCGAACTCGTCGAGAACCGCCGCGCCGAGATGCACCTCGAACTCTTTCTGGCTGGGACTTGCCGAAAATTGCTGGCTGGCGCCGTCGCCGAGGTTGGACTGGAAGATTCCTGCCGCGCTTACGGGAAGGAAATCCTCGTAGACGATGGGGTCGAATTGCACGGCACCGAGCGCGATCAATGTTTCGAGGTCCGAAGTGTCACCGGTCGAAACCTTGGCGCCGCTCACAGGACTATAGCGGAAATAGCCGAGACCCTGTTCGCGGATGGCCGCCCAGTCATCGGGGAAAGCCTTGAACGTGTTTGCAAGCGCGGAAATATAGGCGTCCGCATTTGAACCATCTGCCGCAGGGCGGGCAAGCTTGCGGGTCTCGGTCAGAAGCCGGTCATAGAGCGCGCGCCCCTTTGGCGTCAGCGCTATGCCGCGCTGCTCGATTTCGCCGAAACGCGCCGTATGCGAGCCTTTCTCCCATTCGCCTGTCGCATTGCGGAACGAAACCTGCTCTTCGAGCGCCTTGAATGACGTCTGGCGCAGCAATATCGGGCAAGTGCGGCTGGGCGGACCTTCGATCACCGCTTTCGGCGCTATGCCATGATCCGGCATGAGTTCCTGCACGGCATCGATGTCGAGCGTGCGCGGCGTCAGATGGTTGATGTGTGGGCCCTTGAACGAAACGACATCGGCGACGAGACGATGCGCATCGTGCAGGCGGCGGTAGAGATCGCTGCTCACGCTCGCCTGGTCGTGCCAGCGGAACGTCTCGATGATCTCCTTGACGAAGCGCGCCGCATCCTCCTCGCCGAGGCCGCCTTGCGCTTCGGCTTTTTCGACGAGCTCAAGCGCGCCGGGCGTGAAGATCCGCCTTGCCTTCAGGGTCGCCGCCGCCTCTTCGCGCAGCGCCGCATCCCCGATCAGATCGAGCCGCAGGAGCGAGGTGAAGACGCGGAACGGATTGATCTTCAATGCCGCATCGCCAACGGGACGGAAAGCCGTCGAATGGACGGGAACGCCCGCTTCGCTCAAATCATAATAGCCGACCGGGTACATCCCCATGACCGCAAAGACCCGCCGCAGCATCGACAATTCTTCCGGAGTCCCGACGCGAATGGCACCGTGGCGCTCTTCCGAGATGCGATCGAGCGTATCGGTCTGCTCGAGGCGCTGCTTCAGTCCGGGCTGCGTGTCCAGGGTCCTGCTGTTCACCTCGGCGACGAGCGACAGCAGCGTGCCATAGGCCGGCACTTCACTACGATACATGGCCGACATGGCGGAGGAGAATGCCCCGCGAATGGCATCGGCGCTGATATGGCGATCAGATTTCATGGAATGTTCCGCATAGTTTGTGTGAGAGGATATCTATCCTGTCATGCTCGATCTGGATTATATAAGGAAACGACACCAGCATATGACGACGATTCAAACTAGGTTGATGCGAGGCCAGAATGAAGTTGAGCAGACGCCTGATACCCGACATTGATATTCTGCAGACGTTCGAATGCGCCGCCCGCCATGGCAGCTTCACGCAGGCGGCAAAGGAGCTCAGCCTGACCCAAAGCGCCGTCAGCCGCCAGATGAGCGAACTGGAACATCAGATCGGCGTCCTGCTTTTCGAACGCATCCGCCAGCGCGTGGTGCTTTCCGATGCGGGACAGAAGTTCCTGCCCGAGGTCAGGCGCCTGCTGGGGCTGACGGAGGAGACGATGCTGCGCGCCATGGCGGCGTCGCAATCGGCGTCATCGCTGAGCATAGCCACCCTGCCGACCTTCGGCAGCCGCTGGCTGATGCCTCGGCTACCGGCCTTTCTGAAGAATCACCCGGAAATGGCGCTCAGCGTCGCCTCGCGCTCGCAGCCCTTCGATTTCGAGGAGGAGCCTTTCGACCTTGCCATCCATTACGGCCAGCCGGTCTGGGCCCATGCCGTCTGCACCTATCTTTGCAGCGAATCGATCGTGCCGGTCGGCAGCCCGGCTCTGATCAAGGAGAACCCGGTCGAGACGCCCGTCGCGCTGGCGAGTTCCGCGCCGCTGCTGCACCTTTCGACCCGGCCGAAGGCCTGGGCGTCATGGTTCGAGATCCAGAACGCTGAGGTCGTGAGCCCCTACAAGGGCCACCGTTTCGAGCACTTTTCCATGGTCATCGAGGCGGCGCTCGCCGGCCTCGGCTATGCGCTTCTCCCGCGCTACCTCATCGAGCAGGAACTGCAATCGGGAACGCTTCGGGTTCTTTTCGACCAGCCATTGCAGACGGAGAACAGCTATTATCTCGTGGTGCCGGACCACAAGAAGGAAAATGCGCTCGTCCAGAGCTTCATCGGCTGGATCGTCAACGAGGTCGGGCCGCAATAGCATCGGTTCATTCCGCTTGTGCATCACATCGTCAATGATTTTCATTTCCGCCGCCGGGACGTCGTTCTATAACGGCATTGGCGGCGAGGCCGCCCTTCGGCAATTTCTGGTGACACATGCTCAATGACGACCGCTCCCACGGCCTGTGGGAAAAGACAGCCCCTCCCGCGCCGGAAACGCAGCGGCTACGCAGCGATCTATCCGTCGATGTCGCCATTGTCGGTGCCGGCTTTACCGGGCTGTCGGCGGCGCTTCATCTTGCGGAAGCCGGCGCGAAGGTTGCCGTTCTCGACGCCGCGGAGATCGGCTTCGGCGGTTCGGGCCGCAATGTCGGTCTCGTGAACGCCGGGATGTGGGTGATGCCCGACGACCTGCCGAAGGTGCTCGGTTCGCTCCACGGCGAAAGATTGCTGCAACTCCTCGGCGATGCGCCGAAATCGGTTTTCCATCTCGTCGACAAGCACGGGATCGAATGCGAACTCGAGCGCAATGGCACGCTGCACTGCGCCGTCGGCGAAAGCGGCTTGCGGCAGCTCGAGGAACGGACCAGACAGTGGCAGGCCCGCGCCGCCGATGTCACGCTGCTGGATGCGGCGGAGACTGCCGCCAGGGTCGGTTCGGGCGCTTATGCCGGTTCGCTGCTGGACAGGCGTGCCGGTACGATCCAGCCGCTCGCCTATGTGCGCGGACTGGCCCGCGCGGCGATGGCGGCGGGCGCGGCTGTCCATACGGACACGAGGGTCACCGCCACCGAAAAGTCCGGCGACCGCTGGCTCGTACGCACCCCGGAAGCGAACGTCACTGCCGATTGGATCGTCATGGCCACCAATGCCTATACGACGGCGCCATGGCCACAGCTGCGCGCGGAAATCGTGCATCTGCCCTATTTCAACTTTGCCACCAAGCCGTTGACGGCCAATCTGCGCAAATCGATCCTGCCGGAGCGGCAGGGGGCATGGGACACGAAGGAGATACTCAGCTCGTTCCGCATGGACAAGGCCGGCCGGCTGGTTTTCGGCAGCGTCGGCGCCCTGCGCGGCACCGGCATGGCCGTGCATCGCGCCTGGGCCGCGCGGTCCATCCGCAAATTGTTTCCGCAGCTTGGCGAAATCGAGTTCGAAGCCGGCTGGTATGGCAAGATCGGCATGACCAGCGATCATCTGCCCCGTTTCCATGTCCTGGCGCCGAAGATCATCAGTTTCAACGGCTATAATGGCCGGGGAATTGCGCCCGGAACTGTTTTTGGACGCGTTCTGGCAGAGCACATCACCGGCACGACGACAACCGACGAGCTGCCGCTTCCCGTCAGTGCGCCGGGCGACGAGAAGTTCCGCTCGGTCAAGGAAGGCTATTACGAGGCCGGTTCGCAGGTCGCGCATCTCGTCGGAAACAGGTTCTGACGGCTTTGCGGCCGGGCGACGACGTCTTTGCTTGCCAATCAGGGGATGTGGACCTATCTCTTGTGAATGGACAGCAAGAAGCCTGCGCGGCAGTCAAAGCCCAGCGTGTCAGCCAGCATCCTAGCGGCCGTCAGGAACCGCCACAGACGCTCCGCCACCATCGAGCGCGCGCTGCGTGGCGACCTGCTCATCGCCTCGTACAATGTTCACAAATGTATCGGTGTCGACAAGCGCTTCGATCCTGATCGGGTGGCGCGGGTGATCGGCGAGATCGGCGCCGACATCATCGCCATACAGGAAGCGGACAAGCGCTTCGGCGAGCGCAGCGGTCTCCTCAACCTCGAGCGGCTGCACCGCGAAAACAGCCTCATCCCGGTTCCGGTGACTTCTCTCTATCCGCAGGGCCATGGATGGCACGGCAATCTGCTTCTGTTCCGCGAGGGCGCGGTGCGGCGGGTGCAGCAGCTGGTTCTGCCGGGGCTCGAACCGCGGGGCGCGCTTGTCGTCGATATCGATGTCGCCACCGGCCCCTTGCGCATCATTGCCGCCCATTTCGGCCTGCTCAAACATTCACGGCAGCAGCAATCGGAGGCAATCCTCAATGCGGTCGCCGCAGACCCGACGCGGCCGACGCTGCTGATCGGCGATTTGAATGAATGGCGTGTCGGCAAGGGATCGTCGCTGCATTTCCTCAGGCCGATGTTCGATCCGGCCCGGAATGCGGTGCCGAGCTTCCCGTCGCGCTTTCCGGTGCTCGCGCTCGACCGCATATTGGGCCATCCGCATGAACTCGTCAGCGCCATCGAGGTGCATGACACGCCGCTCGCACGCGTGGCGTCGGATCACCTGCCGATAAAGGCTCACATCGCGCTCAAGGATGCTCTGCCGGCGCTGGCCGTTACAGATAGGGCGAGCCTAGCCAGATAATCCGGTCGATGAGGCGCACCCAGAACGAGCGCGCGCGCAATTCCTGCAGCAGGACCGGGGTTGCTCCCTCCATGGCGTGCTCGACGAGATGGACGACGTGGGCGGCGAATTCGGCGTCCAGAACTTCGAGATCGACCTCGAAATTGAGGCGCAGCGAGCGCGGGTCGAGGTTTGAGGAGCCGACATAGGCCCAGGTGCCATCCACCGCCAAAAGCTTCGAATGGTTGAAATTGCCGCTTGCGCGCCAGATCCGGCAATGGCTCTTCAATATCTGGTCGAACTGCGCCGTCATCGCCCTATCGACCAGCTTGAGATTGTTGATCGAGGGGATGACGATATCGACCTCGACTCCGCGGCGGGCGGCGGTCACGAGCGCACTGATAAGCTCGCGGTCGGGCAGGAAATAGGGCGACATGATGCGAATATGGCTCTGGGCGATGGAAAAGGCGCCCATCAGCATGCGGTGATTGGCTTCGAGGCTCTTGTCGGGGCCCGAGGGCACGGCACGGATGAAGACGCGCTCCCCCGGCTGCTTCTCCGGCGTGGCGATATGCCAGGCTTCGCCGGCAAGCCGTTCTCCAGTGGCAAAGCGCCAGTCCTCGGAAGCGATGTGAAACAGGTCGGTGATGATCGGCCCGGTCAGTTCGAAATGCGTATCGCGGGCATTGTCCTCGCCGACGATCTCCGCCGAAAATCCCGCACGGATATTCATTCCGCCGGTAAAGGCCTTCCGGCCATCGATGACGACGATCTTACGGTGGGTGCGAAGATTGGCATAGGGGAGCCGCAGCCCCATGATGATGTTGCCGTTGAAGACATCGACCCTCACGCCGCGCCTCGACAGATAGCCGACAATGCTGGGTATCGAATATCGTGCGCCGACGGCATCGATGAGCACGCGCACCTGGACGCCGCGCTTTGCGGCGGCGATCAGCGCATCGGCGAAGCGCAGCCCGATCTTGTCGCGGTCGAAAATATAGGTTTCGACCAGGATGCTGCGTTTCGCGGCATTTATCGCGTCGATCATGGCGCGATAGGCGTCATCGCCGCTTTGCAGCATGGTTATGTCATTGCCTGTCGTCAGCTTGCAGCGGCTGACGCGGTCGCCAAGGGTCTTCATCGCGGCGAAGCGCTTCTCGAACCGGTCGAGCACATTCTGCTCGCTCGCATCGTAGCGGAGGAATTGCCCCTGGCCGATTTCGTGCAGAAAGCGGCGCTGGGAGGAGATGGAGGAGCGGCGAATGCGGTTTATGCCCACCACCGCATAGATCAACGCGCCGATGACCGGCGACAGGACGATCACGCCGACCCACCCGATGGCGGCCCGCACCTCTTCCTTGGTCATGGTGGCATGGATGGCCGCCGGCACCCCCAGTACGAATGAGAGCACGAAGAGGATTTGCGGCCAGTAGGTCGGGAGGTAGTCAGACATCGATGCTCAACTCTAGAGCCTTTCACGGTTGAATAGAAGCGGTACGGTTCCGGATGGCACAGCCATGAAGGTTCTAATGCGAGGCGGTATTGCGGCGCGAGCGCCACTCCGTGAGCGACACCGGCTGGTCTGGAATCCTGATCTCGAAGCTCGTTCCGGGTCCATCGCCGTCGCGCAGTTCGATCGTGCCGCCATGGGCACGCACCAGCTCGTGCACGATGGCGAGGCCAAGCCCGGTGCCGCCGGACCGCGCCGAGCCCTTGAACGCCGTGAAGAGGTTGTCGCGTGCCTTGGCGGGCAGGCCCGGTCCCGTATCTTCCACGCCGATGATCGACGTTGCGCCGATCTGCCCCGCGGTGATCGTCAGGCGCTTGATGATGGCGGGATCGCTCCTTGTATCGGCGGCCATCGCCTCGATCGAATTGCGGCACAAATTCGAGATGACGCGGAAGAACTGGTCGGGATCGACGTCGATCTCGAAGTTTTCCGGCACGAGGTTCTTGAACTCGATATTCGACTTGGCGTCGAGATCCAGCATGTCCTCGACATCGCGCACGATGGTGTGGAGATTGACGCGCCGACGCTGTGGCGGCGCTTCCTGCGTCGCGCCATAGGCGAGGACCGCCTGCGAATAATGCACGGCGCGGTCGATGGTGCGCACCAGCTTGGGAATGAAGCGCTGAATGGCGGGATCGCTGCTATGGGCGAGGTGATCCGACATCAATTGTGCCGATGCCAATATGTTGCGCATGTCGTGATTGATCTTGGAGACGGCGAGACCGAGATCGGCGAGATGTTTCTGTTCCGCAAGCGTGCGCTGCAATTGCCGCTGCATGGAACTCAGTTCCCGCTGCGCGATCCCAAGCTCGTCCTCGCGCTCGTCCGGCGTGATGATCCTTTGCGGATCGTCCGGCGCCTGCGCGAATTCAAGCATGTTCGTCGTCATGCGCTGGATCGGCGTGATCAGCATGCGGCTGATGGCGAGGAAGACCAGCGTGGCGGTGATCACCGAGATGAACAGGGATATCAGCGCCACATTGCGGGCATAGAGCAGCATCGCATTGCGCAATGGCGTATCGGAAGTCAGGAGTTCGATGACCTTGCCGGTGTCGCCGATCGGCCCATAGACGCGGATGACGCGATTGCCGCCATTGATGAGCTCATCGAAGGCGTCGCGGATCATCGTCACCGGGTCGGTCACCGTCATGTCTATGTGCCGCGCCACTTTCGAGGGCATGTCCGCGACCGCGAGCAGCCGCGAGGCGCCTTTCTCACGCAGCGCGATCGCCTTGGTGCCGGTCGCGAGCAATACGTCGTTCTGCACCGATTGCGGCACGTCGTCGGCGTCGCTGGCAGCGAGAACCACGCTTGCCGCGGCCACGGTGTTCAGGCGGTCCGCCAGCCAGCGCATGCGCATGTCGGCGATGGTCGGAACGAAGATCATGATCTCGGCGATCAGTCCGAAAAGCAGCGTCAGGAGCAGCAGCTTGCCGGAAAGCCGCTTCAAGACGGGCAATGGACGCGCCGAAGCGGGCGTGTCGCCATTTTCCGTATGATCCTGAGTTGACGCCATTCATGCTCCATCGACCCGGATTATGTAGGTCTATTGTTTAAAGGCACAATAAATCAGTTCCGGTCTTTTGCCTATTTCGATTCGGTACTGCATCAATTGACTTATCGACCATGCGCCTCTATAAGCCGCGCACGTCCGGGTTGACCGCCCCACGAGACGCATTAGCGGTGTTCGCACCAAATGGCGGTCCTGATATGCTCCTGTCAAAGAACAGACCACAAGAAGGGCCGCACACCGCGGTATTTAACAAATGAAGCGTACTTATCAGCCATCCAAACTTGTTCGCGCACGTCGTCACGGGTTTCGCGCCCGCATGGCAACTGCTGGCGGCCGCAAGGTAATTGCTGCCCGCCGGGCTCGCGGCCGCAAGCGGCTTTCAGCCTAAGGACGGTCCGCGCACATTGCGCGGCTGGCATTAGACTATGAATAAGATCAAGCCACTCCGCCTTCGCAAGAGAGCGGAGTTTTTGGCTGTCCGAAACGGTGAAAAGCGGCGTGGCCCGTTTTTCCTCGTCGAGATCAGGGAGCGACCGGAGGCCGATGGGCCGCCCCGCGTCGGCTTCACGGTCACCAAGAAGAATGGCAATGCCGTTCTGCGCAACCGCATCAAGCGGCGCCTGAAAGAGGCGGTGCGTGTCAATGTCGCTGATGACATGGCCGATGGAACGGATTATGTCATCGTTGCTCGCCGCGATGCCCTGAATGCGCCTTTCGCGGAACTGACGCGGGAACTCGCGAAACGGGTCTCCCGGAAATCTATGACCCGGCGTTCGCCGAAGCCCTGATGGGCTCTGGAACCCGACCCAAGGACTGACAATGGAAACGAACCGTAACTTCTTTATCACCATTGCCTTGTCCATTGTGATTCTGACGCTTTGGCAGGTGTTCTACATGAACCCCCGGGTCGAAGCGCAGCGCGAACAGGCCCAGATCGAGGCCACGCGGCAAGGACAGACGCGCGTCGACGGCCAGGCAAGCACGCCTGCCGGCACCAATCCGGAAGGCACGACGGCGCCAGGCGCCAATATTCCCGGCCAGACACAGGATCCGGCGCAGGCAGGCTCGATGACGCGCGATGCAGCGCTCGGCCAGAGCAGCCGCGTGGCGCTCGATACGCCGAGCCTCAGCGGGTCCATCAGCCTGAAGGGCGCCCGCCTCGACGATTTGCAGCTGAAGCGCTACCACGAGACCGTCGACGACCGGTCGCCCAACATCCAGCTGCTCAGCCCCGAGCAACTGGCCGACGGCCAGTTCGCCGAAATCGGCTTCATTCCCAACGACACGACGGGAACCGTTCCCGGGCCCGCTACGGTCTGGAGCGTCGAGGGCAATGACAGGCTGACGCCGGCCACACCGGTGACGCTGGCCTTCACCAACGAAAAGGGCCTGACCTTCAAGCGCACCTATTCGGTCGACGACAATTACATGTTCAGCGTCAAGGACACCGTGACAAATGCGTCCGGCGCTCCGGTATCGCTCGCCTCCTACGGCCGGGTGACGCGCTTCTCCAAGCCCGCCCATGCCAGCACCTATGTCCTGCACGAAGGCCCGATCGGCGTCGTCGGCGAGGAAGGCCTCATCGAGTACAAGTTCTCGGCCATCGAGGACGAAAAGGAAGTTTCGCCGCCCAAATCCTCCACGGGCGGCTGGATCGGCATCACCGACAAATATTGGGCGACGACGCTCATCCCGTCGACGGCCAAGCCGTTCCAGGCACGAATTTCCTATTTCCAGGAAGGCCGCCCGCGCTACCAGAGCGACTACCTCTCCGATCCGACCACGATCGAGCCCGGTCAGTCGGCGACGATCGAGAACCTCGTCTTTGCCGGCGCGAAGGAAGTCGGCCGCATCAACACCTATGAAAAGGAACGCAACATCCGCCAGTTCGATCTCCTGATCGACTGGGGCTGGTTCTACTTCATCACCAAGCCGATGTTCTACCTGATCGATTATCTCTATAAGGCGATCGGCAATTTCGGCGTGGCGATCCTGGTCGTGACCGTCATCCTGAAGGCTTTCTTCTTCCCGCTTGCCAACAAATCATACGCCTCGATGGCGCGCATGAAGCTGGTTCAGCCGAAGATGACCGAGATCCGCGAGAAATATGCGGATGACAAGGTCAAGCAGCAGCAGGCGCTGATGGAGCTCTACAAGACCGAGAAGATCAATCCCATTGCCGGTTGCTGGCCGATCCTGATCCAGATCCCGGTATTCTTCGCGCTATACAAGGTGCTCTATGTGACGATCGAAATGCGTCACGCGCCCTTCTTCGGCTGGATTCAGGATCTGGCCGCTCCGGATCCGACCTCGATCTTCAATCTTTTCGGCCTTCTGCCCTGGGCGGTGCCGGCCTTCCTGATGATCGGCGTCTGGCCGCTCATCATGGGCGTCACCATGTTCCTGCAGATGCGGATGAACCCGACACCGCCGGATCCGACCCAGCAGATGATCTTCAACTGGATGCCGTTGATCTTCACCTTCATGCTGGCGAGCTTCCCGGCAGGCCTGGTCATCTACTGGGCATGGAACAACACGCTTTCCATCATCCAGCAGGCGATCATCATGAAGCGCCAGGGGGTGAAGGTGGAGCTCTGGGACAATCTGATCGCGATGATCCGCAAGAAGCCCAAGCCGGCCGAATAGGCACGGCGAACCCCTCAAGCATCAGCAAGGCCCTGCCGCGGCGGGGCCTTTTGCTTGCGATGCAGGTTGACAATCGCCTGCTTATTATCGAAAGCAGGCGGATAGACCGCCGGACAGGAACAGCAAGTGAGCGAAGAACAGGCCAGGACGCAGTTGATCGAAAAGGGCCGCATGCTCTTTGCGCAAGGATGGGTTTTCATCCGCGGCGTCCCCTCGATGAAGTTCCTGCCGCCGGAGGGACCGCTCGAGATCGCCTTTGCCGGCCGCTCCAATGTCGGCAAGTCTTCGCTGATCAACGGCATTATCGGCCAGAAGAACCTCGCCCGCACATCCAATACGCCCGGCCGCACGCAGGAACTTAATTACTTCGTGCCCGAGGGCTATTCGGGGGAGGGCATGGACCTGCCGCCGCTCGCCGTGGTGGACATGCCGGGCTACGGTTTCGCCGAAGCGCCCAAGGAGCAGGTGGACGCCTGGACGAGGCTCGTATTCGACTATCTGCGCGGCCGTACCACGCTGAAGCGCGTCTACCTCCTCATCGATGCGCGCCACGGCATCAAGAAGAACGACGCGGAAGTGCTTGACCTGCTCGACAAGGCCGCCGTGTCGTATCAGGTCGTCCTGACCAAGATCGACAAGATCAAGCCGGCCGGCGTGCCGCGCCTGATGGAGGCCACTGCCGGGCTCATTCGCAAGCGCGCCGCGGCCTATCCGGAGATCATCGCGACATCGTCGGAAAAAGGCACCGGCCTCGATGAACTCAGGGCGGCCATCGCCAGATTGCTGGAAGAATAAGCACCTTTCCGGCGGCTTTTCCAAAACTTCGAATCGAGGGGAAAAGCCATTTGCCCCGAGCGGACTTTAACGCTAAGTAGCTGCATCCTCGCACGATGGAGTCGTCCCCACCATGTCATCCGCGATTGAAGCCGACCGTTCAGCCGAAGTCCAGGCAAGCCTGTTGTCGGCTGCATTGCCCTATATGCAGCGCTATGAGAACAAGACCGTCGTCGTGAAGTATGGCGGCCACGCCATGGGTGACGCTGCGCTCGGCAAGGCCTTTGCGCGCGATGTCGCGCTGCTGAAGCAATCGGGGATCAACCCCATCGTCGTCCATGGCGGCGGACCGCAGATCGCCTCGATGCTGTCGCGCATGGGCATTGAATCGAAGTTCGAAGGCGGACTGCGCGTCACCGATGCCAAGACCCTCGAAATCGTCGAGATGGTGCTGGCCGGCTCCATCAACAAGGAGATCGTCGCCCTGATCAATGCGGAGGGCGAATGGGCCATCGGGCTTTGCGGCAAGGATGGCAACATGGTCTTCGCCGAAAAGGCCAAGAAGACCATCATCGACCCGGATTCCAACATAGAGAAGATTGTCGATCTCGGTTTCGTCGGCGAGCCCATCGAGGTCGACCGGACCCTGCTCGATCTGCTGGCGCGCTCCGAAATGATCCCGGTCATCGCCCCCGTCGCCCCCGGGCGTGACGGAAACACCTATAATATCAATGCCGACACGTTTGCGGGCGCGATTGCCGGCGCCCTCGCTGCTTCACGGCTGCTGTTCCTCACCGATGTTCCGGGCGTTCTCGACAAGAACAAGGAACTGATCAAGGAACTGTCGGTCGGCCAGGCGCGGGAACTCATCAAGGACGGCACGATATCCGGCGGAATGATCCCCAAGGTAGAAACCTGCATCGATGCGATCAATCGCGGCGTCGAAGGCGTGGTCATCCTCAACGGCAAGACGCCGCATTCGGTTCTGCTCGAATTGTTCACGGAGCGCGGCGCGGGAACGCTGATCGTCCCCTGAGCGATTGCGTCACGCGGCCTTGCGGAAGTTGGCATGGATGAACACGCAATTGCGTCCGTGCCGCTTCGCCTCGTAGAGCTTCCTGTCGGCGATCTGGAAGTGGTCTGCCACCGTAT
The DNA here is from genome assembly GCF_026420825.1 of Phyllobacterium sp. 0TCS1.6A. Classification (NCBI taxonomy): domain Bacteria; kingdom Pseudomonadati; phylum Pseudomonadota; class Alphaproteobacteria; order Hyphomicrobiales; family Phyllobacteriaceae; genus Phyllobacterium; species Phyllobacterium sp. 0TCS1.6A. The sequence continues at coordinate 112,187 of NZ_JAPMAB010000008.1, forward strand.
CGGATGAAATATCGGCAGAACCGCCGATGCTGACGCTGAGAGCCACGGGCGTGTCGTCGGTCGTGACGAATACCAGCTGGCCGACTTCCCTGCGAATGTCCTCGGCGATTGCCTCCACCGTGGATGGATTGTCGGTGAGCAGGCACACACCGAATTCCTCTCCGCCGATGCGGCCCGTTATTCCATCGATGCCCATGCAATCGCATATGCAGCGCGCGATCGCCATCAGCGCGGCATCGCCGACATAATGTCCGTGAACGTCGTTGATCTTCTTGAAATGATCGACGTCGATGATCAGCAGCGAACAGGCCTGGCGGGAGCGCACATGATTGACATGGTTGAAAAACGCTTCCCTGTTGAGCATTCCCGTCATGCTGTCGCGTGTCGACTTTTCGAAAAGCTTGGCGTTCGTCGCCTCGAGTTCCTCCTTGACCAGACGCAGCGCTTCCAGCGCACGCTTCAGCTTTTCGGACTGCCAGAGGACGATGAGCGAGATCGGCGGCGATATGAGCAGGGGGCAGACCGCGGCAATGACATAGCCGATTTTGTGATAGATGCCATTGGCGGTCATGATCGTGCCGGTGATGGCCAGCGAGAAGGCCGTCGAGACGACCGCTATAATTGCGACCTTAGCAAGAATCCTGGACATCAGACCTCGACCATAGACTTTTCGTGGTATGTGGCATTGGGGAAATACCGGTTGGGAAAAATTCCAAAGTGGTCGTAGTTCGGATGCTTTTGTTCTATTTCATCCGTGATACAGAGAATTGAACGCATCTTTTGCACGACGGAAAAACAACCGCTTATGACCAATCAACCCGATCCTTTGAACTTTGCCCATATTACTGACTGGGTATTTGACCTGGACAATACACTTTACCCGCATCACTCCAATCTTTTTTCGCAGATCGACGTCAAAATGACCGACTATGTGGCGGATCTGCTCAAGCTGTCGCGCTCGGATGCGAGGACCTTGCAGAAGCAGTTCTACAAGGATTACGGCACCACGCTCAAAGGCCTGATGGATCGCTACGATATCGATTCCGACGATTTCCTGCAGAAGGTGCACGATATCGATTATTCCTGGCTGGTGCCCGATCCGTCGCTGGCTACGGCCATAAGGCAATTGCCGGGGCGCAAGTTCATATTCACCAATGGTGATCGCGGGCATGCGGAGCGGGCCGCGCGGCAGCTTGGCGTTCTCGACGAGTTCGACGACATCTTCGATATCGTCGCGGCGGAACTGAACCCGAAGCCGGCGCGCGAGACCTATGACCGCTTCCTGGCCCAGCACAGGATCGATGCCCGCGCCAGCGTGATGTTCGAGGATCTGGCGAGGAACCTGGTGGAGCCCAAGGCGCTCGGAATGACCACGGTCCTGATCGTGCCGCGCAATTTCGAGCCGACATTCTCGGAAATCTGGGAGCGCGACCCCGGCCAGACCGATCATGTCGACTATGTAACCGACAATCTCTCCTCGTTCCTCAGCGCCATCCTGCCCGGACGGGCGACCACGGATATCCCTGCGTGAAGCGGTTCACCTCGGTCGAAGAGGTCATCGACCTCGCGGCCCACAGGATACTGGATCGGCTGCCCCGGTCGGGCGTCTGGGGCGGTGCGGTCGAGTTTCTGGTGTTCGGCATCAAACAGGCCTGGGCCTGCCTCTTCGGCGGGCTGATGCTGGGCGTCATCCTCGCCACCAAGTTTTTCTGGCCGGATGATGGTGGTTTTGCCCGCTATGATTTTCTCTTCATCGCCGCGCTTCTCATCCAGCTCTCGATGCTGGCATTCAGGCTGGAAACACTCGGCGAGGCCAAGATCATCCTGATCTTCCACGTCGTCGGCACGCTCATGGAGATATTCAAGACGCATGTCGGCTCCTGGATCTATCCGGAGCCGAGTCTGCTGCGCATTGGCGGGGTGCCGTTGTTCTCAGGTTTCATGTATGCAGCCGTCGGCTCCTACATGGCCCGGGTCAACCGCATATTCGATATCAGGCTCGAGAATTATCCGCGTCTGTCGATGACCGCCATTCTTGCCACGGCGATCTATGCCAATTTCTTCACCCACCACTATATTGCCGACCTGCGTTGGGTGCTTTTCGCCGCGACCATAGCGCTGTTCGCGCGCAGCAGCATGTATTACCGCGTATTCCGCTCGCGGCACCACATGCCGCTGCTGCTCGCCTTCCTGCTGGTGGCGTTGTTCATATGGGGTGCCGAGAACATCGGCACATGGTCGCGTGCCTGGATCTACCCTTCGCAGGCGGAAGCCTGGTCGCCGGTATCGCTCTCCAAGCTCGGCTCCTGGTACCTGCTCATGATCATCTCGGTCGTGCTCGTCACCTGGATACATCCGCCCCGCATGCGCGACGCGCATGAGCGCATGGCTCAGGCACCCTGCGGCAGCGAATAGAACTCCTGGATCACCTTCCACGCCTCGCTGGCACTATCGACGAAAGTGATCAGCTCGCGATCCGTCGGCGATATGACGCCCTGTTCGGCCAGGAAGTCGAAATTGATGGTCTTCTCCCAGAAGGACTTGCCGAACAGCAGGAAGGGTATGCGCTCCATCCGCCCGGTCTGGATCAGGGTCAGCGCCTCGAAGGTCTCGTCCATCGTGCCGAAGCCACCCGGGAAAATCGCCATCGCCTTTGCCCGCATGAGGAAATGCATCTTGCGGATGGCGAAATAATGGAAGTTGAAGCACAGTTCGGGCGTCACATAGGCGTTGGGCGCCTGCTCGTGCGGCAATACGATGTTGAGGCCGATGGTTGGCGCGCCGACATCGGCCGCGCCGCGATTGCCGGCCTCCATGACGCCGGGGCCGCCGCCCGTCACGACGACGAATTCGCGATTATAGGTGCTGGACGAATAGGTCGAGCATAGCCGCGCGAACTCCCGCGCCTCGGCATAGTAGTGGGAATTGGCCTCGAGGTTCTTCTTCTGGGTCTCGTTCTTTGCTGCCCAGGCTGCAGTACCGGGTTCGGGAATGCGCGCTCCGCCGAAGAGGACGACGGTTGAGCGGATGCCGCGCTCCGTCAGCGCCATTTCGGGCTTCAGCAGTTCGAGCTGCAGGCGGACGGCGCGCATTTCCCGGCGCGTCATGAAATCGGGATCGGCAAAAGCAAGGCGGTACGTGTCCGATTGGGTTTGCGGCGTCTCCGGCGCGGTCTGCACACGGCGAACTGCCTCCGAGGAATGCGAAAAAGGCGTCCAGCCGTGCTTTTCGTCAGTATTCAATTTCTTTTTCTCCTTCTGCGGCGTCCGTGACGCTTACAGGCAGTCAACCCGATTCATTGTCCACCAATATGACGCTGCGATTGACCCCCTCGCAGACTTCACTTAGTAGCACCTGACAAGCCCCTCGCATGCCCGTCTAATGGAGTGATGACAAAATGTCCAAGCCTGATCTCAGCAGCCTCGAAGCAACCATCGACAAGGCGTTCGACGAACGGGACGCGATAAACACCGAGACCCGCGGTGAAGTTCGCGAGGCGGTGGAGGCATCGCTGCTTCTGCTCGATGCCGGTGAGGCCCGCGTGGCCGAAAGGCAGCCGGACGGCGAGTGGAAAGTCAATCAATGGCTCAAGAAGGCGGTGCTCCTCTCCTTCAGGCTCAATCCGATGGGATTGATCGAGGGCGGCCCCGGCGGCGCCCAATGGTGGGACAAGGTGCCGTCGAAGTTCGAAGGCTGGGGTGCGACCGAATTCGCCAAGGCCGGCATTCGCACGGTTCCGAGCGCTGTCGTCCGCCGCTCCGCCTATATAGCGCCGGGCGCGATCCTGATGCCGTCCTTCGTCAATCTCGGCGCCTATGTCGGCGAGGGCACGATGGTGGATGCCTGGGCGACCGTGGGTTCCTGCGCGCAGATCGGCAAGCATGTCCATCTTTCCGGCGGTGTCGGCATTGGCGGCGTGCTTGAACCCATGCAGGCCGGACCGACGATCATCGAAGACAATTGCTTCATCGGCGCCCGCTCCGAGGTAGTCGAGGGCTGCATCGTCCGCGAGGGCGCAGTCCTCGGCATGGGCGTCTTCATAGGCAAGTCGACGAAGATCGTCGATCGCACCACGGGCGAGATCTTCTATGGTGAAGTGCCGGCATATTCCGTTGTCGTCGCCGGCTCGCTGCCTGGCAAGTCCTTCCCCAACAATGAGCCGGGACCGAGCCTCTATTGCGCGGTTATCGTGAAGCGGGTGGACGAGAAGACACGCTCGAAAACCTCCATCAACGAATTGCTGCGCGACTGAGCCGAAACCGGCAGATCAGCGGCCGTTGCGGATTTCATCCACCGTGTGAGGCCGCACCGGTTTGCCTTCCGCTGCCTTGATACATGCGCTGATGCGCGCCGCGAGCGGGGCGGCCATGTTGCTGGCTTTGGCGAGGTCGATGATCGTGCCCTGCAGATAATCGATCTCGGTGGCGCGCCCATTTGCCAGGTCCTGCCACATGGAAGAGCGCGCATGCGGGTCGATGGCCAGCATCCTGCGGGCGACGATGCGGAAAAGAGCATCGGGCAGGCGGAGAAGCCACGGCAGGACAGTCGGCGGCGCGCCCTGTATCGTGATGGGCGCAATGCCGTTCGCCCTCATGATACGCAGTCCCTCGCTCATCTGGTCGGCGGCCAGTTTTCGCCAGCTTCGATCCGTGAGCTGCTGTGCAAGAGGCAGGTCGGACAGGGCGTTGAGCGCATTGTTGAGGTTCATCAGCAGCTTGCTCCACTGGACGCAGCGCATGTCCGGATGGGTTGCGACTGAAAAGCCCGGCACGGAAAGAAACGATGCCAGCCCATCCACGTCCGTCCCGATCAGCACCGTTCCGGGCATCGTGCGCCGGACGCTGATGCGGCCCTGCCCGTCCTCGGTCTGGACCACGTTGAACGGTACCATCCCGGGCACGACCGGCCCGTGCGGACCAAGTGCCGCACGGAGGATTTCCGCATTGCCAACGCCGTTTTGCAGGCTGACCACGATGCAATGCGGCGGTGCATGGCGGGCTATGAGTTCCGCGAGCTCCGCGGTCGCGCCGCTCTTCACTGCGAGCAGGATAATGTCGGCTGTGGCCAATATCGTCGCCGGGCTGCTGTCCAGCGACAGGCTGTCGCCGTCCAGGACATGCTCGGCATCGCCGAGATCAATGACATGAAGACCGTTGCTGCGCAGCGCCGCTTCGGTCCTCGGACGCGCAAGGAAGGCGACGTTGCGTCCAGCCGCGGCAAGGCAGCCGCCGGCATAGCACCCGATGGAACCGGCGCCGGCGATGACGATGCGGGCATCTCGATCGATGACGGTATTTTTCTCCATAGCCTGAACCTTATGTGAAAAGCCGATGACAGGATCGCGCTTTTGGACTATCGCATTAGCCATGATATCCTCGACCGATCCAATTCAAAACCTCGCCAAACTCATTGCCTGCCCCTCGGTGACTCCGCTGGAAGGTGGGGCATTGCAAGTGCTGCAATCCTTGCTCGAACCTCTCGGTTTCAGCGTCGAACGCCCGGTCTTCAGCGAAGACGGTACGCCGGACGTCGAAAATCTCTATGCCCGGCGTTCCGGCAACGGCCCGCATCTGATGTTCGCCGGCCACACGGACGTCGTTCCCGTGGGGGACGAGGCCGCGTGGACCTTTCCGCCGTTTTCGGCGAAGATCCATAATGGCCAGATGTATGGGCGCGGCGCCGTCGACATGAAGGGCGGGATCGCCTGCTTTCTTGCCGCCGTCGCCCGCCACATCGGGAAACATCGGGACCTGCGTGGCTCAGTCTCCTTCCTGATCACGGGAGACGAGGAGGGGCCATCGATCAACGGCACCGGCAAATTGCTGGAATGGGCGAAGCAGAAGGGCGAAAGCTGGGACGCCTCGATCGTCGGCGAACCGACCAATCCCGAACGGCTCGGCGACATGATCAAGATCGGCCGCCGCGGCTCGCTGTCGGGAACGATCGTCGTTCACGGCGTCCAGGGCCACGTCGCCTATCCGCACCTTGCCGATAATCCCGTGCGAGGTTTGACCAGTCTGGTCGAAAGCCTGCTCTACCCGGCATTCGACCAGGGCACGGAGGATTTTCAGGCGACCAATCTCGAGGTGACGACCATCGATGTCGGCAATCCCGCTGTCAATGTGATCCCTGCGCGTGCCACGGCAACCTTCAATGTGCGGTTCAATGACAGCTGGACCGACGAGACGCTGATGGCGGAGATTCATAACCGGCTCGACCGGGCTGCGGCCCGCGGCAAGCTGCGTCCCGGCAAGGCTGATCCGGTCAGTTACGAGATCGTCTGGCGTGATCGGCCGAGCCATGTTTTCCTGACCCGCGACGAGAAACTGATCGGCGCGCTGTCCTCTTCCGTAGAAGCGGTGACCGGCAAGCGGCCGCAGCTCTCGACCTCGGGCGGCACCTCCGATGCGCGCTTCATCAAGGATTACTGCCCCGTGGTGGAGTTCGGGCTTGTCGGACAGACGATGCACATGGTGGATGAACGCGTCGCTATTGCCGATCTCGAGACCCTGACCCAGATCTACGAGCGCTTCATTGCGGATTTCTTTGCGTGAGCAGCGAATGAACGACATACCCGACTGGAACGAAATTCAGGACTACCTTTTCGGCGCCTGGCGCATGATGACCGGCCATGCGGACGGGCTCGAGCGGCTGGATATTTCCGAGGACGGGTTCTGGAAGTCCTTTCACGCCATTACGATTTCATTGCCGCCGCTGATCCTCAGCTGGATCATCTTCGCCAATGACCTCATTGCGGCGCGGCCGGAGGCCGGCAGCCGCCTTTCCATCATGGGGCGCGTCGCCTTTGTCGATCTCACCGCCTGGGTGCTGCCTCTGGTGCTGCTCGCGCTCGTGGCGCGCCCGCTGGGCATCAGCAAGCGATACAGTCCCTATGTGGTCGCGACCAACTGGGGAACGGTCATCGCCGCCTGGATGATGGCGCCGGCCACCGTGCTTCGCACCCTGCTGCCGGGCTGGCCGGCCGTCACGGCGGCGCTGGGCCTTGCGCTCTACGCCATGATCATGGTGCTGACCTACAGGCTGACGCACATCGTGCTGAAGAAGTCCTATGCCTATTCGGCGGCGTTCTTCATCGCCTTGATGGTCGGTTCGCTGTTTCTGATGCTGCTGCTTCAGACCGCATTGGACATATCGGCGCCGGAAGCGGTGACCATCGGATAATCCACGCCGATGAGATAGAGCCCATAGGGCGGCGCGACCGGGCCACATGCCTTCCGGTCCCTGGCGTCGAGCGCCGCCGTCACGTCGTCTGCGCTCCAGCGCCCGCATCCGACTTCGTGCAGGGTGCCTGCAAATGATCGTATCTGATTGTGCAGGAAGGATCGCGCCGACGCTCTTATTTCGACGATTTCGCCATGTCGCTCCACCGTCAGAAGGTCGAGTGTCTTGACCGGGCTCTTTGCCTGGCACTGCGTGGCGCGGAACGTGGTGAAATCATGCGTGCCCACCAGCCGCTGGGCGGCTTCGTGCATCGCCGCCTCATCCAGTGGCTTCTTCACCCACCAGGCGCGGTTGGCTTCGAGCGGCGCGGGCGGGCGCCGGTTGATCATCCGGTAAAGATAGTGCCGCCCGAGCGCCGAGAATCGCGAATCGAAGCTTGCCGGCACCCGCTCCACATTGATGATGCTGACGGCCTCGCCGGCGACGACGAGATGCGCATTCAGCGCTTCCCGCACCTTGGAGGCGCTCCAGTCCCTGGAAAGGTCCATATGCGCTACCTGCGCGGTAGCGTGGACGCCTGAATCCGTGCGGCCGGCCGCGCCGATGGAGAGTTTCTCGCCGCAGAACCTGAAAACGGCAAGTTCGATCGCGGCCTGTACGGTATGGCCGTTTTCCTGGCGCTGCCAGCCGGCATAGGGCGTGCCGTCATACTCGACCGTGAGCTTGTAGCGCGGCATGGCGATCAGCGGTTCATGGGAGCCGCGTCCCCTGTGCGATCTTCGCCCCGCGCTGAAACTCCTGGCTGTCCATGGTCTTGCCGCCGGCGCGCTGCAACGAACGCAGCCGGACCGCGCCTTCGCCGCAGGCGATGCGCAGTTCGGCGTCGAGGACAGTGCCGGGTGCTCCGACGCCCGTCGCCAGTACCGAACGCAGCAGTTTCACGCGTTCGAGATCGTCGCCGATCTCCATCTCGCACCAGGCGCCCGGAAAGGGCGCAAGGCCGCGAATGCGATTATGGATATCGATGGCGGGCTGGCTCCAGTCGATCCGGGTTTCGACCTTGGTGATCTTGGCGGCGTAGGTAACGCCATCTTCGTCTTGCGGCGTCAGCGTCAGGCTGTCGCGCTCCAGCGCCGCGAGGGCGCGCACCATGAGATCGGCGCCGGACATGCTCAACTGGTCGTGCAATTCCCCCGCCGTCATGTCGGCGGTGATCTTGAGCTTTTCGGCCATGGCGACCGGCCCCGTGTCGAGGCCCTCATCCATCTTCATCACCATGATGCCGGTTTCGCTGTCTCCGGCCATGATGGCGCGCTGGATGGGAGCGGCGCCGCGCCAACGCGGCAAAAGCGAGGCATGGGCATTGTAGCAACCCAGTCTGGTGCCTTCGAGAATCGGCTTCGGCAGGATCAGCCCATAGGCGACGACGACCGCCACGTCCGCGCCGAGATCGGCGAAGGCCTGCTGCTCCTCCGGGTCCTTCAGGCTTTTCGGCGTGCGAACCTCGATGCCGAACTGTTCGGCATTGCGATGGACCGGGGAGGGGGTGAGCTCAAGCCCACGGCGCCCCGCCGGTCGCGGCGGCTGGCTGTAAACCGCAACGATTTCATGACCCTGGCCGATAAGGGCGTTGAGGATGGGAACGGCGAAATCCGGCGTTCCCATGAAGACGATGCGCAAGCTCATCGCCTATACCGCCAACTTGCTCGGCGGACGGTCCTTGGCCAGCTTCCTGAATTTCTTGACCACCATCTCGCGCTTCAGCCGGGATATGTGATCGATGAACAGCACGCCGTTCAGATGGTCCATCTCGTGCTGCAGGCAGGTGGCGAGAAGGTCATCCGCCTCCACCTCGTGCTTCTTCCCGTCAAGATCGAGATAGCTGACGCGAACCTGCTTCGGCCTTTCGACCTCGGCATAATAATCGGGAATCGACAGGCAGCCCTCCTCATAGACATTGCGTTCATCGCTGGAGGAGAGCACTTCCGGATTGATGAATATCTGCGGCGCCTTCGGCTCGTCTTCCTTGGCAAGGTCGATAACGAGCATCCTCAGCGGCACGCCGACCTGGATCGCCGCGAGCCCAATTCCCGGCGCGTCATACATCGTGTCGAGCATATCCTGCGAAAACTTGCGCAGGTCCGCATCGAAATGCTCCACCGGCTTGGACGTCTGGCGTAGCAGCGGGTCGGGCAGGATTATGAGTGGTTTGATAGACATGTCATTCACCTAATATCTGGACTTTGGCGCGTCAATCCGAGGCAAGCGGCAATTGCGAAAATGTTCTTGTTTTGATCTCACATTTGCCGGCCGAATCGTATAGTCTCCAGCCATGGAACCATCGAACGCTTTGAATCAGACCTTTTTTCAGCTGGGGGCGACATCCGTTTCCGTGGGCGCGGCGCTGGTCGCGGCTGCGGCGGTCATGCTGCTCGTCATCATCATAGCCTGTATCATCGTTCAGCGATCGGCAAAGGCCAGGCTTATCGCCGAAATACAGGCCGAGGACCGTGCGCGCGACGCCGAGGCCAGGATGAGCGAAATACTCAAGAGCCAGGCGGAAATGCAGGGCCGGATGCAGACGATGGCCGAGCTTTTCGGCTCGCGACAATCCGAATTGAACCAGTCCATCCGCGAAAGGCTCGACGGGATGACCGTGCGCATCGGCAATACCATGACGGAGCAGACCAAATCGACCCACGAGAATCTCGCCCGGCTGCAGGAGCGTCTGGCCGTCATCGACACGGCGCAGAACAATATCCAGTCGCTGGCGGGGCAGGTGGTGCAGTTGCAGGCGATCCTCGCCAACAAGCAGACCCGCGGTGCTTTCGGCCAGGCGCGCATGGAGGCGATCATCGCCGATGGCCTGCCGCAGGGCGCCTATGAGTTCCAGGCGACGCTGAGCAATGGCAGCAGGCCGGATTGCCTGGTGCGCATGCCCAATGGAGCGCCGAGCCTCGTCATCGATGCGAAGTTTCCGCTGGAGGCCTGGAACGCCATCCGGGCAGCTGAATCCGCCGAGGAGAAGCGCGATGCGGCGAGCCGGTTCAAGCGCGACCTCGAGGTTCACATTCGCGATGTCGCCGACAAATATCTTCTGAACGGCGAGACGCAGGACACCGCCTTTCTGTTCGTGCCCTCGGAATCGATATTCGGCGAAATCCATGAGAATTTCGAAGCGATCGTGCAGCGGGCGCATCGCTCGCGGATCGTCATCGTTTCGCCCTCCCTGCTGATGCTGTCGATCCAGGTGATCCAGGCCGTGTTGAAGGATGTGCGGATGCGCGAACAGGCGCATCTCATCCAGAAGGAGGTCGTCAGGCTGATGGAGGATGTGGGCCGGCTCGACGATCGGGTGCGCAAGCTGCAGGGGCATTTCGGCCAGGCGAGCAAGGATATAGACGATATTCTCGTCTCTTCCAGCAAGGTGACGAAGCGCGGCCAGAAGATCGAGGCGCTGGAGCTGGCCGAAGCGCCCGCCGACAGTGCCGCGGTCGAAACATCGCGATCGGCCGCTTCGGCGACAGGCCAGCTGAGGCTGCGCGTGGTCGAGGGCGACGACTGATTACTATCCGGCTTCGATGATCTTGCGGCGGCTCTCCCAGGTGCCGGTCGTTTGCGGCTTGACGAACAGCGTGACGATATCCGGATTGGCGGTTCTCAGCGCGGTCTCGATCCTTTGGACGCAGGCCTCGATTTCCGGCGCCGGCATGTGATCCTCGAACTCGACGCTCAGGCCGGCAACGATCTGCCGCGGCCCCATATGGACGGTCAGCACGCCGTTCGCCGTCTGCACGGCGGGATCGCGGTTCGCTATGTCGAGTATCTGCTGCTCCACCTCCGGGAGCGCGGCTTCGCCCATGAGCAGGCCCTTGGTCTCGCGTGCAAGGAAGATCGCCGTAGCGGCCAGTATGATCGAGATGGCCACGGATGCGACGCCGTCGAGTTCGGGCATGTTCAGAAGCTGGGCAGCCGAAATGCCGATGAAGGCGACGATCAACCCGAGCAGGGCGGCCGTATCCTCGAACAGGACGGTGAAAACGCTCGGGTCCTTGCTCTCGCGCACTGCCTCGACATAGCCGAGATCGCCCTTCGCCTGCCTGAATTCCTTGAGGGCGATATACCAGGAAGTGCCCTCGAAGAGCATCGCAAATCCCAGCACCACATAATTGATCAAGGGGTTCTCGACGGGCTCCGGCTCGAGAATATGCATGAGCCCCTCATAGAAGGACACACCGGCGCCGACAGCGAATACCAGCAGCGCCACGACGAAGCTCCAGAAATAGAGTTCACGCCCATGCCCCAGCGGATGCGACGTGTCGGCCGGTTTCGCCGCGCGCCTCAGGCCATAGAGCAGCAATCCGCCATTGCCGGTATCGACGAGCGAATGCACGCCCTCCGAAAGCATGGCGGAACTGCCGGTGAAGAGAGCGGCGATGAATTTGGTGGCGGCAATGAGCAGGTTGCCGAGGATCGCCGCATAGATGACTTTCCTGGAACCGGCATGTGCCGCTGCTGATCGTGATGCCATGTGAGGTCCCCCTGCTTGCTGTTGTGAACGCCGTGTCTGCGACAAGGTTCCGGCAGATTAGCCTGTTCGCGACCTAGCGGGGCGACGGCCCATAGGCTAATCCTGCAATAAAAAAACGCAGGTCACCATGATTCAATCTCCCCAAGAAGAAGCAATCTTTCTCGGCATTGATACGGGCGGCACCTATACCGATGCGGTGCTCTGGTCCCAGGCGCTCGGTGTGATCGCCAAGGCGAAGGCATTGACGACCCGCCATGACCTGAGCGTCGGCATATCCGGTGCGGTGGATCGCATCATGGCGGAAGCTTCAGTCGATCCCGCGGACATCAGGCTTGTTTCCATGTCGACCACCCTTGCGACCAATGCCCTCGTCGAAGGGCAGGGCGGGCGGATTTGCCTCGTCATGGTCGGGTTTTCGCAATCGGACCTTGAAAAAGCCGATCTGAAATCGGCGCTCGGCTCCGATCCTGTCATCTTCGTGCCGGGCGGCCATGACGTCTATGGCAGGCCCCAGCCGTTCGATTGTACGGAACTCGAGAAACTGCTGCCATCGTTGAGCCAGGAGGTCACCGGCTTTGCCGTCTGCGCCTATTTCGCGGTGCGCAATCCGGAGCACGAGGTGGCTGTCCGCTCTCTCGTTCACTCGGTGACGGGCCTGCCCGTTACCTGCAGCCATGAACTTTCAGCCAAGCTGAACGGACCGCGCCGCGCTCTGACGACCGTGCTCAATGCCCGGCTGATCGCCATGATCGACAGGCTCGTCACGGCCACCGAAGGTTTTCTGGTCCAGCGCAATATCCATGCGCCGCTCATGGTGGTGCGGGGCGATGGCGCGCTGGTCTCGGCAGCATTTGCCCGGCATCGGCCGATCGAGACGATCCTGTCGGGTCCGGCCGCCAGTCTTGTCGGCGCCCGCCACATGACGGGCCTCGACAATGCGTTGATATCGGATATCGGCGGCACGACCACGGATGTGGCGGTACTCGAGCAGGGCAGGCCGCGACTCGATCCCGATGGCGCCACGGTCGGCGGTTTCCGGACGATGGTCGAGGCCGTCGCCATGCGCACGTTCGGCCTTGGAGGCGATTCGGAAGTTTCGCTGGACGATAATGCCATGAAGCCCGGCATCAAGCTCGGTCCGCGCCGGCTCGTACCGCTGTCGCTGCTTGCTGCCAATCATGGCGAAGTTCGGGAACATCTGCTCCGCCAGGTGAAGGCCGCAAATGCCGGCAGGCAGGACGGTCGCTTTGCGCTGCGCACCGGCATTCCCGCGCGCATGGCGTCCGGCCTGAGCAGAAGCGAGGCGGAGCTCTTCGAGCGGATCACCAGTGAGCCTCAGCCCCTCGACAGGCTGCTCAACTCCGTGTCGCAGACCGCGGGCATCAACAGGCTGGTGGCCCGCGGGCTGATCCACCTTGCAGGTTTCACGCCATCCGATGCGTGCCATGTGCTCGGCCTCCAGGCGAATTGGGATGCCGAAGCGGCCAGATACGGCGCGATCCTCTTCGCCCGGCGCAAGGATGGTGCAGGACGGCCGTTCTGCGACACGCCCGAAGAACTGTCGGAGCGTACCTATCGTGCTTTGGTGCGCCGCTCGTCCGAGGTGGTGCTGGAGACGGCCTTTGCCGAAGATGGCCATGAGGGCGCGGAGGTGGTTTCGCATCTGCTCGTCCAGAACGCGCTGGAGCGCCGACACGGCATCGCCGGCATCAAGCTCGAGATCGACCGTCCACTGGTCGGTCTCGGTGCATCGGCCCCCGTCTATTACCCCGCCGTGGGCGAGGAACTCGGCATCGCCGCCATCGTACCCGCCGATACCGACGTCGCCAATGCGCTCGGCGCCGTTGTCGGCCAGGTGCGCGTTGCGGTCGAGGCGCTTGTCAGCCAGCCGACCGAGGGCTTGTTTCGTGTCTCGGCCGGCAATGTGCTTGCCGATTTTGCCGATGAGGACGAAGCCCTGGGCTTTGCCGAAACTGCGCTGCGCGAACAGGTCATGCTGCTTTCGCAGGAGGCCGGCACGGATGAGGCGCAGATCGGCATCCGGCGGGACATCAAGGCGGCGACGGTGGAGGACCAGCGCAAATTCATCGAGGCGGTGATCATCGCGACCGCGACCGGCCGCCCCCGCATAGCGCATTAGGCGGCCTCATTTAATCGATACAGGTTTGATGAGCGCGTTGACTGCATCGCGCTCAGCGTGTTCAAGGAAGACGAGAAACAATCAGGAGTTGGCACACATGAGCGAGCGCATCGAGATCAGCGGTTTGAAAGTGGCGCAGGAACTTTACGACTTTGTCGAGAAGGAAGCTGCGCCGGGAACCGGTGTCGATGTGCAGAAATTCTGGCATGGCCTCGCCGGCATCATCGAAGAACTCGGCCCGCGCAATCGGGCATTGCTCGAAAAGCGCGACCTGTTTCAGGAGAAGCTCGACCAGTTCTACCGCGACCGGCGGGAGAGCGGCTATGGCGACCAGGAATACGAGGCATTCCTGCGCGAGATAGGTTATCTCTTGCCGGAGGGCGGCGAATTCTCCGTCTCCACGGCCAATGTCGATCCGGAAATAGCCACCACGGCGGGGCCCCAGCTGGTCGTGCCGGTGATGAATGCGCGCTATGCGCTGAACGCCGCCAATGCAAGGTGGGGCTCGCTCTACGACGCCCTTTACGGAACCGATGCAATTTCCGAGGATGGTGGCGCCGAAAAGGGAACATCCTTCAATCCGCAGCGCGGCGCCAAGGTCATTGAATGGGCGCGGAAATTTCTTGACGAGAGTGCGCCGCTGGAAAGCGGCAGCTGGTCCGATGTGACCGGCCTCCAAGTCAAGGACGGCGCTCTCGCGATCGTTCTCGGCGACCGCGATGTCAGGTTGGCCGAGCCGGCGCAATTTGTTGGTTATCGCGGTGACGCATCGGCGCCGTCCGCCGTCGTTCTGGCCAGGAATGGGCTGCATACGGAGATCGTCGTCGATGCCGGACATCCGATCGGCAAGACCGATGCCGCGCATATTGCCGACGTCATTCTTGAATCCGCCCTGACCACGATACAGGATTGCGAAGATTCCGTTGCTGCCGTCGATGCGGAAGACAAGGTCGTTGTCTACCGCAACTGGCTCGGGCTGATGAAGGGCGATCTGGAAGACAGTTTCGAGAAGGGCGGCAAGACGGTCACCCGCAAGCTCAACCCCGACCGTACCTATACCGGTCGCGATGGCAAGCCACTCACTTTGCCTGGCCGCTCGCTGATGCTGGTGCGCAATGTCGGTCACCTGATGACGAATCCGGCCATCCTGGACAGCAAGGGGCAAGAAGTCCCGGAAGGCATCATGGACGCGGCGGTGACGGCGCTGGCGGCTCTGCACGATATCGGCGCTGGCGGCAGGCATGCGAATTCCCGTGCCGGCTCCATGTATGTGGTAAAGCCGAAAATGCACGGGCCCGAAGAGGTCGCCTTTGCATCGGAACTGTTCGCGCGCGTCGAGAAAATTCTCGGAATGGCCCCGAATACCATGAAGATGGGCATCATGGACGAGGAACGGCGTACCACGGTCAATCTCAAGGAGTGCATTCGCGCCGCAAGAGAGCGGGTGGTATTCATCAATACCGGCTTCCTGGATCGCACTGGCGATGAAATCCACACCTCCATGGAAGCCGGCCCGATGATCCGCAAGGGCGACATGAAACAGGCCGCCTGGATCGGCGCCTATGAGAACTGGAACGTGGATATAGGCCTCGGATGCGGCCTTTCCGGCCATGCGCAGATCGGCAAGGGCATGTGGGCCATGCCCGACCTGATGGCCGCCATGCTCGAACAGAAGATCGGCCACCCGAAGGCAGGCGCGAACACGGCCTGGGTTCCCTCGCCGACGGCCGCCACGCTGCATGCCACCCATTATCACAGGGTGAACGTCGCCGAGGTGCAGGCCGGCCTGAAGCAGCGGTCGCGCGCCAAGCTCAGCGATATCCTCTCGATTCCCGTCGCAAGCCGGCCGAACTGGACGCCGGAGGATGTCCAGCGCGAACTCGACAACAATGCGCAAGGCATTCTCGGCTATGTCGTCCGCTGGATCGACCAGGGCGTGGGCTGTTCGAAAGTGCCTGACATCAACAATGTCGGGCTCATGGAAGATCGGGCGACGCTGCGCATTTCCGCCCAGCACATCGCTAATTGGCTGCATCACGGTGTGACGAACGAGACCCAGGTGCTCGAAACGATGAAGCGCATGGCAGCCGTCGTCGACAGGCAGAACGAAGGCGATCCATATTACCGGCCGATGTCGCCTGATTTCGACGGCTCCGTTGCATTCCAGGCCGCGTGCGATCTCGTGTTCAAGGGGCGCGAGCAGCCGAACGGCTATACCGAACCGGTGCTACACCGCCGCCGCCAGGAATTGAAGGCCAAGCTCGCCGGTGAAACCGGGCAATAGCCGGCGCAAGCTACTTGTTTGCCGCCGCAATCTTGTTTAGGCGGTAGCAAATGAAATTGCTCGCGCTCGACACTGCCGCAAATCTCTGTTCTGCCGCTCTCCTCGACATGGAGAGCAGCACCCTGCTATCCGAGGTCAGCCATGATATCGGCAAGGGCCATGCGGAACAGCTGATGGCCGTGCTCGACGAGACCTTGCGAGGGAGCGGTCATTCCATCTCCGACATTGCCAAGATCGCCGTCAGCGTCGGGCCCGGTTCGTTCACGGGCGTCCGCGTCGGGGTTTCGACGGCGCGTGGCCTCGCCCTTGCCCTCAAATGCCCTGTCGTCGGCGTAAGCACCCTGGAAGCGCTGGCATGGGATGCACGGCAGGAGGCGCCTGGCAGGGCCGTCCTTTCGATCATCGATGCGCGGCGCGACGAACTCTATTCGCAGTTCTTTTCCGAGGCTGGCGAGCCGCTGTCGGAACCGGCCGTCAATGCGTTGCCTGCCATCATGGAAAAACTGCAGGATATGGGGCCAGTGGTCCTGTCGGGTTCTGGCGCGGCGCTCGTCAATGCACAGCTTGGGCAGGCGTTGGAAATTGCGTCGCATCGGGCCACCGGCTCGGCCGAAGCTTTCGCCCGTCTGGGCGCTTCACGCACTGCCGCCGGCGTGCCGAGCCCGCTCTACCTGCGCGGTCTCGACGTGAAGCCGCAACAGGGCTTTGTCCTCAAGCGGCAGGAGGACGCTCAATGATGGGATTTCCCTTCGATAGCCTGCGGCAGCGGCCCTTCGTCATCGAACCATTGACGCGCGAGGATGCGCGGCACGTCGCGCCGATACATGCAGCGACATTCTTCCAGCCGTGGAGCGAGGACGATATCGAAGCCATGCTGCGCGACGCAAGGACCTTCGGCTTCATCGCTCGCGAGGAAGGAAACCGCAAAGCGCCGCCCGGCGGTTTCGTGCTTGCCCGGCAGATACTGGACGAGGCCGAGATATTGACCATAGGCGTCGCGCCCGCCTCGCAGCGGCAGGGATTGGGCTATGCCTTGATGGATGCCACCCTGCGGCACCTGCACAATGCCAGGGCTGGAATGCTTTTCCTGGAGGTCGATGAATTGAATGCCGCCGCCATTGCCCTTTATCGCCGGCTCGGCTTCAAGCAGGTCGGCAGGCGGCCGGGCTATTACGAGACGGCCGCGGGGCGTGTCGCTGCCCTGACCATGCGGCGCGACCTGACGGCTGGCCGCTGACATGATCGCACGCATCAGGCTGGTCCTGGCATCGCTGGCCTTCGCCCTTGTGGTGCTTCTCCTGGTTCCGATCCAGTTCGTGCTCGTCAAGGCCGGCCTGGGGCTGCGCCGTAAGCTGCCACTGCTGTTTCACCGGTCGATGTTGCGTATTCTCGGCGTGCGCGTTCATGTCCACGGCGTGCCGGCGCAGGGGCGTCCGCTCCTGCTGGCGGCAAATCATTCCTCATGGAGCGATATCGTCGTGCTCGCTTCGCTGTTCGAGATGTCGTTCATCGCCAAGGCCGAGGTGGCGCAATGGCCGCTGTTCGGACTATTGTCGAAGCTGCAGGATACGGTCTTCGTCGAACGCAACAGGCCCGGAAAGACCCGCGCCCAGGCCAGCGAAATCGCGCGACGCCTGGCTGCCGGCGATGTCATGGTCCTGTTTGCGGAGGGCACGACCTCGGACGGCAACAGGATACTGCCGTTCAAATCCTCCCTGTTCGGCGCCGCTCAGTTCGCCACAAAGGAGACCGAGGCAAAACAGGTCGTCATCCAGCCGGTGGCCATCGCCTATACCCGCGTTCATGGTATTCCGATGGGGCGCTTCCATCGCCCGATCATTGCCTGGCCGGGCGATGTGGAACTGGGGCCGAGCCTTCTCGGCATGCTGCGCGAGGGCGCCTTCGATGTCGATGTGCGCTTTGGCGAACCGGTGATCATCGACGAGGCCAGCGACCGCAAGGCACTGACCCGCGTCATGGAGGATCGCGTGCGCCGGATGATGCAGACATCCCTGATGGGCCGCGAATTCGGCGAAGCCGACGACGAAGGCAACTCGGCTATTCTCAAACCGGCCAAAAACCGGTAGAAGCCGCGCATGGACGATATCAGCAGCATCAAGGAACTGGACGATCAGTCCGGAGCATCCACGCATGAAGCCCCGCGCGGCAATGCGCGCAAGGTCTATGTGAAGACCTATGGGTGCCAGATGAATGTCTATGACAGCCAGCGCATGGCGGACAGCCTGGCGGCGGAGGGCTATAGCCCGACCGACACCGCCGAGGATGCCGACCTCGTCCTGATCAATACCTGCCATATCCGTGAAAAGGCGTCGGAAAAGCTCTATTCCGCCCTTGGCCGGCTGCGGAAGATGAAGGATGCGCGGGCCAAGGAGGGTCGCGAGCTGACTGTCGGCGTCGCCGGCTGTGTCGCGCAGGCCGAAGGTGACGAGATCACGCGGCGCGCGCCGGTGGTCGATCTCGTCGTTGGCCCGCAGACCTATCATCGGCTGCCGCAGGCCTTGCAGCGCGTGCGGCAGGGCGAGCGCGTGGTCGAGACCGAATACGCCATCGAAGACAAGTTCGAACATCTTCCATCGCCGCCAAAGGAACAGACGAGAAGCCGTGGAGTCACCGCCTTCCTCACGGTGCAGGAAGGCTGCGACAAGTTCTGCACATTCTGCGTCGTACCCTATACGCGCGGGGCGGAAGTCTCGCGGCCGGTGAGCCAGATACTCAAGGAAGCCGAAAAGCTCGTCGATGCGGGTGTAAGGGAGCTGACGCTGCTCGGGCAGAACGTCAATGCCTGGCACGGCAAGGGCGATGATGGCCGCGAATGGGGCCTGGCGGAGCTTCTTTACAGGCTGGCCGAAATCCCCGGCCTCGCGCGGCTGCGCTACGTCACCAGCCACCCGCGCGACATGGAGGATGCGTTGATCGAGGCGCATCGCGACCTGCGCATGCTGATGCCCTATCTCCATCTGCCCGTTCAGGCCGGTTCCGACCGTATTCTCAAGGCGATGAACCGCAAGCATACGGGCAGCGACTATGTGCGTCTTATCGAGAAAATCCGCAATGCCCGTTCGGACATAGCGCTGTCCGGCGATTTCATCGTCGGTTTTCCGGGGGAGACGGAGGCGGATTTCGAGGCGACGATGCAGCTTGCGCGCGATGTGACCTATGCGGCCGCCTATTCGTTCAAATATTCACCCCGGCCGGGTACTCCCGGTGCCGATATGGCCGATCATGTCGCCGAGGAAATCAAGGATAGCAGGCTCCAGCGGCTGCAGGCCTTGCTCAGTGAACAGCAATATGCGTTCCAGCGCAGCCTCATCGGCAAGACCATGGATGTGCTGATCGAAAAGGCCGGCCGGCAGCCCGGACAGATGGTCGGACGCTCTCCCTGGTTACAACCTGTAATTATCGATGTACACGGCGGTGGAATCGGCGACATTATCAATGTACGAATCATCGATACCGGAACCAACAGCCTTATCGGCATTCGGGAGATGGATTCGGCAGGCAGCAGGGTTATATAAAGGCTGAGAACTTTAGGAGAGCCGTTTGAACGCCACCGAGAAGCTGAAACCCGCTCCGAAAGGAGCCTCAGATCTGGCGCATATCGTACTGACCTTTGACAACAATCGACTGGCGAGCGCCTTGTTCGGCCAATTCGATGAAAATCTCGCCCGAATCGAGAAGAAACTCGGCGTCGATGTACGCTCCAAGGGCAACCAGCTTGCGATCCGCGGCGAGCCGGGTGCGACCGAGCAGGCAAGGCGCGCCCTCGACCAGCTTTACGAGCTGCTGCAGAAGGGCCATGACATTTCGGCATCCGACGTCGATGGTGCATTGCGAATGGCCGTCGCTGCCGATGACCAGCTGTCGCTGCCAACAATGGAAAAGAGCAAAATGGCGGTCGCACAGATTTCCACCCGCAAGAAGACGATCTTTGCCCGCACGCCGACCCAGGACGCCTACATGCGGGCGCTCGATCGGGCCGAGCTCGTTTTCGGCGTCGGCCCGGCCGGTACCGGCAAGACCTATCTTGCCGTCGCCCATGCGGCCATGCTGCTGGAACGCGGCCTGGTGGATCGCATCATTCTTTCGCGTCCCGCCGTCGAAGCCGGCGAGCGGCTCGGCTTCCTGCCGGGCGACATGAAGGAGAAGGTCGATCCCTATCTGCGCCCGCTCTATGATGCGCTCTACGACATGATGCCTGCCGACAAGGTCGAGCGGGCGATTGCGGCGGGCGTGATCGAGATCGCGCCATTGGCCTTCATGCGCGGGCGCACGCTTGCCCATTCGGCGATCATTCTCGACGAGGCGCAGAATACCACCTCGATGCAGATGAAGATGTTCCTGACGCGTCTCGGCGAGAATGCGCGCATGATCATCACCGGCGATCCGAGCCAGATCGACCTGCCGCCCGGCCAGAAATCCGGCCTGGTCGAGGCGTTGAAGATACTGGACGACGTGCCGGGGATCGTCACCGTGCGCTTCACCGATGTGGACGTCGTACGCCATCCGCTGGTTGCGGCCATCGTCCGGGCCTATGACAAGGAAGGCGCCAGGCCCTGACCGGGTCTGGCGTGCCCGCCAGTGGCGATCGCCGACGCTAGCGAGGAATAAAGGTTTCGACCGTGATCGATATCGACATATTGATTGAAAGCGACGGCTGGTACGAGGCGGCGCAGCTTGAAGCATTGGCACGGCGTGCCGTCGCCGCCGTCTGGGACGAGTTGGACGCCGGCCGGCAACCGGAGAGCGAGCTCAGCCTCGTTTTTACCGACGACGCGCAGATCCGGGAGCTCAACAGCGACTGGCGCGAAAAGGACAAGGCGACGAACGTGCTGTCATTCCCGGCCTTCCCGGTGAAACGGGGGCAGAAGCCCGGACCCATGCTCGGCGATATCGTCATCGCGCGGGAAACGGTCGAGAGGGAAGCACTGACCGAGCACAAGCCTTTCGACCACCATCTGACGCATCTCATCGTGCACGGCCTGCTCCATTTGCTCGGATATGACCATCTGGAGACCGAGGAGGCGGAAGAAATGGAGCAGCTGGAGCGCAACGTGCTCGCGCGGCTTGCCATCCCGGACCCATATGCGCTATCGGTCATTGACGATCAACACGATTGAGGACCATGTCTGACACGTCGCACCAGAACGATCCGGCCGCAGCAGCCAAGAGCTCCAGCGGTCAGGAGAGTGATGCCGAAGGGCAAAGTACGCCCAGAGCGCCCATCCCCGAAAAGCGCTCGCTTCTTTCAACGATCTTTCCGTTCCTACGCAACCGTGCGGGCAATACCCTGCGCGAGGATATCGACGCCGCGCTGGCTGAGGAACATCATGACGATTCCGCCTTTTCGCCGGAAGAAAGGGCCATGCTTCACAACATCCTGCGCCTGCGCGAATTGCGCGTGGAGGATGTGATGATTCCGCGGGCGGACATCGAGGCCGTCGAAATCTCCACATCGCTGGGCGATCTGCTCGAAATGTTCGAGAAATCCGGACATTCGCGCATGCCGGTCTTCGCCGAGACGCTGGATGACCCGCGCGGCATGGTGCATATCCGCGACGTCGTCAATCATATCACCAAGGTGTCGCGGCCGAAGGCGGCTCGCCGGACCGCGCGCAGCGCCAAGACGACCGCCGGCGCCAAGCTCGATTTCTCCAATGTCGACCTGACGAAATCCGTGGCCGACCTGAACCTGATGCGGCCGGTGCTGTTCGTACCGCCATCGATGCTTGCAAACGAGCTCATGGCGCGCATGCAGGCCCAGCGTATCCAGATAGCGCTGGTAATCGACGAGTATGGCGGTACCGATGGACTTGTTTCGCTGGAGGACGTCGTCGAGATGGTCGTCGGCGACATCGAGGACGAGCATGATGATGACGAGGTCATGATCACTGCCGAGGCCGATGGCAGCTTTATCGCCGATGCCCGCGCCGAACTCGAGGAAATCGCTGAAGCGATCGGCCCTGCCTTCATCGTCGGCGAGCACGGGGAGGACGTGGACACGGTCGGCGGCCTCATTTTCTCGATCCTCGGCCGGATTCCGGTGCGGGGCGAAACCGTGCAGGCCGTGCCAGGCTACGAGTTCCATGTTTTGGAGGTCGATCCACGCCGCATCCGCAAGGTGCGCATCGCGCCTGTGCGGCATGGCGAACGGCGCACCAGCCGGCCCGATGCGCGCGACGAGGTCCCGCAAGACCAGTCCGCGCAAGAGCGGGAATGACCAATTCGTCGCTGCAATTGCGCCAGAAGCGGATGGACGGCCCGCAGCGGGAGAAAAGCGCGTTTCAGCTTTGGATAGGCAAGCTGGCGCTGCTGTCGGGCTGGAAGCGCGCTCTTGCGGCGTTCCTTGCCGGTGGGTGCGCCAGTTTCGCGCTTCCGCCCTATGATTTTGTCGCGGCCGCCTTCATGGCATTTCCTGTTCTGGTCTGGCTCATCGACGGAGCGACTGGCGGGCCTGATCGAGGGGGCATATGGCGGCTCCTGCCCGCAGCCCTCACCGGATGGTGGTTCGGCTTCGGATATTTCGTCCTGGGGCTCTGGTGGATCGGAAATGCGCTGTTGGTGGACGCGCAGAATTTCGCCTGGGCCATTCCCTTCGCCATACTCGGCCTGCCGGCCTTCCTTGCACTGTTCTATGGGCTCGGCGCCGCCATTGCCCGCCTCGTGTGGAGCGATGGGCTAGGCCGCATCTTCGCGCTCGCCTTCGGGCTTGGGTTGGCGGAGTGGCTTCGGTCATTCCTGTTGACCGGCTTTCCTTGGAATGCCATCGGCTATGCGGCCATGCCCGTGCCACTGCTCATGCAGTCTTCGGCGGTTATCGGCCTGTTGGCGATGAATGTGCTCGCGGTGATCGTATTCGCCATGCCGGCGCTCGTTTCCGATCGCCTCCACCGCCTTGCGGGTGCGGCGCTGGCAATCGTCCTGATCGGTTTGCATGTGGGGTACGGAGCGCTTCGCCTGTCCAATGCGACGATCGTCGACGATGGACCGCAGGTGCGTATCGTCCAGCCGTCCATTGCGCAGGATATGAAGTGGGATGCCGACGCGCGGCGTGACATCCTCGACAAATACCTCGACCTGACGCGTCAGCCACCGGCAGCGGGCGCCGCCAGTCCCCAGATAATCGTCTGGCCGGAAACTGCCGTGCCCTACCTCCTGACGAAATCCCCCGACGCGATGAAGGCGATCACGGAGACGCTTGGCGATGGGCAGACGCTCCTGGCGGGCGCGATAAGGCTGGAAGAGCCGGACGGCGACGCGGAGCCCGCTTATTACAATTCGATCTATGTGATCGATGGCAAGAACGGAATAACCGGTGCGGCCGACAAGGTGCACCTCGTCCCCTTCGGCGAATATCTGCCGCTGGAGCATATATTGCGGCGGCTCGGCCTCACCGAGGTAGTCGAGATGCCGGGCGGGTTCACGCCGGCGGCAAGTCGGCGTTCGCTTCCCGTATTGCCGGGTTTCGCGGTGCTGCCGCTCATCTGCTATGAGGCCATCTTCCCCGGCGAGATGGATTATGCAGGCCCGCCAGCCAATGCCATCGTCAATGTCACCAACGATGCCTGGTATGGCGATACACCCGGCCCGTACCAGCACTTCCGCCAGGCGCAGTTGCGGGCGGTGGAGCTCGGCCTGCCGCTGATCCGGGCTGCCAATAATGGCCTCTCCGCCGTGGTCGATCCCTATGGACGAATCATCGACGGGCTGGCGCTGAATGCGGTCGGCGTATCGGATGTCCGATTGCCGGCCAGGATACGGCCACCTATGAGCGAGGCGACGCGCAATGCTCAATTCTGGGTTGTTATTCTAGCCGTACTGGTTGCAACAATGACGTATTTTTTGCGTCACAGGAGAAGGTTCGGTTGACATTTGAGCACCGACCTGTCGAATAAGGGCCTTATTTGGTCCGTTGATACATTGATGATAAAATTAATACTCAGCCCCATTTCATACGAATGAGATTTTCATGTCCGATAATAAAAAGAGCCCGAATCCCGTTGACCTTCATGTTGGCGCAAGAATTAGACTACGCCGCAATATGATTGGCTTGAGCCAGGAGAAACTTGGCGAAAGTCTTGGCATTACATTCCAACAGATCCAGAAATACGAGAAGGGGACCAATCGCGTCGGCGCCAGCCGATTGCAGGCGATTGCGAATATTCTCAATGTTCCCGTCACCTTCTTCTTCGACGACATGCCCGGTCAGGCGGAACGATCGAAAGGCTTCGACGAGGAGAGTGAAACGACCTATGTCGTCGGATTTCTCAACAGTTCCGAGGGTATTCAGCTTGCTCGCGCCTTCGCCAGGATCGGCGACCCCAAGATAAGGCGCAAGGTGCTCGATCTGGTGCGTACGCTCGGTCAGGAGGATGACGTCGGCTGAAGCCTCCGACGTTCTGCGAAAAATAAAATCCCTGCACGGCCACAAGTTTGAAAATGAAAGCGATTGACGGAATGTCTTTGACTTGGCAAAGACTATGCGCCTTTTGGCATTTGCGAGCTTTCAAGAGGGGTTTCCCGTGACGCGCAGTTCCTACCTTTTTACAAGTGAATCCGTATCGGAAGGTCATCCGGACAAGGTCTGTGATCGGATTTCCGACGAAATCGTCGACATGATTTATAAAGAAGCCCGCAAGACGGGCGTCGATCCGTGGAGCGTGCGTGTCGGGTGCGAAACCCTCGCCACGACCAATCGCGTTGTCATCGCCGGCGAGGTCCGGGTGCCTGATACGCTGTTGAAGAAGGACAAGGACGGCAAGACGGTAAAGGATGCGCAGGGCAATCCTGTCATCAACCCATCGCGTTTTCGCGCCGCGGCGCGGCGTGCCATCCGCGCCATTGGCTATGAACAGGACGGCTTCAACTGGAAGACCGCCAAGATCGACGTGCTTCTCCACCCGCAATCGGCGGACATCGCGCAGGGCGTGGACAATGCCGCCGACCGGCAGGGCGAAGAGGGAGCCGGCGACCAGGGCATCATGTTCGGCTATGCCTGCCGCGAAACGCCAGACCTCATGCCCGCACCGATCTATTATTCCCACAAGATCCTCGAACTGCTTTCCATTGCCCGCCACAAGGGCGAGGGCGATGTCGGCAAGCTTGGACCGGATGCGAAGAGCCAGGTGACCGTGCGCTATGTCGACGGCGTTGCCAAGGAAGCGACGCAGATCGTGCTCTCGACCCAGCATCTCGATGCAAGCTGGGACTCGAAGAAGGTGCGCAAGGTAGTCGAGCCCTATATTCTCGAGGCGCTCGGTGATCTGAGGGTCGCGGATGACTGCATCTGGTACATCAATCCCACCGGTCGGTTCGTCATCGGCGGACCCGACGGTGATGCCGGGCTGACCGGGCGCAAGATCATCGTCGATACCTATGGTGGCGCCGCGCCGCATGGCGGCGGTGCTTTCTCCGGCAAGGATACGACGAAGGTTGATCGTTCGGCCGCCTATGCCGCGCGTTACCTTGCCAAGAACGTCGTTGCCGCCGGTCTCGCCGACCGCTGCACGATCCAGCTTTCCTACGCTATCGGCGTAGCGCAGCCGCTGTCTGTCTATGTCGATCTTCATGGCACGGGCAAGGTCAGGGAAGATGCCGTCGAGCGGGCGCTGCGAAGCGTCATGGACCTGTCGCCGACAGGCATCCGCAAGCATCTCGACCTCAACAAGCCGATCTATGCCAAGACGTCCGCCTATGGCCACTTTGGCCGCAAGCCGGGCCGGGATGGTTCGTTCTCCTGGGAGAAGACCGATCTCGTCAAGCAGTTGAAGAGCGCCGTGGCCGCCTGAGCGGCCACGCGTGACAATCATGACGGAGGCGAGGCGGGCAAGGTCCACGGAAGCTTTTTTCGGCAGGCGAGCGGGCAAGACACTGCGTCCGCTGCAACGTTCGATCCGGGATGAGCTTCTGCCGGTCCTGAAACTCGACCTCGACCAGCCCGCGCCGGCAGATCTGCGTTCGCTGTTTTCGGCGGAGGTCGGCGCGGTACGGCTGGAAATCGGCTTCGGCGGCGGCGAGCATCTGCTGCATGAGGCGGCGCGCTGCCCCATGGCCGGGTTCATCGGCGTCGAGCCATTCGTCAACAGTATGGCAAAGCTGGTGGTCGATCTCCATGCCAATCCGCTTCAGAACATCCGGCTTTACGACGATGACGCAACGCAGGTGCTGGATTGGCTGCCCGAGGCTTCGCTGGACGGGATAGACCTGTTCTATCCTGATCCCTGGCCCAAGAAGAAGCACTGGAAGCGCCGGTTCGTCAGCGGGAAAAATCTCGATCGCTTCGCCCGCGTACTCAAGCCGGGTGCGCGCTTTCGCTTTGCTTCCGACATAGATACCTATGTGAACTGGACGCTGCAGCATTGCGATGCGCATCCCGATTTCGACTGGCAGGCGGCAAGTCCGGCGGATTGGCATACGCCCTATGAAGGCTGGCCCGGTACCCGCTACGAGCAGAAGGCCCACCGCGAAGGCCGCGTTGGTGCTTACCTCACTTTCCGGCGGATCTAGTTGCCGCGAACGGGCCGCGCATTTCGCGTGACAGCTTCCTGACAGTTTTCTAGTATCATTTTCAGGGTGAGGAGGCTGCTGGGAGGCTGTCCGTCGCAATCACATGAGAGATCAGATCCGGTGCACATCCGGATATGAGCGGCATCTTCCAGAACTTCGAGATCAATGAAGGATAGGCGGCGCCCACGCCGCCATGGGAGGATTTCGCATGCGTAAGATGTTGCTTGCCTTTGTCGCCGCCGGAGCCGTGCTGCTTTCCGGCCAGGCCTTTGCCGCCGATTACAAGATCATGGCGCCCGCCGCGCCCGGCGGTGGTTGGGACCAGACGGCCCGCACGCTCCAGACCGTACTGCAGGAAGAGAAGATTTCCGGCAATGTCCAGGTGGTGAATGTCACCGGCGCCGGCGGCACGATCGGCCTCGCGCAATTCGTCAATTCGGGCAAGGGCGACCCGTCGCAGCTGATCGTCGGCGGCTATGTCATGGTCGGCGCCATCCTGACCAATGCGTCGCCCGTGACGCTCGACCAGGTAACGCCGATCGCCCGCCTCACCGGCGAATACGAGGCCGTCGTCGTGCCGGCCAGCTCGCCGATCCAGAGCATGAAGGATCTTGTCGAGAAGCTGAAGGCCGACCCGGGTTCCGTTTCCTGGGGTGGCGGTTCCGCCGGTGGTACGGACCACATCACGGCCGGCCTCATTGCAAAGGCCGCCGGGGTCGATCCGACCAAGGTCAATTACATCGCCTTCTCGGGCGGCGGCGAGGCCCTGGCTGCCATATTGGGCGGGCAGGTGACCGTCGGCATTTCCGGCTATGGCGAGTTCGAATCGCAGATCAAGGCCGGTACCTTGCGCATCATCGGCATTTCCAGCGACGCCAAGCTGGAAGGCATCGACGCGCCGACCTTCAAGGAAGCCGGTGTCGATGTTTCGATCCAGAACTGGCGCATGGTCGCCGCAGCGCCGGGCATCACGCCCGAACAGGAAGCTGCCATCGGTGCCGATATCGAGAAGCTGGTGAAGTCCAAGGGCTGGCAGGAGCAGCTGAAGGCCAAGGGCTGGGCCGATACCTATCTGGCCGGTGATGCCTTCAAGGCGCAGCTTGCCAAGGATACCGAGGCCACGGCCGCAATCCTGAAAGATATCGGCCTCGTCAAATGAGCCAGCAGCGCACCGGAAACACGCGCCGCCCCGATCGGGCGGCGCTGGTCATAGCAGCGTTTCTCGCCCTGCTGGCAGCCATTATCGCCTATAGCACCGCGACGGCCCATGGCGGCAGCGCCACGCTCATCGGCCCGGCTGTATTCCCCTATGCCATTGCGGGCGCGCTGTTCATTCTTTCCCTGTGGACGGTAGCGGAGGCGCTCAGAGGCGACTTCCCGGAACGCGAAGCGCAACAGGCGGGACCTGTGGTCTGGATCGTCGGCGGTCTCGCGGCGCAAATGCTCCTGCTGAACTTCGTCGGATTCTCGATTGCCACCGGCCTGCTCTTCGCAGCCACCGCGCGCGCCTTCGGCAAGAAGAAACTATGGCTGACCGTGCCGGTCGGCATCATCCTCTCTTTCGTCGTCTGGGTCCTGTTCTCGAAGGGGCTGCAATTGTCGCTCCCGGCAGGCCCGATCGAGCGGCTGGCATTCGGAGGCTGAGAGCATGGACACCTTTGCGTTGCTCATCCAGGGCTTCACCGTTGCGATGGAGCCGATCAACCTGCTCTATGCCTTGATCGGCGTCACCCTCGGCACAGCCGTCGGCGTATTGCCCGGCATTGGCCCGGCGCTGACCGTCGCCCTGTTGCTGCCCGTCACCTACAAGCTTGACCCCGCGGGCTCGCTCATCATGTTCGCGGGCATCTATTATGGCGGCATGTATGGCGGATCGACAACCTCCATCCTGCTCAACACGCCCGGGGAGAGCGCGTCGATCGTCACGGCGCTCGAAGGCAACAAGATGGCCCGGGCAGGGCGGGGCGGGCCAGCGCTTGCCACTGCCGCCATCGGCTCTTTCGTGGCGGGCCTCATCGCCACCATCGGGCTCGCGCTTATCGCGCCATGGATCGTGAAGTTCGCGCTTTCCTTTGGACCGGCCGAATATTTCGCTCTCATGGTGCTCGCATTCATGACCGTTTCGGCCGCTTTCGGCGATTCCACCTTGCGCGGGCTGACGGCGCTGTTCATCGGGCTCGCACTCGGCCTTGTCGGCCAGGATCAATTGACCGGGCAGGCGCGCCTCGCCTTCGGCATTCCGGACCTGCTCGACGGTATCGAGGTCACCACGCTCGCGGTCGCCCTGTTCGCCATCGGCGAGACGTTGAGCGTCGCGGCTTCGCGCCTCGCAGCCGATGAAAAGGTGGAAGCGGTCAGGGGATCGATCTGGATGACGAAGGAAGACTGGTCGCGCTCGTGGAAGCCGTGGCTGCGCGGCACCTTCATCGGCTTCCCCATCGGCGCCATGCCGGCGGGCGGCGCGGAAATCGGCACGTTTCTGTCCTATTCGGTGGAAAAACAGATGGCAAAGCGGCCGGAAGAGTTCGGTCATGGCGCCATCGAGGGCGTCGCGGGTCCCGAAGCGGCCAATAATGCCTCTGCCGCGGGTACGCTGGTGCCGCTCCTGACGCTCGGCCTGCCGACAACGGCAACGGCGGCAATCATGCTCGCCGGCTTCCAGCAGTTCGGGCTTCAGCCCGGTCCGCTCTTGTTTGCGACGAACCCGGCCATCGTCTGGGGATTGATCGCCAGCCTGCTCGTTGCGAACTTCATGCTGCTCGTGCTGAACCTGCCCCTGATCGGCCTCTGGGTCCGCCTGCTGTCGATTCCCAAGCCGTGGCTCTATGCCGGCATCCTGGTTTTCGCGACGCTGGGGACGATCGGCGCCAATTCGGCAATATTCCAGCTGGGCTGGCTGGCATTCTCGTTCGAGCTTGCCATGCTGATCCTGTTCGGGCTGTTCGGCTACTTCCTGCGCCAGTTCGGCTACCCGATCGCTCCCGTGGTCGTCGGATTGATCCTTGGGCCGATGGCGGAGACGCAGCTCCGGCGCGCCATCCAGATCAGCCAGGGCGATTTCACGGTTCTGGTCGGTTCGCCGATCGCTGTCGCCCTGCTGGTTCTCGCGGTCTGCGCCGTCGTCGTGCCGCTGATCATGCGGGCTCGCGGCAAGGGCAAGGTGCTCGCAGCCCTGGCAGCCAACGAGGACTGAGCGGTCGGTTCGGCAGACTTAAAGGCGTGTGATGCTACGGAACTGTATCGGATCGATCCCGAGCGCGCGCAGGTCCGACGGAGCGGGCTGATAGCCCGTGCGCGTGGCGGAAGCGGCAGCCACGGCGCTGCCGAATACGCTCAGCATGCGGGAAATGGCCTTGGGTGTGTATGCGGGCTTCATTGCATCCTCTTTGAGGTTGTTGCGTTGCAGCAAACATAGGTAGCGGCCCGGCCTTTGATAAGTGCCGGGGACGCAGGGCAGCCATGCGCCACGAGCGACGCTGCTGTCCATCGCAGGAAATCGCCGCTTGAAACACGCGCATGATTTCGGTATATAAGGCTCATATTCTTGGTCGGTTCGAACAGGGGTGGGTCCACACAGGTCCCGCTCTTTTTTGTTTCTTAAGGCCAAAACAGGGAAAATCTGCGTGACGACAAGCGTCAATAACGAACAATCACCGACACTGCCGGAAGGCACGGATGAGCGCATAATCACCGAGACGGGCGTCGATGCCCGTATTGCCGGCATTGTGGAGCCAGTATTGGAGTCGATCGGTTTCAGGCTCGTTCGCGTGCGCCTGACCGGCCTCAATGGTCTGACATTGCAGATCATGGCGGAGCGCAACGACGGCACGATGACCGTCGAGGATTGCGAACTCGTCAGCCGTACCCTTTCGCCGGTGCTGGACGTCGAAGATCCGATCGACAGGAATTACCATCTGGAAGTTTCGTCGCCCGGTATCGACCGGCCATTGGTGCGGAAGTCCGATTTTTCCAACTGGACCGGGCATATCGTCAAGGTCGATACCTCGGCCATGCTGGAAGGGCGCAAGAAATTCCGCGGCCGCATTGCCGCGATTTCCGCCGATACGGTGACTGTGGAAGCGGACCAGGCGACCTATGGCGATCAGCCTGCCGTGGCCATTCCATTCGAAATGATTTCCGACGCACGCCTCATTCTCACGGACGATCTCATTCGTGATGCGCTGCGCCGCGACAAGGATTTGCGTGAAGGCCGTATTCCCAGCGAGGAAGACGCCGATCAGCAAGATACGGACCAGAATTAGATTATTTCAACGCCCGCCGAGGAGCGTGGCGATGAACTCAAGGAGAAGAACATGGCAGTCAGTGCAAACAGGCTAGAACTTCTGCAGATCGCCGATGCGGTGGCCCGGGAAAAATCCATCGACCGCGAGATCGTTATCGCAGCAATGGCCGACGCCATCCAGAAGGCGGCACGCTCGCGCTACGGCCAGGAGACCAATATCCGCGCCGACATCAACGCCAAGACCGGCGAGATCAAGCTGCAGCGTCTCCTCGAAGTGGTCGAAGACGTCGAGGATCCGGTAACGCAGATCGGCATGGATGCGGCCCGCGACCGCAACCCCGATGCACGCCCGGGCGATTTCCTCGCCGACCAGCTTCCGCCCATGGATTTCGGCCGCATCGCCGCGCAGTCGGCCAAGCAGGTCATCGTGCAGAAGGTGCGCGAGGCCGAGCGCGACCGGCAGTATGATGAATACAAGGATCGCGTTGGCGAGATCGTCAATGGCAGCGTCAAGCGCGTCGAATACGGCAATGTCATCGTCGATCTCGGCCGCGGCGAAGCCATCATCCGCCGCGACGAGCTGATCCCGCGCGAGACGTTCCGCTATGGTGACCGCGTGCGCGCCTATGTCTATGACGTGCGCCGCGAGCAGCGCGGGCCGCAGATATTCCTCAGCCGCACCCATCCGCAGTTCATGGCGAAGCTCTTCACCATGGAAGTGCCGGAAATCTATGACGGCATCATCGAGATCAAGTCCGTCGCCCGCGACCCCGGTTCCCGCGCCAAGATCGCCGTGATTTCGAGGGATTCCTCGATCGATCCGGTCGGCGCCTGCGTCGGTATGCGCGGCTCCCGCGTCCAGGCGGTGGTCGGCGAATTGCAGGGCGAGAAGATCGACATCATCCCGTGGTCGCCGGAGCCCGCTTCGTTCATCGTCAATGCGCTCCAGCCTGCGGAAGTTTCCAAGGTCGTGCTCGATGAAGATGCCGAGCGTATTGAAGTTGTGGTCCCGGATGACCAACTATCACTTGCGATCGGCCGCCGTGGCCAGAACGTCCGGCTCGCATCGCAGCTCACGGGCTGGGATATCGATATCCTGACCGAGCAGGAAGAATCGGAACGCCGCCAGAAGGAATTCGTCGAGCGGTCCAATCTCTTCATGGATGCGCTGGACGTCGACGAGATGGTCGGCCAGGTCCTCGCTTCCGAAGGCTTCGCCAGCGTCGAGGAAATCGCCTATGTCGACAGCGACGACATTTCCTCGATCGATGGTTTCGACGAAGAGACGGCTGCGGAAATCCAGCAGCGCGCCCAGGAATATCTCGGACGCATCGAAGAAGAGCGTGATGCCCGCCGCAAGGAGCTCGGCGTTTCGGACGAACTTCGCGATCTGCCCGGCATGACCAATGCGATCCTTGTCGCGGTCGGCGAAGATGGCGTGAAGACCGTCGAGGATTTCGCTGGCTACGCGGTCGACGAGTTGACCGGCTGGCGCGAGCGCAAGGATGGTGAAACCATCGCCCATGCGGGTATCCTGTCGGCGTTCGAAGTCAGCAGGGCCGATGCGGAGCAGATGGTTCTGGCGGCTCGCCTGAAGGCCGGCTGGATCACGGAAGACGATCTGGCGACCGAGGCCGACGCTGAAGCCGAGGTGGCCGACGAAGAGGCCGCCGTCTGATCCGAGGCGGCCCGGGCGTGGTTGAGAACATGAACGACAGGACGTGCATCGTTACGCGCGAGGCGGGTTCTGCCGAGGACATGATCCGCTTCGTGGCCGGGCCCGATGGTGTGGTTGTACCGGACCTTAAGCACAATCTTCCCGGCAGGGGGTGTTGGATTAAGGCGCAACGGCGCTATATTGACGAGGCGGTAAAGCGGAAGCTGTTTCCGCGCGCCCTGAAAACCAATGTGATCGTGCCGGATGATTTCGGCCAGATTGTCGACCGAATGCTGGTAAAATCGGCTTTGGGCAGTTTTGGGTTGGCGCGCAAGGCCGGTGTTGTGATAACAGGGGCCGCAAAAGTGGATGCCGCCATACGCAATGGCACAGCCGGATTGGTGCTTCATGCGTCCGAGGCCGCCGAAGATGGCGTCCGCAAGCTTGACCAGGCCCGCCGTTCGGTTGTTTATGCGGGCGGGCCGGAAATACCCGCTCTTTCATTGTTCGAAAGCAATGAAATGGATTTGGCATTGGGCGGGGTAAATGTGATACATGCTGCCGTGCTCAAGGGAACGGCAGCTGCCGGGTTCACGAAGCGAGCCTGGCTGCTACAGCATTTTCGCGATGGTCTTGACAGCAAGGCTGACGCTAAGGCGGCGACTGTCGCGAAGGAAACGGAAACGGAATGAGCGATACAAAATCGACCGACGACAAGACGCTTGGCGTCAATAAGAAAACCCTGACCTTGAAGCGGCCCGGTGTAGAACAGAGCACAGTGCGGCAGAACTTCAGTCACGGCCGCACGAAGTCTGTTGTCGTGGAAACGAAGAAGCGCAAGTTCAATATACCGGACCAGAAGCCGGAGCCTGCACCCGCCGCTGCCGCCGCACCAGCGCCCGCTCCAGCACCTGCGCCGGCGCCGACAGTGCAGCCCGCAGCGCCGCAGACGGCTGCCGCGACCCCGGCGCCGCGCCCGGCGGCACCTGCTGCGCCGAGCCAGCCGGCCCAGGTCGCGCAACCCGCGCAGCCCTCGCAACCGGCAACGCGTGCCCCGGCAGCGCCATCGCGTGGCCAGCCGCCGCAGCGTCCCGCGCAACAGCCCTACCGGCCATCCGGCCAGCGCTCCAATGAGCGCTCGGGCATGGTCTTGAACACGCTTTCGGCTGCCGAGATCGAAGCGCGCCGCAAGGCGCTCGAAGGTTCCAAGGCACGCGACCTCGAAGATCGGGCCAAGGCCGCCATCGAAGCGAGCCGCCGCGCCGAGGAAGAGGCCTTGCGGGCGAAGGAGCGTGAGGAATCCGCACGCCGCCAGGCCGAGGAAGAAGAACGTCTGCGCCGCGAAGCCGAGGCAAAGAAGCGCGCCGAGGAAGAATCCCGCAAGCGCCAGCCTGATGCAAAGGTCGAGGACGCCGGCGCCAAGCCTGTCCAGCGCCGGCCGAACGCCGCCGAAGAGGATGAGAGCCGTCGCGGGCCGAGCGGCGCACGCCGCAGCGGTCCTGGCGTTGCAGCCAAGCCCGAAGTGCGCGCGCCGAAGGTCGTCAAGGGCGAGGACGAACGTCGCCGTGGCAAGCTCACGCTCGGTTCGGCGCTCAACGAGGAAGGGCGCAGCCGTTCCCTGTCCGCAATGCGTCGTCGCCAGGAGAAGTTCAAGCGCGGCATGCAGCAGGAAACGCGCGAGAAGATTGCCCGTGAGGTTATCCTGCCTGAAACGATCACAATCCAGGAACTGGCCCAGCGTATGGCTGAGCGTTCGGTCGACGTCATCAAGTTCCTCATGAAGGAAGGTCAGATGATGAAGCCGGGCGATCTGATCGACGCCGATACGGCACAGCTGATCGCCGAGGAATTCGGCCATACGGTTCGCCGCGTCGCCGAGTCGGACGTCGAGGAAGGTATCTTCAACGTCGAGGACGATGCGGAAGCTTTTGTTTCGCGGCCTCCCGTCGTCACGATCATGGGTCACGTCGATCACGGCAAGACCTCGCTGCTCGATGCCATCCGCAAGGCGAACGTCGTTTCGGGCGAAGCCGGCGGCATCACGCAGCATATCGGCGCCTATCAGGTCGAGCAGAATGGTCAGAAGATCACCTTCATCGACACGCCGGGCCACGCCGCCTTTACCGCGATGCGTGCACGCGGCGCACAGGCGACGGATATTGCGATCCTCGTGGTTGCGGCGGATGACAGCGTCATGCCGCAGACCATCGAATCGATCAATCATGCCAAGGCTGCCGGCGTGCCGATCATCGTTGCCATCAACAAGGTCGACAAGCCTTCCGCTGATCCGCAAAAGGTCCGCAACGGCCTGCTGCAGCACGAAGTCTTCGTGGAATCCATGGGCGGCGAGACGCTGGACGTGGAAGTTTCCGCCAAGACCGGAGCCGGTCTGGACAAGCTTCTGGAAGCCATCCTGCTTCAGGCGGAAATTCTCGATCTCAAGGCAGACCCGAGCCGCACGGCGGAAGGCGTGGTCGTCGAAGCCAAGCTCGAGCGCGGGCGGGGTTCCGTCGCGACCGTTCTCGTGCAGAAGGGTACGCTTCATCCTGGCGATATCATCGTTGCCGGCAGCGAATGGGGCCGTGTCCGCGCCCTGGTCAATGACCGCGGCGAGAACATGAAGGAAGCTGCGCCGGCAACGCCGGTCGAGGTGCTCGGCCTGCAGGGGCCGCCCCAGGCAGGCGACCGTTTCGCCGTCGTGGAGAATGAGGCAAAGGCGCGCGAGATTTCCGAATATCGCACCCGTCTCGCCCGTGAAAAGGTCGTGGCCCGCCAGGCCGGTTCACGCGGTTCGCTGGAACAGATGATGTCCCAGCTGCAGGTCACCGGGCAGAAAGAATTCCCGCTGCTCATCAAGGGCGACGTGCAGGGTTCGATCGAAGCCATCGCCGGTTCGCTCGACAAGCTTGGCACCGACGAGGTTCGTGCGCGGATCATCCATTCGGGCGCCGGCGGAATCACCGAGAGCGACATCGCGCTGGCGGAGGCCTCCAATGCCGCCATCATCGGCTTCAACGTGCGTGCCAACAAGCAGGCGCGTGATGCAGCCGAGCGGGCCGGTATCGAAATCCGCTATTACAACATCATCTACGATCTGGTGGATGACGTTAAGGCGGCCATGTCGGGACTTCTTTCGCCGGAACGGCGCGAAACCTTCCTCGGCAATGCCGAAATCCTGGAGGTGTTCAACATCACCAAGGTGGGCAAGGTCGCCGGTTGCCGTGTTACCGAAGGCAAGGTCGAACGTGGCGCCGGCGTGCGCCTCATCCGCGACAATGTCGTCATTCACGAGGGCAAGCTCAAGACGCTCAAGCGCTTCAAGGATGAAGTGTCCGAAGTGCCGGCTGGCCAGGAATGCGGCATGGCGTTCGAGAACTATGATGACATTCGCGCAGGCGATGTGATCGAGGCCTTCCGCGTCGAACATGTAACCCGTACGCTGTAATCATAGCGTTCGCATAGAAAATACGAGGATCGCCGGGCTCACCGGCGGTCCTCGTCTGCATGGAATATAATCATGGCCCGCTTTTCAACAGGATCTGGTCCCTCACAACGCCAGCTGCGCGTGAGCGAGCAGGTTCGTCACGCCGTTTCGCAGGTGCTGCAGCGCGGCGACGTGCGTGACGCGACGCTCGACAACGCCGTTGTCGCCATTTCGGAAGTGCGCATGTCGCCGGACCTGAAGATCGCAACCTGCTTCGTCTCGCCCATCGGCGCGGCCAATTCCGACGCGGTTATCGAAGCGTTGAACAAGCATGCGAAATTCATCCGCGGCAGGGCGGCAACCCATCTGCGGCAGATGAAATACATGCCGGAATTCCGCTTCCGCATCGATACCAGCTTCGACAATTACGCCAAGATCGACGCCTTGCTGCGGAAGCCGGAAGTCACGCGCGATCTCGAGGATGATCAGGACGATGATGATGGCGGCGCTCCCAATCCGGGCGACGTACCGGGCCATGGCGATAATTGAGGCGGCAACGGGCAGATGACACGTCAGCGCAAGAAGAAGGGCCGTCCGGTTTCGGGCTGGCTGGTGTTCGACAAGCCGAAGGGCATGGGCTCGACCGACGCCGTTTCGAAGATCAAATGGCTGTTCAAGGCAGAAAAGGCCGGCCACGCGGGGACGCTTGATCCGCTGGCGTCGGGCATGTTGCCCATTGCGCTTGGCGAAGCGACAAAAACCGTACCCTATGTCATGGACGGCGCCAAAATATACCGGTTCACCGTCGCCTGGGGCGCCGAGCGCACCACGGACGATCTCGAGGGCGAGGTTACGCTCACCTCGGACCAGCGCCCGGACGAAACCGCGATCAAGGCGCTGCTCCCGAAATATACCGGCGTGATCATGCAGACGCCGCCGAAGTTCTCGGCGATCAAGATTGCCGGCGAGCGCGCCTATGACCTGGCGCGGGGCGGCGAGGAAATCGAGATACCGGCACGCGAGGTCGAGATCGATCGGCTCGACCTTCTGGAATTGCCGGACGCGAACAGTGCCGTCTTTGAAGTCGAGTGCGGCAAGGGCACCTATGTCCGGTCTCTCGCCCGCGACCTGGGCCGGGAACTCGGCTGCTACGGCCACGTGACCGACCTGCGCCGTGTCGAAGTGGCGCCTTTCGGTGAAGCGGACCTCGTAACGCTGGAGGAGCTGGAGGCCGCTCATCCGGCCGCGCCGGCAGAGGATGCCGACAATTCCTATGCCGCCATTGCGGAACGCTTTTCCGTCATGGACGAGTTCCTGATCGATACGGTCGCCGCTCTGGAAGACCTGCCGCAGCTGGCCGTCTCCGAGGATCAGGCGCACAGGATACGCATGGGCAATCCCATCATCCTGCGCGGCCGCGATGCCCCGGTGGAGGCCGACGAGGCCTGTATCACCATTCGCGGCAAGCTCCTGGCGATCGGCTTTATCGAAAACGGCCAGTTCAACCCCAAGCGGGTGTTTACCGCCTGACGCGGGCGAGGGCTGAAGGTCGTGACCGCTGAGGCGCTGTCGGCCGCAGAAACATTTGCGGCTGGTAATTTGCGGCGTTTTCGACTATATGCGGCCCAGCGGCAATTGGTTTGCTGCCTAAACCGGCCCCCGCTGGACGACATCCCGGCCGTGGGCATCCCCTTTTCCTCTTCTCTAGAAAGGATATACGATGTCGGTTACCGCTGAACGCAAGCAGGCGATCATCACCGAATATGCAACCAAGCCAGGCGATACCGGTTCTCCGGAAGTCCAGGTGGCAGTTCTGACGGAACGTATCGTCAACCTGACCGAGCACTTCAAGGACCACAAGAAGGATAACCATTCCCGCCGTGGCCTGCTCAAGCTGGTTTCAACGCGCCGCAGTCTTCTTGATTATCTCAAGAAGATCGACGAAGGCCGCTACCAGACCTTGATCGGAAAGCTCGGCCTGCGCCGCTAACGCATTTGACCGGCGGTAGCGCTTCTGCGTTGCCGCCGGTTTCCCTATCGCCTCGGCGGTAGTATAAACCATGAGACAGGTCATGGGGCAGGATTGCAGGCAACTCGTGAACGGGAGTTGCGCGTTGTCTTGCCCGTGATTGGTCTGAACGAAACGGAAGGAATGCGCCCGCCAAGGGGCGGCCCGCTTTCTTCACTCAAGGACAAGATATGTTTAATCAACACAAAGTTGAAATCGAATGGGGCGGTCGTCCGCTCATTCTCGAGACAGGCAAGATCGCCCGTCAGGCTGACGGCGCGGTTCTCGCCACCTATGGCGAGACTGTCGTTCTCGCCACCGTGGTCTCCGCCAAGGAGCCGAAGCCCGGCCAGGATTTCTTCCCGCTGACCGTCAACTACCAGGAAAAGACCTATGCCGCCGGCAAGATCCCGGGTGGCTACTTCAAGCGTGAAGGTCGCCCGAGCGAAAACGAGACGCTTGTTTCGCGCCTGATCGACCGTCCGATCCGTCCGCTTTTCGCCGACGGCTACAAGAACGACACGCAGGTCGTCCTGACCGTCATCCAGCACGACCTCGAAAACAATCCCGACATCGTCTCGATGATCGGTGCTTCTGCTGCTCTCACGCTGTCGGGCGTGCCCTTCATGGGCCCCATCGGCGGCGCGCGCGTCGGCTATATCGGCGGTGAATACAAGCTCAATCCGACCGTCGACGAGATGGTGGAATCGAGCCTCGATCTCGTTGTTGCCGGTACGGGCGACGCGGTCCTGATGGTCGAGTCGGAAGCCAAGGAACTGGCCGAAGACGTGATGCTCGGCGCCGTGATGTTCGGCCACAAGAGCTTCCAGCCCGTCATCGACGCGATCATCAAGCTCGCCGAAGTCGCCGCCAAGGAGCCGCGCGAATTCGCTGCCGAGGATCTTTCCGCAGTGGAAACCGCGGTGCTCAAGGTCGTCGAAGCCGATCTGCGCGAAGCCTACAAGATCATCGACAAGCAGAAGCGCTACGCTGCGCTCGACGCTGCCAAGGCCAAGGTCAAGGCGCATTTCTTCCCCGAGGGCGTCGAGGAACCCGAATATTCGCAGGAGCAGATTGCGACCGTATTCAAGTCGGTTCAGGCGAAGATCGTTCGCTGGAACATTCTCGACACCGGCTCCCGCATCGATGGCCGCGATCTGAAGACCGTTCGTCCGATCGTTTCGGAAGTTGGCCTTCTGCCCCGCACGCACGGTTCGGCCCTGTTCACGCGCGGCGAGACGCAGGCGATCGTGGTTGCCACGCTCGGAACCGGCGAAGACGAGCAGTATGTCGACTCGCTGACCGGCATGTACAAAGAAACCTTCATGCTCCACTACAATTTCCCGCCCTTCTCGGTCGGTGAAACGGGTCGCATGGGTTCGCCGGGACGTCGTGAGATCGGTCATGGCAAGCTCGCATGGCGCGCCATCCATCCGGTCCTGCCGGCCAAGGAACAGTTCCCCTACACGTTGCGTGCCGTTTCCGATATTACCGAGTCGAACGGTTCGTCGTCGATGGCGACTGTCTGCGGCACCTCGCTGGCACTGATGGATGCCGGCGTTCCGCTGCTCCGCCCGGTTGCCGGCATTGCCATGGGCCTCATCCTCGAAGGCGAGAAGTTTGCCGTATTGTCCGATATTCTCGGCGATGAGGATCATCTCGGCGACATGGACTTCAAGGTTGCCGGTACCGATAGCGGCATCACCGCACTGCAGATGGACATCAAGATCGACGGTATCACCGAAGAGATCATGAAGGTCGCCCTGGCGCAGGCCAAGGACGGACGCGTTCATATTCTCGGCGAGATGTCCAAGGCGATCACCGAGGGCCGTTCGGAACTCGGCGAATTCGCTCCGCGCATCGAGGTCATGAACATCCCGACCGACAAGATCCGTGACGTCATCGGTTCCGGCGGCAAGGTCATCCGCGAGATCGTCGAGAAGACGGGCGCGAAGATCAACATCGAGGATGACGGTACGGTCAAGATCGCGTCGTCGTCGGCCAAGGAAATCGAAGCGGCCCGCAAGTGGATCCATTCGATCGTGGCAGAACCCGAAGTTGGTGAAATCTACGAAGGAACGGTCGTCAAGACCGCCGATTTCGGCGCTTTCGTCAATTTCTTCGGCCCGCGCGACGGTCTGGTCCATATTTCCCAGCTCGCATCCGAGCGCGTCGCCAAGACGTCGGACGTGGTCAAGGAAGGCCAGAAGGTCTGGGTCAAGCTGATGGGCTTCGACGAACGCGGCAAGGTCCGCCTGTCCATGAAGGTCGTGGACCAGGAGACCGGCAAGGAAATCGTCCAGGAAAAGAAGGCCGTCGAAGAAGACGCCGAATAATTCCCTGGCTCAATGACAAGAAAGAGCGCGCCCCATGGCGCGCTTTTTCCGTTGGAACGTCCGGCAAGACCGGAAACAGCTTCTATGATGGATTGGCCCGAGAATGACCGCTGGCGCGTTGCAGACATTGTTTCTACCCTTCCGCGAAGGCAATCTGCTTGCCCCCGCCAGCAGCGAACAATGGCTGTTTCTGGGCGCTGCGGCGAGCGCTTCCATCGATGCAGACTGGATCGGCCACCTGACCTGCGTCCAGCCTTTCCGGCCGGACTATCTCGCCCTTAGGGCGGCCGGGCTTGCCGTTGAGCCGCGACCGGCACCGGGCAAGCTGTTCGATGGCGCGCTGCTGCTGATCGGGAAGCACCGGGGCCGGAACGAGGACTGGCTTGCCGAGGCATTGCGGCAGGTGAAACCCGGCGGCATGATCGTCATCTGCGGTCACAAGAAGCTCGGCATCGAGAGCCTGCGCAAGACGGCGAAGGCGATTGCGCCGATAGGGGACAGCCTGTCGAAGAACCATGCGGTGGTCTTCTGGTTCCGCCGCCCCGAAGCGGTCGATCCGGCCGCGCTCGATGCGCTGGCGCTCAAGGAAGGGCTGCTGGATGGGCGCTTCGTCACTGCACCCGGCATGTTCTCGCATTCTGCCATCGACAAGGGCTCAGCCATGCTGGTCAGGCACTTTGCCGGTCGCATTGCCGGCCATGTCGCGGATTTCGGCGCGGCCTGGGGCTATCTCGGCTCCGAGGTCCTGAACGAAGCGGGCAAGCTGAAATCGCTGTCGCTCTACGAGGCGGATTTCGAAGCGCTCGAAGCGGCAAAGAGGAATGTCGGAACGGCAGGCGTTCCCGTCAACTACCACTGGCATGACGTCATCGGCGAGCCGATAACGGAAACCTTCGATACGATCGTCATGAACCCGCCATTCCATGCCGGCCGTGGCGCCGATCCATCGCTTGGCCAGGCCTTCATCGCGGCGGCGGCGAAGCGGCTGAAGCCCGGTGGGCGGCTATTGCTGGTCGCCAATCGGCAGATGCCCTATGAAACCGGGCTGAAAGCCCAGTTCAGGTCTGTGCAATCGCTTGAAGACAATTCGGGTTACAAGGTGATGGAAGCCCGGAAATAACGCATCGCCGAGCTTCTTTTCGGCCGGGTTCTGCCCTTATTCCTTGCCGTCGTCGGAGCTTTTGAGCTCCTCGAGGGTCGGCATCGATACGATATTGTAGCCGGAATCGACGTAGTGAATCTCTCCGGTCACGCCGTTCGACAGGTCGGAAAGCAGATAGAGCGCCGAGCGGCCGACATCCTCGATATCGACGGTGCGGCGAAGCGGTGCATTGCGCTTCTGGTAGGAGAAGATGGCGCGGGCATCGCCGATACCGGCACCGGCCAGGGTGCGGACGGGACCAGCTGAAATCGCGTTGACGCGGATTTTCTCGGGGCCGTAATCGGCCGCAAGATAACGCACCATGGCCTCCAGTGCGGCTTTCGCCACGCCCATGACGTTGTAATTGGGCATTACGCGCGTCGATCCGCCATAGGTCAGCGTCAGGATCGAGCCGCCATTCTTCATCAGCCTGTATGCGCGCTGCGATACTTCGGTGAAGGAAAAGGCGGAAATCACCATCGTGCGGCTGAAATTGTCACGCGTGGTGACATCGGCGTAGCGGCCCTTGAGCTGCGACTTGTCCGAGAAACCAATGGCGTGGACGACGAAATCGATCGATCCCCACTCCTTCTCCAGCGTATCGAACACCGCATCCACGGTCGATATGTCCTCGACATCGCAAGGCAGCAGCAGCTTCGAGCCGAGTTGCGCCGCGAGCGGGGCAACGCGCTTGCCAAAGGCCTCGCCCTGATAGGTGAACGCAAGTTCGGCGCCATTGGCAGCCAGTTCCTTGGCGATACCCCAGGCAATCGAATGGCTGTTCGCGACCCCCATGATGAGACCGCGCTTGCCCTTCATCAATTCACCCATGTTTTCCCCTCAACCCTCGTAACGCTGAAAAACCAGCGAAGCATTCGTGCCGCCGAAACCGAAAGAATTGGTCAGGACGGTATTCAATTTGACGTTGTCGATCCGCTTGCGCACGATTGGCATATCCTCGAATGCCGGATCGAGCTCTTCGATATTCGCGCTTTCCGCGATGAAATCATTATTGAGCATCAGCAGGGAATAGATCGATTCATGCACGCCGGTCGCGCCCTGCGAATGACCGGTCAGCGACTTCGTCGCCGAGATGGGCGGGCAGGCGTCGCCGGTGCCGAACACTTCACGGATAGCCTCTATCTCCTTCAGATCGCCGACCGGCGTCGAAGTGGCGTGCGGGTTGATATAGTCCACCTTGCCGGCGACATTGGCGAGCGCCATCCGCATGCAGCGGGCCGCGCCTTCGCCGCTCGGGGCAACCATGTCCGCGCCGTCGGAGGTCACGCCATAGCCGACCACCTCGCCATAAATCCTGGCCCCGCGCGCCTTGGCGTGTTCCAGTTCCTCGAGAACGAGGACGCCGGCACCGCCGGAAATGACGAAGCCATCGCGGTTCTTGTCATAGGCGCGCGACGCGACGGCCGGGCGATCGTTGAATTTGGAGGACATGGCGCCCATTCCGTCGAAGAGTACGGAGAGGGTCCAGTCGAGATCCTCGCAGCCGCCAGCGAACATCAGGTCCTGCTTGCCATACTGGATCATCTCATAGGCATTGCCGACGCAATGGTTGGACGTGGCGCAGGCGGACGATATGGAATAGTTGACGCCCTTGATCTTGAACCAGGTCGCGAGCGTTGCTGAAGCCGTGGAGGACATGGCCTTCGGCACGGCAAAGGGGCCGACCTTCTTGCTGGAGCCGGATTCCTTGGTCTTTTCCGAGGCTTCGACGATGGTGCGGGTGGACGATCCGCCCGATCCCATGATGATGCCGGTGCGCTCGT
The DNA here is from genome assembly GCF_026420825.1 of Phyllobacterium sp. 0TCS1.6A. NCBI lineage: Bacteria > Pseudomonadati > Pseudomonadota > Alphaproteobacteria > Hyphomicrobiales > Phyllobacteriaceae > Phyllobacterium > Phyllobacterium sp. 0TCS1.6A. Next base: position 155,441 of record NZ_JAPMAB010000008.1, read on the forward strand.
TCGAAATGAGTTCTTCCCCGAGCCCGGCATCGGCTATGGCCTGTTCCATCGCTACATGGTTCCATGCGGTGCCACCGCCATGGAAACGCATGGCGCGGCGATCGACAACGGTCGAAGGATCGAGCGTGGGCGCGCCTTTTACCTGGCTGCGAAACCCGAGAGCCGCATATTCTTCAGCGAAAACGACGCCGGATTTAGCCTCGCGCAGAGATTGCAAGACTTCCTGCACATTATTGCCGATAGAGGACACGATGCCCATGCCCGTCACAACCACTCGCCGCATTGCGATCTCCCTGAAGGCGCCCGAAACTCAGGCGGCGCTTTCCTTGAACAAGCCGACACGCAGGTCGGTTGCCTTATAGATAGTTTCTCCGTCGGCCTTTAACCAGCCGTCGGCGATGCCAAGCACCAGCCGACCGCGCATGACGCGCTTGAAGTCGATGCCATATTCAACGAGTTTCGTCTTCGGCGTCACCATTCCGGTGAACTTGACCTCGCCGGTGGAAAGGGCGCGGCCCTTGCCGGGCTCGCCGAGCCAGCCGAGATAGAAGCCGGTAAGCTGCCACATGGCGTCGAGCCCCAGGCAGCCCGGCATGACCGGGTCGCCGATGAAGTGGCAGGGGAAGAACCAGAGGTCCGGTTTGATATCGAATTCGGCGCGGATATAGCCCTTGCCATTCTCGCCGCCGGTTTCGGATATTTCGGTGATGCGATCGAACATCAGCATGGGTGGCGCAGGCAGCTGGGCATTGCCTTGGCCGAACATTTCTCCCCGAGCACAGGCCAGGAGCTCATCATACCCGTAGCTTGATTTCTGTTCTGGCATTCTTTCTCCCATCGGTAACTTCAATCCCGCACATGGTGCCGGAGCCCAGGCGCGAGACCCTATCACAGAGTGTTTCCGCCTGAAAACGCTTCCTAGAGCAAAGCGGGGGCAAATGGAACCCTTGCTTTGCATGGGAGACCTGCACGTTCCCATGGGCGAATTGCACCCTCGGACCGCCCTTTTGCCCGGACCGGCCCCGTAATTGCAGCCTATTGATCGATTCCGCAAGACCGCATATATGAATGATAAGTTTGAGTGGGTGAAATCGACGCTGGACTTGAGAAACTGGTTAACGGAGTGGCATGAGCGCCATGCATATATCGTACCAAATCGATGAGGATGTGCCGCTGGAGGAGCGCCTGCGCTTTGCCGGGCTGCGGCCGACCCGCCAGCGTATCGCACTTGCCAATCTGATCTTTTCAAAAGGCGACAGGCATCTTTCGGCTGAAGAGCTGCACGAGGAAGCGCTGGGCGCCGACGTCCCGGTTTCCCTGGCGACCGTCTACAACACGCTGCACCAGTTCACCCAGGCCGGGATGCTGCGCATTCTGGCGGTCGAGGGTGCGAAAACCTATTTCGACACCAATGTCTCCGATCATCATCACTTCTTCGTCGAAGGCGAAAATGAAGTGATCGACATTCCCGATGGCGCTGCCATGGTTGGCAATCTGCCGCCGGTGCCCGAGGGAATGGAGATCGTGAACGTCGATATCGTGATCCGCCTGCGCAAGAAGCGCAGCTGATCTTTCGCGTCGGCTGCGGCCATTATCTCAGTCTTCGAATTTTTCGCCGGGATAGGCGCCCCAGATATCCGTCTGGCGCATCCAGCCGCTCGTGCCACTGAAGACCACGCGGCAGAAATCGCCATCGCAGGTCTTGAGGGTGCCGAGCACGCCGGGCTGGACCTTGGCGACGACGGGCGCCTTGTCATCCGCGTTTCGGTAGACGTTCAGCATGAAGCCGTCCTTGTCGCGCTGCCAGGGCGCGGTCAGCGCGGTGCGCTTGCCCGAGAGCAGGGATTGGTAAACCCAGCCCTCTGTGCCCTCTGAATCGCGTATGCGCCGCCAGTTGTCATATTCCTGGATGATCTCGACGGGCAGGCCGGACTTGAGGAACAGCCAGGTCACAGCGTAGTCCCGTCCCGGACCGACGCGGAGGTTGACCCGTCCGGGCTTCAGGCTGACGAAACGGGGCAGGGGCAGGCCGCTCGGTCCCACCTGGCCCGCGGCGATCGCGCTGGTGGCACTTGGCACGCCAATGGCCGAAGCGGGCACGAGTGCAGTCGCTATTGCGGCGGCAAGGAGGTACGGGCGGAGTATCTTGGCAGTCAACAATGTCAGTCCTTCATCGCCGTCCTGGCCACGACTCCATGGGTCGATTTGACGGCGATCCTGTTTTTCTTTGTCTTTGATGCGCCGCCTTGGTAGACATTTGAACGGACGGCGCAACAGCATTGCAGTTTGCAACGACTTGGTTAAAGAGGTCTCAATAGGCTCGCTGAAAGGGAGGGGAATATTGGTTAACAAAAAGCCTCTGGTCGTCATCACCCGCAAATTGCCGGACCCGATCGAGACCCGCATGCGCGAGCTTTTCGAAGCGCGCCTCAATGTCGACGACAGGCGGCTATCAAAGGCGGAACTCGTCGAGGCCGTCGCCCATGCCAATGTTCTCGTGCCCGCCGTGACGGATCGCATCGACGCGGAGATCATCAATGCAGCCGGTCCCAACCTTAAGCTGATCGCCAATTTCGGCAATGGAACGGACAATATCGATGTCGGCGCGGCTGCGGCCCGCGGCATTACGGTAACCAATACGCCGAATGTCCTCACCGAAGATACCGCGGACATGACGATGGCCCTGATGCTGGCGGTACCGCGCCGCCTTGTGGAAGGCGCCTCCATCCTGCTCGACGACGGAAAATGGGAAGGCTGGGGCCCGACATGGATGCTAGGCCGCCGTATATGGGGCAAAAGGCTCGGCATTGTCGGCATGGGGCGGATCGGCACGGCGGTCGCGCGCCGCGCCAAGGCATTCGGCCTGTCGATCCACTACCACAACCGCAAGCCCGTAAGCCCGAAGACCGAGGAAGAGCTGGAAGCCACCTATTGGGACAGTCTCGACCAGATGCTGGCGCGGATGGACATCATTTCGGTGAATTGTCCTTCGACGCCTGCCACTTTTCATCTCCTGTCGGCACGCCGCATCGCGCTGATGCAGCCGAGCGCATTCATCGTCAATACTGCGCGCGGCCAGATCATCGATGAGCAGGCGCTGATCGAACAATTGGAAAACGGCAAGCTCTCCGGAGCTGCGCTCGATGTGTTCGAACACGAGCCCGCCGTGAACTCCAAGCTGCGCAAGCTCGCCAAGGAAGGGAAGGTCGTCATCCTGCCGCATATGGGATCGGCGACGCTAGAAGGCCGCATCGACATGGGCGAGAAGGTCATCATCAACATTCGCACCTTCATCGACGGCCACCGCCCGCCGGACCGGGTCCTGCCGAACAGGGCTTGATGGGTCTCGCTATTCGGCCGACAGCGTCCCGTCAGCGGCGATGGTGATCATCCGGCCGGCAAGATCGGCATATCCGCTGCGGTCCATCTGAATGGCGATTGGCGTCGAATGCCCCATCTCCTGCGCCACGATCAGCCCGAGGAGCAATATCGCGTCCGGCTCATGCAGGACGAGGGCCGCCGGGGCGATATCCATCGAGACAAGTTCAAGCAATATGGCGGCTGCCGACGACGAGCCGATCGTGCCGGGCAGGAACAGGACCTTGCCGCTGATCGAGAGGCCATGTTGCGGATGCCTGACATCGGCAACCATCGCCGTTTTCGGGTTGATTCCGCCCCAGAAGCTGATCGGAGCGGTGAAAATCAGGGCCGGCGCGCGGGCCGGAGTGCCGGAAACGAGGATTTTCCCGTTCATGCCGCCGCCTCGAAGACCGGCTCCCCTGCCATGGCGCTTGCGACACATTCGGCGAGGGAGCCGTAAATGACGCCATATCCGGTGTTTCCGGGGGCATAATGGGCGAATTTTCCGGAATTTGTCATCAGAACCGCGTCTTTCTTGTCCGGCAGGATGGGCGTCACCACCACGCAGGTATCGGCGACGATGACGACGCCGCATCTTTCCAGCGCAGCGCGGCGCCCGTCACGATCCAGCGCGGCGAGGGCGTGCCGCCCGGTGCAGGCATAGAGCGGGACCTTCAGGCGTCGTCCGGCGACCAATGCCTCCAGCCGCTCGAACTCTTCGATCGAAAGGTGCGGACTGCCGATGGCAACCGCATCGATGCGATTGGCACCGAGCGCGGTGGAAAGCCGCGTGCGCGAGTCGGCGACCATTTCCATGGTGACGTCGAGCCTCATGCGCGGTTCCCGGCCTTGCAGCGCTGCCGCGACGGTCGGAGCTTCGGGTGTCACGCCCGCCACATGAAACAGGCCGACCGCACCGGCCGATGCCGATGCCGCGCCGAAAGCCTTCAGCGCATCCTCGCCGGGATGACGTGCGATGCCTTCGACGACGCCGATAGCAGCGCCCACCTCGCGGCCATAGAGGCTGCCGAGTATCGGCCAGGCGCTTTCCGAGGCAAGAAAGTCCGGATTCAATCCCGATACGTCGAAAATGATCTCCGCCCGGCGATTTTCGGGGCGGTGCAAGCCATAAAAGGGCGCAACGCCCGCTATGGCGCAGGCTATGTCGAGAAAATCCCCATAGCGATTGGTCCGCGCGCCCAGTACGGAGTTGCAGAAGACGACGGCATTGGACTCGCCCCAGGCAACGTCGGTGCCAGCAGCCGGCCGGTGCCCCGCCTGATACGGCGCACAGGTCCAGCTCGGCTCGCAGCCAAGCTTGCGATAGGCATACATCATCCGGCGCGCCATCTCCCGCTCATGCGGCGGCAGCCGATTGGCGGAGCAGGCGGCAAGATCGAGCGAGCCGACATTGAGCGTGGACCGCACGCTGACGCGGGCCCCGCAATCGACCAGCCGCTCCGCGAACAAGGTGCCGGAATCGCCATGGTACAGCGCGCCGTCGATATGGGCCGAGGCGATCGGGATCAGCGACGGTGCGCCCATCAGTTCCGCTGTTGCGGCAACGATGCGCATGGCCATCGCTGCGCCTTCGCCGCTGCCGCCGTTGGCGATAGCGCGTTGTTCCGCGGTAAGCTCTAGCGCCATGGTCGCAATGCCCCGTCAATAGACGTGAAATGATCACGCTGCCGCATTGGTCTTTCCCGCCTTGTAGCGGATCGTCTCGAAGCGGGAGGTGAGGGCATCATAGAGCAGCAGCCGCCCGATGAGAGGTTCGCCGATGCCGGTGATGAGCTTGACCACCTCGGCAGCCTGCAGCGAGCCGATCACCCCCGGCAATACGCCGAGAACACCCGCTTCGGCACAGGCAGGCACGAGCCCGGCGGGCGGCGGGGTCGGAAAAAGATCGCGATAGCTGGGATTGGGCGCGCCGTCTGCGCCATCGGCATAGGGCATGAGCGTCGTCAGGGAGCCGTCGAAACGGCCGAGGGCAGCCGAGACCAGCGGGAGCCTTTCGGCCAGGCACGTATCGGCGAGCAGGTAGCGCGTATCGAAATTGTCGGAACCATCGACGATGATGTCGTAGCGCCGCACGAGATCGTCGGCATTGTCGGCAGACAAGCGGAGTTCGTGGCTTTCCACGGTGACATGAGGATTGATCGCGGCGATGGCGCGCGCGGCGCTCTCGACTTTCGGCGAACCGACGAGGTCGCTCGAATGAATGATCTGACGCTGCAGATTGCTCAGGGACACGCGATCATCATCGATGATACCGAGCGTCCCGACACCGGAAGCCGCGAGATATTGCAGGACCGGAGCACCGAGCCCGCCGGCGCCGATGACGAGGACACGGGCGCGTTTCAGCTTCTGCTGGCCGGGTCCGCCGATCTCGCCAAGGATGATATGGCGCGCATAACGCTCTATCTCGGCGGAGGAAAGCGGTGGTGTTTGTTCGCTCATGATCGGACTTTCGCAGGGCCTGGCGCCGAGGGCGTCCGCCGGTGGCGGCACGCCCCTATGCGCCGAGTTTAGGACTTGCGCCTGCCGAGGGAAACCCCCGGCCACTGCCTATGACAGAAATTTCAATCCGCCTATTCCGGCAACGATCAAGCCGATGCAGACGAGGCGCGTCACCGTTGCAGGTTCGCCGAATATGTACATGCCGAGCAGCGCGGTGCCCACCGTGCCGATGCCGGTCCACACCGCATAAGCGCTGCCGACGGGCAGCTCGCGCAGCGCGAGCCCAAGCAGAACGACGCTGACGACCATGCTGACGGCCGTCAGAACGCTGGGCACGAGTTTGGAGAAGCCTTCGGTATATTTGAGCCCGATGGCCCAGCCGATTTCGAAGAGTCCAGCGGCAATAAGAGTGATCCAGGCCATGCGACCTTCCTTCTTGTAAACGGGCCGTCCCGGATTGTCTGAAAACGCCGCGTCTGAAGGAAGCGGGTAGAGGTCGTCCTCGTGACCACTATGTAGGAAAAGCCGGGTCGATTGGCAAGAAACGCTGCTTTGAGTAATTTTGGTGTTTAAGTTCAAGGGAACAGCAGGTTCCTGCCGCCGCTTCAACACATTGGTAACCAAGTTTCTTCATCCTTGCCGGATAAATGTCCGCCGCGGCCCGCCTCTGGCTTGCCACGATCGGAAAGGGTGTATCGCGTGCAAGAGTGCAATCATGAGTAAGACGACGCTGACAGTCGATCGGAAGGCCAGGAAGCCCCGCCCGGCTCGCAATGGGTTCCCCGTTCGGGCGGCGGCGGCCGCCGGTTCCATTGCCGCGGCATGGGGATTTTTCATGGTTGCCGGCATGCCGGCCCTGGTGGAGCCAATGGCGGCGAAGGCTGCACATTCGCAGGCGAGGGGCGTCGCGCCGCTGGAATTGGCGGCCTTGCCCCGGTCAGCCGCTTTTTTCGCGCAAAGGCAGCTTCCTTCCGTCGAACATCGCGCCTGGCAGCCGAGCGCCCTGCCACAGAATGCCCTCATCACTGCCTCGGGAGAGGTGATAACGATCAAGACGGCAAAGCCTCCGCGCCAGCCGCTGGTCGCAGACCGCTTCGCAGCGCGGGCCTCCGGCGTCCAGACGGCACGCACGGAGCCCAATGCAGCAATCGTGGCGACGATCCTCGATGCTTCGGTCGAGCAGGGCACGGAGCTTGCATTTGCCTCGACGGGTTTCGAAGGCAGCACGGCGGATTATCCCTCGGTCGCAGCCACGACATTGAGCCCCGCGGCGCTGGCGCAATCGCAACCGTCCCGACCGACCCGGCAGGTGGAACTCGGGGATGGACCCTTCGCGCTGGTATTGTCCGAGCCTGACGCCGATATGGGGGCAGTACCCTTGCCCGTCACGCGGCCGCGGCGCGCTACAGGCGCCCCGGCGACCGCACTGGCCTATGCCGCGCCGGACTCGGGCATTACCGACGTCACGCCACGATATCGCGAACCGGAGGCGCCGGCGACGGCGAGCGGGCGCACGGCGGTCTACAGCATCGAGGACAAGACGGTATTCATGCCCAATGGCGAACGCCTGGAAGCGCATTCCGGCCTGGGTCCGATGCTCGACAATCCGCGCTACGTCCATAAGAAGATGCGTGGCGCGACGCCGCCGCATACCTACAATCTGACCATGCGCGAGGCCCTGTTCCACGGTGTCGAGGCCATCCGCCTCAATCCGGTGGATCCGCGAAAGATCTTCGGTCGCGATGGTTTGCTGGCCCATACCTACATGCTTGGACCGCGCGGCGATTCCAATGGATGCCTTGTTTTCAAGAACTACAAGCGTTTCCTTGCCGCGTTCAAGCGAGGCGAAGTGCGCCAGCTCGTCGTCGTGGCGCGCCTCCCGGGCGGGACATCGTCCCGCATCGCTTCGCGCTAGCAGAACAGGCCATGCGCCCCTGAGCGCACGGAAAAAGCGACACTTGCTTAATGCGGTTGATCAACGAACTTGCGCAGGCGCTCCAGTGCATCATCCCACTGCCGCGATACGCGTGCGAGATAGGTTTGTGCGTCTTCAAGCCGCTCGGGGCGGAATGTATAATGGCTCTCCCGTCCCTTTTTCTGGTGAATGACGAGGCCGGCCCCCTCGAGCACTTTAAGATGCTTCGAGACAGCTTGCCGTGTAAGCGCGATATTGGCGCAGAGGGCGGTAATCGATTGCGAGCCGCCATCGCTGAGGCGGGCGATCAGGTCAAGGCGTGTTGGGTCACCAAGTGCGGCAAACAGGGTGGAAGGGCCGGTCGCCCCATCAACGGTCGACATAGGCCTTGATGTTTTTCATCTGCTCTTCCCAACCACCCTCGTTCGACCGCATGGCCTCATCCCGGCGCTTTTCCGGAACTCCATCGAAGCCTGATTCCACGACCGTCAGCAAGGTTCCCGACTTGTGGGGCTTCAGCGTGAATTCGACGAGCGTCGGCTGTTCTGCGGAATAATCATAGTCCGGATCCACCGCATAGGGATGCCAGGTGAAGGCAAAGGCGTGCGGTTTTTCGACCTTCACCACATGCGCCTGCCATTTCAGGTGTTCGTGGCCCGGATAGGTGATGTGTCCGGTCGAAGTTTCTCCGGCGGCAAAAGGGGCATCCAGCTTCACGCGGAACCAGGCCCGGAAGGCCTCATGGTCCGTCAGCGCCTGCCATACCTTTTCGATTGGAGCATTCAGTTCGATTTGCTTTTCAATACGATCCGACATTGCGCAACCTCCTGGTTGCGTAATCCTAGCATGGAGGGAGAAAAGCGCAACCGTTAAGCTGCGCTTTTCTGTCGTGGTCGATCAAGGTGCCGTGACGATCATCCACGGGAAGGCATAGGCCTGCAGCATGACCAGGATGCCGACAAGGCAGGCAAGGACGATCGAGTGCTTGAAGACAAAGCGAAGGATCGTGCCCTCATGCCCGTACCAGTTCGTTGCCGTAGAGGCGACGACGATCGACTGGGCGTCGATCATCTTGCCCATGACGCCACCCGACGAATTGGCGGCGCCCATCAGGATCGGCGACAGGCCGAGCTGTTCCGAGGTGATCTTCTGCAGATTGCCGAAGAGCACGTTCGACGCCGTATCGGAACCGGTCAGCGCCACGCCCAGCCAGCCAAGCAATGTGCCGAAGAAGGGGTAGAGGACGCCGGTGGTGGCAAAGGCGAGGCCGAGAGTGGCATCGATGCCCGACAGGCGGGTAAGCGTGCCGATCGCCAGCATCGCCGATATGGTGATCAGCGAATAGGCGCAGAGCTTCAAGGTGCGGCCATAGCTTCGGATCAGCTCCAGCGGCGTGTAGCCCATGAGAAAGCCGGAGATGATCGCGGCGATCAGCATGCCGGAGCCCGTATAGGACAGCCATGTAAAGGCGAACACCGCTTTTTCCGGCGTTGGCGCCGGGGCGATGGGGGCCACTTTCATGATCTGGCCGTCAAGACCGGGAACGGGGAAGTTCCATGTCGCCCAGGGATTGACCAGGCCCTTGAACCAGTCGGTGCCCCAGAGGAGAAGTACGGCGCAGACGATGATCCATGGCGTCAGCGAGGCCCAGACTTCGGCGCGGGTCGGCTGCTTCTTCGACTGTACCACGGGTGGAACCTGCGATGCGGAATCGTCGCGGACACGCAGGGCCGTGGAGGTCCAGATGACCTTCGGCTGCCAGATGCGCAGGAAACCGATGAGGCAGGCCATCGAGATCAGCGACGCTCCGATATCGACGATCCATGGATTGACGAAATTGGAGATGAGGAATTGCGGCACCGCGAAGGATACGCCGGTGACGAGGATCGCCGGCCAGACTTCCTTTGTCCCCTTGAAGCCGGCGAAGGCCCATATGACCCAGAACGGCACGATGAGCGAGAAGAATGGCAGCTGCCGGCCCACCATGGCGCCGAGAAGGAACGGGTCGATACCGGTCACGCTCGATAGTCCGGCGATCGGCGTGCCGAGTGCGCCATAGGCCACGGGCGCCGTATTGGCTATCAATGAGAGACCGGAAGCGGCAAGCGGCGAAAAGCCGAGGCCGATCAGCACGGCGGCCGTGACCGCAACGGGGGTTCCGAAGCCGGAGGCGCCCTCGAAAAAAGCGCCGAACGAAAATGCAATCAGCAATATCTGCAATCTTCGGTCGCGGGTAACGCCGCCGATCGTGTTCTGCAACGTCTCGAACACGCCTTTCTCCACTGTCAGGCGGTAGAGGAAAATGACGTTGAGAACGATCCAGCCGATCGGAAAGAAGCCGGTGATGACACCAAGCAGCGATGCGCGCAGCGACAGGTCCGCCGGCATCGTGAAGATGAAGACTGCCACCAGGTTGGCGGCGATCAGCGCGATGATTGCGGCGATATGAACCTTCACCTTGTTGGACGCGATCAACGCCAGCAGGATTACCACGGGAATCGCGGCCGCCAGCGTGGATAAGACAGAACTGCCAAGAGGATTGTAGACCTGATTCCACATAATGAATGCTCTCCCATCATTAAATATGCGTCAGATCGGGACAGTAGTTACTTCATATTTCGGTGTTGCAAGTAAAACTTGCACCAAAAGACCCGCTTCGGGCGTTAATCCACTCTTATTGTCTGGTTGTGCTTGCCGAAGACTATGTTCGGGCAGCCTCGACAGCGCCGTGCGACACGGTGAAGAACTGCGCACGATCCGACAGGCTCGAGAAGAGGGCCTGATCGGTACCGGTCATGAATGCCTGGCCGCCAAGCTCGTCGATAATGTTGAAAAGTGCGGCCCTGCGGCCTTCGTCGAGATGCGCGGCGATCTCGTCAAGCAGCAGGATCGGCGCCATTCCGGAAAGTTCGCCCGTCAGTCGGCCATGCGACAGCACCAGGCCGATCAGCAGCGCCTTCTGCTCGCCGGTCGAACAGAGCGCGGCGGGCATGGCTTTCGGCCGGTGGCGGACGGTCAGGTCGGAGCGATGCGGGCCCGTCAGGGTGCGTCCTGCGGCGCGGTCGCGGCTTCGTCCCTCATGGAGCGCCCGCCGAAACGTCTCCTCTATGTCTGTCGCGGCCTCAATGCCGACGCGCTGCTCAAGCTCCCCGTCGAGAAAACAATCGGCCTTTGGAAACGGCGTATCGTCCGGCAGCTGCTCGATCATGCCATTGATCAGGCGCATCAGCTCGGCGCGGGCGGCCGCGATGGCGATGCCGAGTTCGGCCATGGGCGTTTCGATCGCATCCAGCCATGCGTCGTTGCCGCGATCTTCCGCGAGAAGGCGGTTGCGGCTGCGCATCGCCTTGTCGTAGTCGAGGACGCGCCTGCCATGCGCCGGGTCGATGGCGAGGACCATGCGGTCGAGGAAGCGCCTTCGGTCTGCCGCCGCGCCGGTGAACAGCCCGTCCATTGCCGGGACGAGCCAGAGGACGCGCGAATAGTCGAGGAGTTCATCGGCGCTCGCAACGGTAACGCCGTTGACGCGAACCCGGCGTCCCGTATCACCCGCGGCGTTGCCGGCAAGGCCGGTGCCGATCTCGACGCTGCCCTGCGGATTGTCGATCGTCGCGTGAATGGCGAAACCATCGGCGGCGCCTTCGCGCGTCACATCGGTATAGGTGGCCCGCCGCAGCCCGCGGCCGGGCGAGAGAAACGAAATCGCTTCCAGAAGATTGGTCTTGCCAGCGCCGTTCTCTCCGGTGAAAACCACGTGGGAAGGCGCAAGCTTCAGCGACAATGTCTCGTAATTGCGGAAATTCGCCAGCTTGAGCCGGCTGATCGCAACGCGCGATGGGCGCTGTCCGTCCTGATCGAGAGCATCAGCCATGAAAGATCACAGGGCTGCTACACCCCTCCATTATACCGGCGACGGAACGCGCAGCCGGCCTAGACCCGCATCGGCATCAGGACATAGAGCGAATTCGCATCGCCCGTATCGCGGACCAGCGTGGGCGAACCGGCATCGGCAAGCATGAATATGGCCTCCGATCCGCTCAATTGCGCGGTAATATCCAGCAGATACTTGGCGTTGAAGCCGATTTCGATCGGGTCCGCGTCATATTCGGCCGCAAGCTCGTCCGTCGCGCTGCCTGAATCGGGATTGTTGACGGTAAGGGTCAACTGGCCATCGGTGATTGAAAGCTTGACCGCTCGGCCGCGCTCGCTGGAAATCGTCGAAACGCGATCCACCGCGGCGGCGAAGCTCTGGCGGTCGATCGTCAGCTTCTTGTCATTGCCCGATGGAATAACCCGTTGATAGTCCGGGAAGGTGCCGTCGATCAGCTTCGAGGTGAGCACGACAGAGCCGATCGTGAAGCGGATCTTCGTCTCGGAGAGCTCGACGGTTATCACCAGATCCGGATCATCGACCAGCTTCTGCAATTCGGCCACGGTCTTGCGCGGAACGATGATGCCGGGCATGCCCTCGGTACCGGCAGGCGCTTCGAGCTCGGCGCGGGCGAGGCGGTGGCCGTCCGTGGCCACTGCCCGTAGCTTCAGGGCGCCTTCGCTCTCGATTGCATGAAGATAGATGCCATTGAGGTAATAGCGGGTTTCCTCGGTCGAGATCGCAAACTGCGTGCGATCGATAAGCGTCTTGAGCGCGCTCGAAGGAATGCGGAATGTGTGCGTGAAGGAACCGGCCGTCAGCTCGGGAAAATCCGATTGCGGCAGGCATTGCAGGCGGAAGCTGGACCGTCCCGACGTGACCGCCATCGAATTGCCGTCGGCATTGGTGGCAAGAAGCACCTCCGCACCGTCCGGCAGCTTGCGCACGATATCGTAAAGAAGATGCGCCGGCACCGTCGTCGCGCCCGACTGGTCGATCTGGGCAGCCGTCGCCTCCGTAACCTCGAGGTCGAGATCGGTGGCTTTCAGGGCAAGGCTCTCGCCTTCGGCCTGCAGGAGAACGTTCGACAGGATCGGTATCGTATTGCGTCGTTCGACCACGCGATGGACATGATTAAGCGACTTCAGGAGGTTGGAACGTTCAAGTGTTACACGCATGATAAAACCGGTCTCGCTGACTTCAGCCCTGTGTGCGGCTGTCTGTGGGAGGATATCCCTCTGGGTCAGCCAAATTGGCAGAAATCAATGTGAAAAAGCAAGTCTGCGGCGGACATCACATGCCAACGCCGCAGCCTTTCTGTTGATAAGTATCAAAGCCCGGCAAATGGGCCTTATTGAGCCTGATCGTTGATCAGGCGCTTCAGCAATTCGAGTTCCTGCGACAGTTTCTGGTCCTTGCCGACAATGTCCTCGATCTTGCGCACGGCATGCAGGACGGTGGTGTGATCCCGCCCGCCAAACCGGCGCCCGATTTCCGGCAGGGAACGCGGCGTCATCATCTTGGCCAGATACATGGCGATCTGGCGCGGCTTGACGATGGTGCGTGTACGCCGGTTGGACAGAAGATCCTGCTTGGAAACATTGTAGTGACGCGAAACGATCCGCTGGATTTCCTCGATGCGGATACGCTTTGCTTCGCCGCCGCGCATGAGATGGCTCAGGAGTTCGTCGACCCGATCGACCGAAAGGTTCGGTTCGAAGGTCTGGCGGAACAGGAGCTGGTTGAACGCTCCTTCCAGTTCACGTCCGCTGCCGGTGACCGAACGGGCCACATGGTCGAGAATCTCTTGAGCAATATCGAGCGTCTTGTCCTCTTCCTGAGCCGCGGCCAGGCGGCGCTTGAGGATTTCGAGGCGCATCGCATAGTCAGGCGCAGCCATTTCCAGCGCTACGCCACCCTGGAGACGCGAGCGGACGCGCGGATCGAGTGATTCCAGCTCCGATGGCGGACGATCCGCTGCAACGACGACCTGCTTGGCGCTGTCGAGGAGCGTGTTGATGAGGTGGCAGAATTCATGCTGGATGGATTTGCCCTGCAGGAACTGCATGTCGTCGATGATCAGCAGGTCGATGTCGCGGAGCTGCTCCTTGAAAGACAAGGCATTGTTGTCGCGGATCGCCGTAGCGAAACGCCACATGAAATATTCGGCCGTCAGATAGACGACGCGTGCACGTTCGGGACGCTTCAGCGCCTCGGCGGCAATGGCTTGCAGCAGGTGGGTCTTGCCCAGGCCGACCGAAGCATGGATGAAGAGCGGATTGAAGCGGACAGCGCTCGCGCCGGCATCGGCAATGGTGCGCGCTGCGGCCAGCGCCACGCGATTGGGCGTGCCATCGACGAAAGTGTCGAACGTGTAGCGCGGATCGAGCGGCGAGCCGAAAACGGCGTTCTGCGTCTTGTCGCTGAACGGAACGGCCGGCTTCTTGTCGTGCATGCCACCGACGGCGAAGACGGGCTTGTCACGGGCCGGACCGGCCTTGTCGCCGAGGGGCTCGGCACGAAGCGCGGCTTCGCTCTCGCAGGCCGGACGAAGCGAACGGCTGGCGCTGCGGAAGACGATCTCCACCTTGAGAACCTGCTCGTCCTCCTCGCGCCAGAGTGCGGCGATCATATCGGCGTAGTGATTGTTGATCCAGGAACGCAGGAAGGCGGTCGGTACGGAGAGACGGACGATGCTCTTGGACGTCTCGTCGAGTTTAAGGCGCCCGAACCAGCTCGAATATACCTCACTTCCAAGTTTCGCCTTCAGCTTCAGCTTGACGCGCTCGAAAATGATCTCGCCATCATTGGCGGCCAGTTCCATCTTTTTCCCCTCGTCCACCTGGAGCGGGGCAACGGCTGATTCCCGACCGTTCTCCACAATTCCGCTGTTCATGTCATCGCCTCATTCTGATATTTTTGTCGGGTCTAGCGCCCGTATATTTCTCGGTGCCGGCCCCACGCCGGACAAATGGATGCCAGCCCAGGCTGGCTTGCCTGCAATACTAATACGTCGTTTTCACTCTGAGGCAGATTTGGCTTGAAATGCGTTCGCCCATGTTCGTACTTGCCACCTTTGTGTCCTTCTCAAGTTTTGGCGCAACAAGACTCACGCCCGGCTCGCGCCAGCGCCGTCAGCACGCTCATTTGTGGAAACAGCCCAAATCCCTCAGGACCTGGGTACTGACAAAAACTACCCGTTACGCAAATCGTGATCCGCGTTTACAACCAGAATTTTATAAGCCTGTTAAATGGGTATATGCCCACCCCTTTGATGTCTGGACCTTACAAAAACCTATGCGGTGAGGGCAAGTGCGAGGAACCGGAATTTTGATGAATTAAAGGTTAACGGATTTGCGATTTTTTTAACCGTATCCGAGACAAGGGCGAAAAAACGTTCGGATTCAACGCCTTTTTTAGGCCACACATTTTGTTGCAGCGCGGAGTCCGGCGAGCAAAAAAAAATATTAAATATTCGCTTGACATCAACTGGTGCCGGAGAATCCGGCAGCGCGGTTTTAGGGGAGCCCCTCTCCTTCGACAAGCCATTGATTTTAAATAACAAAAGATGGTTGTCGCTTTTTGTATGAGGCGCCGTGTGACAAGCATATGTCAAGCATTTGGTAAGTTGTTGGTTTTGACCGGAAATGGCCGCCACCTGGCAAAAAAGGCACAATAAAAAAACCCGGCTAACGAGGTAGCCGGGTTTTTAGAAGGATTGGAACTGTTCTATCAGGCGGTCATGCCCTTCAGGCGGGCCGACAGACGAGATACCTTGCGGGAAGCGGTATTCTTGTGAATGACGCCCTTGGAAGCGGCCCGCATTACTTCCGGCTCGACTGCCTTGAATGCGAGAGCTGCTGCTGCCTGGTCACCGCTTGCGACCGCATCTTCGAACTTGCGAAGGAAGGTACGCACGCGTGAACGGCGGGATTTGTTGACTTCGGTGCGGGCTTCAATCTTGCGCGCCGCCTTCTTGGCCGAAGGAGTGTTGGCCATGTTGCCTCTCTTTTCTGTCAGCTAATCGACCGCGCAAAGCAGTCGTCACAAAATAATAGGGCGGCCAAGGGCCACCGAACGTTGACCGGGCTTATAGATGAGCTTTGCCGATGCGTCAACTTGGAATCGATGGCTGCTGGCGAAAATGCGTTCCCTGCTTGCCGCATCATTTGTTCTTGAAATTGGCAGTGCGCTTTTCGGCGAAGGCAGCCATGCCTTCTTTCTGGTCCTCGAGCGCGAACATGGAATGAAACACCCTCCGCTCGAACCGCAGGCCTTCCTGCAGGGTGGTCTCATAGGCGCGATTGACGGTCTCCTTGGTCATCAGCACGGAAGGCAGGGAGAAGGAGGCGATCTTGTGCGCCGCCTTGAAGGCCTCCTCGATGAGATCGCTCGCCGGCACCACGCGCGATACCAGCCCGCTGCGTTCCGCCTCGGCCGCGTCCATCATCCGGCCGGTCAGGCACATGTCCATGGCCTTGGATTTGCCCACGAAGCGGGTGAGCCGCTGCGAGCCGCCCATGCCGGGCATGACGCCCAAGGTGATCTCGGGCTGCCCGAACTTGGCGGTATCGGCGGCGATGATGAAATCGCACATCATGGCGAGTTCGCAGCCGCCGCCGAGGGCATAGCCGGCGACCGCGGCGATGAGCGGTTTGCGCAGCCGCGTCACGCGCTCCCATTCGCTGAAATAATCGGCGAGATAGGCGTCGGCGAAGGTGAGGCCCTGCATCTCCTTTATATCCGCGCCGGCCGCGAATGCCTTTTCGGACCCGGTGATGATGACGGCGCCGATGCGCGGGTTCTTGTCGAGCGTTTCGAGAGCTTCCGCAAGTTCCGCCAGCAGCGCCGAGTTGAGCGCATTGAGGGCCTTTGGCCGATTGAGCTGGATGAAGCCGACTTTCTCGCGCGTTTCGACCAGGATATTCTCATACGCCATTTCAATCTCCTCACTGATCAATGCTGGCAGACGGGACAATAGAATGTCGACCGGCCGCTCTGGACGATGCGGGACACCGTGCCATGGCAACCGGGGCGGGGGCAAGCGGTGCCCTCGCGATCGTAGACTGAAAAGGAGTGCTGGAAATAGCCGAGCTCGCCACTGGCCTGCCGATAGTCCTTCAAGCTGGAACCGCCGGCCTTGATGGCATCCGCAATGACGGAGCGAATGGCGTCCGCCAGGCGGTCGGACATCGCGGTCGCTTCGCCGCCGCGCCCGGAAATGCTGCCCGCCGGCCGGTCAGGCAGCAGTTGGGCGCGCCACAGCGCTTCGCACACATATATATTGCCGAGGCCCGCGATCAGCTTCTGGTCGAGAAGTGCGGCCTTGAGCGGCGCCGCCTTCCGGGAAAACAGTCGCGCCAGCAAGTCCCCATCCAGGCGGTTGCCCGTCGGGTCCACGCCGAGGTCCTTCAAGAGCGGATGGCTGTTCAACATGCCGGGCTCCGAAAGCAGCATGAAGCCGAATCGCCGCGGGTCATTATAGACAATGCGCCGTCCCGTGCCGTCCTTCGTCTCGAGATGAAAGACGACATGGTCATGCGCGCTGTTCCTGGAACGGTCGTGGTGAAACTGCCCGGGCTCGGCGTTGCCTGCCGGTTCTTCGATCCTGAAGGAGCCGGACATGCCGAGGTGGCTCAGGATATCGAGCCCATTGTCGAGATGGACGATCAGGTATTTCGCCCGCCGTTCCAGCGAAGTGATCGTGCGTCCGTTCAATCGCTGGGGAAATTCGGCCGGAAAGGGAAAGCGCAGATCCGGGCGTCGTTGTTCCACATCGGCGATGATGGCGCCTTCCACGAAGGGCTGCAGGCCACGCTTGACTGTTTCTACCTCGGGCAGTTCAGGCATTTGCTGTGCTGCCGCCGAGGAAGCTTCGGCCATGCGGCCCGGCAATTGCTCCAAGATGCGCGGCTATGGTCTCGCCAATATCGGCGAAGCTGCGCCTGACACCGAGGCTCGAACGCGGCAGGCCGGGGCCGGCACAAAGCACGGGCACGCGCTCTCTCGTATGGTCGGTGCCCCTGAAAGTGGGATCGCAGCCATGGTCGGCGGTAATGACGAGAAGGTCGCCCTCGCGCAACTTGCCCAGGGCCTCGGGCAGGCGGCGGTCGAAGGCCTCCAGCGCGGCGGCATAACCTGCCACATCGCGGCGATGCCCGTAGAGCATGTCAAAATCGACGAAATTCGTGAAAACCAGGTCACCGTCGCCAGCATCGTCCATTGCGTCGAGCGTGGTATCGAACAGCGCCATGTTGCCGTTGGCTTTGCGCACTTCGCTGATGCCCTGATGCGCAAAGATATCGCCGATCTTGCCGATTGCGATCACCTTGCGACCGGAATCCTTGAGACGGTCGAGCAGCGTCGGTTCTGGCGGCAGTACCGAATAGTCGCGGCGATTGCCGGTGCGGGTGAATTCGCCCTTCTTGTCGCCGATGAAGGGCCGGGCGATGACGCGGCCGATATTGAGCGGATCGACGAGGTCGCGCACGATGCCGCAGAGCTCATATAGCCGCTCGAGCCCGAAATGCGTCTCATGGGCGGCGATCTGCAGGACACTGTCTGTGGACGTGTAGAATATCGGCTTGCCGGAGCGGATATGCTCCTCGCCGAATTCGTCGATGATTTCGGTGCCGGATGCGTGTTTTTCGCCGAGAACGCCCGGTATCGCGGCCTTCTTTGTCGCCTCGGCCACGAGTTCGGCCGGAAAGGCAGGGATCGTCTGCGGAAAATAACCCCAGTCGAAGCTGACGGGTACGCCGGCGATCTCCCAATGGCCGGATGGCGTGTCCTTGCCCTTGGACACTTCTTCCGCCGCGCCCCAAAGGCCGGACGGTTGATAGATATCCGGCGCGAGTTCTAGCCCGGTCGACAGGTTCGCGGCATGCGCAAGCCCCAGCCGGTCGAGATTGGGCAGGGACAGCGGGCCGCTGCGCAGCCCCGGCCTGTCGGCCTTGCCCGCGGCGCATGCCTCCCAAATATGGCCATAGGTGTCGGCCCCGGCATCACCGAATGCAGCGGCATCCGGCGCGCCGCCGATACCGAATGAGTCCAACACAAACAGAAAGGCGCGCGCCATGCCATGCTCCATAGTCCTTGCTCACCAGAGATAGGCGAAACCTCCCACAAAGACAAATGCGGATGAAAGAAGCCTCAAGCGCCGCAATGGATCATTAAGCATAGCGGCTCGGAAACGCCGCCGGCGACCACGAAGCGGCGGATTTACCCTTTCCTAAGGCTGTTTCTTAAACTCAACGCAAACTGGTTTCCCTAGTTTTTCAGGCAGAGCCGACCCCTCAAACGGTGAGAGTTGCCACATGAAAAATCGCGCCGCCAGAATGTTCAACGTCCTTAAAAGTTTCCGCCGGGATGAATCAGGCGCGACCGTCATCGAATATACGCTCATCGCTTCCATCATCTGCATAGGCATCATTGGCAGTGTCGGAACGCTCGGCACCACGGCAGAAGCGCTCTATACGAGCGTTGCAAACCAGGTGGCGCAGGCAACGAACTGACGATGATCGAAGCGGCCATCCTCATTGTCTTCCCCTTTGCCATGGCCTTCGCGGCCATGTCGGATCTTCTGTCCATGACGATCCAGAATCGCGTTTCGATCATCCTCATTGCCGCCTTTGCCGCGCTTGCGCCTTTCACCGGCATGGGCTGGGACGTCTACGCCATGCATTTTGCTGCCGGGGCCGTCGTCCTCTGCGCCACCTTCGGTCTCTTTGCCGCGGGAATAATGGGCGGCGGCGATGCAAAGCTCATGACGGCCACCGCCATCTGGATGGGCTGGAACGTCGAACTCGCCAGCTACTTCATCAGCCTCTCGCTGATCGGCGGGCTCCTCGCCATCGCAATCCTGAAATATCGCAGCTCGACGGTTACGCTCGCCTATGCCAGCCGCATCGGATTCCTGCGCCGCCTGGGCGATGCGAAAGAGGGAGTGCCCTATGGTCTGGCGCTCGGATTGGCGGGGCTGCTGATCTTCCCGTCTTCGCCCCTCGGCATATGGGTCATCGACCGGCTCGCCACTGTCTGAGGCCGCTTGAATCAGACGAGAATGGACTTTAACGGGTAGATGAAGCGGGATGACCGCTCGATAATGTTCAGGAGAATTTCATGCCAGCCGAGATAACCGCGAAGAAAACGCGCACCAGCCGGCCCATCTGGTTTGTCAGGACGGGCGGCCTTGATGATGCCGGCCTCGATGCGAAGGCCATCGCCTGGGCGCGAGCCAATGGCTTCGAGGGCCAGGCCGGCAAGCTTCTGCTGCTTGCGGACGCGGCCGGCACGGTCTCGGGAGCTCTCTTCGGCATCGGCAAGGGCGAGACGCCGCTTGTGTCCGGCAAGCTCGCGACCGGGCTGCCGGAAGGGGCATGGCACATTGCCGGCACCACCGACGATCCGGAGCTTGTCGCGCTTGGTTTTCTCCTCGGCGGCTACAAGTTCACGCGCTATTTGAAGAAGGATACAAAGATCGTCAGTCTGGCGACGCCGGAAGGGGCAGGCAAGGCCGAGGTGCGGCGTCTCGCCCGTGCCGTTACGCTGGCCCGCGATCTCATCAACACGCCGACCAATGACATGGGGCCCGTCGCGCTCGAGAAGGAAGCCGAGGCGCTGGCCGGTCAGCACGATGCGGCGATTTCGGTTGTCAAGGGAGCCGCTCTCCTCAAGAAGAACCTGCCGATGATCCACGCCGTCGGGCGCGCCGGCGCCGAGGAGCCGCGTCTCATCGACCTGCGCTGGGGCAAGCGCGACGCGCCGAAGGTGACGCTGGTGGGGAAAGGCGTCTGCTTCGATACCGGCGGCCTCGACATCAAGCCGGCAAGCAGCATGCTTCTGATGAAGAAGGACATGGGCGGCGCGGCGAATGTGCTGGCGCTGGCGGGCATCATCATGGATTCCGGGCTGCCGGTGCGGCTTCGCGTGCTGATACCGGCCGTCGAGAACGCCATCTCCGCCAACGCATTCCGGCCGGGGGACGTGCTCACCAGCCGCAAGGGGCTGACGGTGGAGATCGGCAATACGGATGCGGAAGGGCGGCTGGTGCTTGCCGATGCCCTTGCGCTGGCCGATGAGGAAGAGCCCGAACTGCTCATAGACATGGCGACGCTGACCGGCGCGGCGCGCGTGGCGCTCGGCCCCGATCTGCCGCCTTTCTACACCAATGATGATGGTTTCGCGGCGGCCATGGCCGAGGCCTCGTCCGCCGTTGCCGACCCGGTCTGGCGCATGCCGCTCTGGCAGCCCTATGAAAGCAAGCTCTCCTCGCGCATCGCCGACCTGAACAATGTGACGACGGATGGCTTCGCGGGCTCGATCACGGCGGCGCTGTTCCTGCAGCGCTTCGTCAGCAAGGCCAGGGTCTGGGCGCATTTCGACATATTCGGCTGGAACCCGGTCGAGAAGCCGCACGCGCCGATCGGCGGCGAGGCACAGGCCATCCGGGCTCTCTATCACCATCTGAAACAGCGCTTCGCGCAGTGATGCTTGCGCCTCGGGCAGGATGGGGTAAGATGGAACGGAACCGAAACGATCGTGGGATCGCCCTCCATCGATGATAGAATTGAAGCCCATCCAGGCGCTCACATTGTGGAAGGATATGGCCGTATCGGAGGTTCGCGACGACGCGCATGATCTGACGCTGCGCCAGCTCGCGATACTGCTGACGATCTATCTGGAGCCTCCGCCGCACACGATACGCGGCCTTGCGGCGAAATTATCCGTTACCAAGCCGGTCATCACCCGTGCGCTCGACACAATGGGCGGCTATGGACTGGTGGACCGTCACCGGGATGACAAGGACAGGCGCAACGTCCTTGTCAGGCGCACGGTCAAGGGTGCGCTGTACGTCGAACGATTGGGCGATCTCATCATCGCCAAAGCCAGGGAATTGCCATTGTGACAGAAGAACAGGAAAAGCTGGATCCGAGGTTGAACGCGTTCCGCCCCGATCTGGCCGACGCGGCGCTTCAGGGCGAGGTGAGCGCCGAGCGTTTCGTCGAAGCCACGCCGATGCGCATCGCCGATCCGGTGGTCGACATTCGCTCGGAGCCGCGCGGCGACAGCGGGATGACGACGCAACTGCTTCTTGGCGACGACGTGCGGGTGTTCGAAGATTACAATGGCTGGTGCTGGATCCAGAACGAGCGCGACGGCTATGTCGGCTATGTGGTCGATACCAGCCTCGACAGGCGCAAGGACGAACCGACCCATATCGTCATAGCGCCGCGAACCTTCGTCTATGCCGGGTCCGATCTGCGCTATCCCCGGTTGAGGACCCTCTCGATGGGCTCATTGCTGACGGTCGTCGGCGGCCAGGAGCGGCGGGGAACGCTCTATGCGATGCTGCCGAGCGGCGAAGCGGTGATCGCCAGGCATATCGTGCCGGTCGACCAGGTAGCGCTGGACTATGTCGCGGTTGCCGAAAGCCTCATGCACACGCCCTATCTGTGGGGCGGCGCTTCCGGCTTCGGCATCGATTGCTCCGGTCTTGTCCAGTTGGCGCTGATGATGTCCGGCGTCGATGTTCTCCGCGATACGGACCAGCAGGAGCGAACGATCGGCTCGCCCTTCGAACCCAATGGGGATTACAGCAATCTCCAAAGGGGCGATCTCGTGTTCTGGAAAGGCCATGTCGGCATCATGGCCGACGACAGGATCATGATCCATGCCAGCGGCGACACGATGAGCGTCACCCGCGAACCCTTGTCCGAGGCAATCGAGCGGATCTCCTACCTCTACGGCAAGCCCACTTCCATCCGGCGGCCCTGACCGTTTGCGAGGGGAATGCCGCGCCTAATATTGCGCGGCCTTATCGACGATGTTGCGCAGTTTCTCGCCCCGCTCATAGGCTTCCATCTGCGCCACGATTTCGGGAACGAGCGCCTGCGGGCTCGAACTCGCCGCCGCATGGGGCGTGATGACGACTTGCGGATGCTTCCAGAGCGGGCTGTCCTTGGGCAGGGGTTCCTGGTTGAACACGTCGAGCGTCACCGCCGAGAGCATGCCCCTTTCGAGCGCCGCAACGATGTCCACCTCGTTCTGCAGCCCGCCGCGCCCGGCATTGATCAGCACAGGTGCACCGAGCGGTCCCTCGCTCTTCAGCTGGGCAAACATGCTCATCGACAGGATGTTGCGGGTGTCCGGCGTCAGCGGCAGCAGACAGACGATGATATCGACGTCCTTGAGGAAGTCCTTCAGCCCATCCTGGCCATAATGCGTGGTCACGCCTTCGATCGTCTGCAGGCGGCGGCTCCAGCCACTGACGCGAAAGCCCAGCATGCGCAGTTTCTGCGCGGCATCCCGCCCGAGGACGCCGAGGCCGAGAATGCCCACCGTCACCTCATGCGCGGCGGCCTGGCGGCGGTCTTCATGCCAGATGCGCTGGCTCTGCTGCTGGCGGTAGCGCAGGCCGAGCCGATGATGATCGAGAACCTGCCACACGACATATTCGCTCATGCGCATCGTCAGGTCGGGGGACACGATGCGGACGATCGGCACGTCCGGAATGTGCGGGTCGTGGAAGACGTGGTCCACACCCGCGCCGAGCGAGAAGATGACCTCCAGATTGGGCAGGTTCTGCAACGATCCCGGCTTCTGCTTCCAGACCAGCGCATAGCGAATGTTGGCGCGGTCGCTGTCCGGATCGACGACGAGCTGCCGGTTCGGCGCCGTCTTGCTGAATTCGGCTTGCCACACGTCCGGATCCCAACCCGTCAGGGCCAGGAGAATCTTGTCCCCGCTTGTCATTCGCTAACCGCTCCCTCTCCGGCTGTCTCTATTCTGAACGCTGCAGCCATCAGCGCCTTCGTGTACTCCGTCTTCGGACGGGAAAATATCTCCTCCGCCGTACCATATTCCACGGCCTTGCCATTGCGCATGACGAGCACGTCATTGGCAAGCGCCTTGACCACCTTCAGGTCGTGGCTGATGAAGAGATAGGCGAGGTTGTGCTTCTGCTGCAGCGAGCGCAAGAGATCGACCACTTGCGCCTGAACGCTCATGTCGAGCGCCGATGTCGGCTCGTCCAGCATGACGAAACGCGGATTGAGCACCATTGCCCGCGCGATGGCGATGCGCTGGCGCTGCCCGCCGGAGAATTCGTGCGGATAGCGGAACCGGTTCTCCGGGTCGAGGTTGACCTCCTTCAGCGCCGAGACGACGCGGGCATCGCGGTCCTGGGCGGAAAGGCGCGGTTCGTGCACCTCCAGCCCCTCGGCGATGATGTCGGCCACGGACATGCGCGGCGACAATGAGCCGAAAGGATCCTGGAATACGATCTGCAACTCGCGCCGCAGGGGTCGCATCTGCTTGAAACTGTACTGGTTGATATCGGTTTCGCCGAAGCGGATGACGCCCTCGGACGAGATCATCCGCGCCAGCGCCAGGCCAAGCGTCGTCTTGCCGGAGCCCGATTCGCCGACGACGCCAAGCGTCTGGCCGGCCCTTATCGTCACGTCGATGCCATCGACCGCCTTGACGTGATCGACGGTGCGCCGCAGGAAACCTTCCTTGATGGGGAACCAGACCTTGACGTTCTCGCCGCGCATGACCGGCGCCGCCGAAAGGTCGGCCCCCGGCGGATTGCCCCGCGGCTCGGCAGCCAGAAGATGCCTGGTATAGGCGTGCTGCGGATTGTCGAATATCTCCCGTGTCGGGCCGGTCTCGACGATCTTGCCGCCGGTCATCACGCAGACGCGGTCGGCGATCTTGCGGACGATGCCGAGATCGTGGGTGATGAACAGCATC
Source organism: Phyllobacterium sp. 0TCS1.6A (assembly GCF_026420825.1). Lineage (NCBI taxonomy): Bacteria > Pseudomonadati > Pseudomonadota > Alphaproteobacteria > Hyphomicrobiales > Phyllobacteriaceae > Phyllobacterium > Phyllobacterium sp. 0TCS1.6A. Next base: position 179,800 of record NZ_JAPMAB010000008.1, read on the forward strand.
GACATGCCCTGCGCCGATTTGAGCTCGGCGAGAAGTTCCAGTATCTGCGCCTGCACCGTCACGTCGAGCGCCGTCGTCGGCTCGTCCGCGATCAGCAGTTTCGGCCGGTTGGCGAGCGCCATTGCAATCATGACGCGTTGGCGCTGTCCGCCCGACAATTGATGCGGGTAGGCGCCAAGCCGTTTCTCGGGATCGCGGATGCCGACTTCCTGCAGCAATGTCAGCGTCCGCTCGCGCGCCGCCCTGTCGCCGAGACCCTGATGCAGCTTCAATATCTCGCCGATCTGCTTTTCGATCGTGTGGAGCGGATTGAGCGACGTCATCGGCTCCTGGAAGATCATGGTGATGTCGTTGCCGCGCACGCGCCGCAGGTCGCGCTCGTCCTTGTCGAGCAGGTCCTCGCCATTGAAAAGGATCTGCCCGGATGGATGGGAAGCGGGCGGATAGGGCAGCAGCTTCAGGATGGACAGCGCCGAGACCGACTTGCCGGAGCCGGATTCGCCGACGAGGGCGACGGTTTCGCCCGGGAAGATGTCGAAGGAGATATGGTCGACGGCCATGCTTTGCTTTTCGCCCTGGGTGAAGGCGACGGAAAGGTCTCTTACCGAGAGAAGGGGAGCCTGCGACGCGCTCATTTGAATGCCTTTCTCGGATCGAACGCATCACGCGTCGCCTCGCCGATGAAGATCAGCAGGGACAGCATCAGCGAAATCACCACGAAGCCCGTCAGGCCGAGCCAGGGTGCCTGGAGGTTGTTCTTGCCCTGGGCCAGAAGCTCGCCGAGGGAGGCCGATCCGGGCGGAAGCCCGAAGCCGAGGAAGTCGAGCGACGTCAATGTCGTGATCGAACCGTTCATGATGAAAGGCAGGAAGGTGAGCGTCGTGACCATGGCGTTCGGCAGCAAATGGCGGAGCATGATGGTCCTGTCGCGTACGCCGAGTGCTCGCGCGGCGTTCACATATTCGAAATTGCGGGCGCGCAGAAACTCGGCGCGGACGATGCCGACGAAGCTGACCCATGAGAACAGCAGCATGATCAGCAGCAGAATCCAGAAGCCCGGCGGCAAGATGGACGACATGATCAGCAGCAGGTAGAGCGTCGGAACCGATGACCATATTTCGATCAGCCTCTGGCCGATAAGGTCGAGCCAGCCGCCGAAATATCCCTGCAGCGCCCCCGCCGCCACGCCGACCACGGCGGAAGCAGCAGTGAGGATGAGGCCGAACAACACCGTGATCCGGAAGCCGTAGAGCGCGCGCGCGAACACGTCGCGCGCCTGGTCGTCGGTGCCGAGGATGTTCATGTTGCCGAAGTTGCAATTCGGATCGTCCACACCCTTCTCGTAGCGGGCGCAGCGCTCCTCCGGCGTATAGAGCCAGGAAGGCTTGGACGGCGCGGTATCAGGCAGTTCATTGTTGACCGTGCGATAGGAATAACGGATCGGCGGCCAGATCGCCCAGCCATTGGCGTTTATCTCGTCCTGGATCACCGGATCGCGGTAGTCGGTCACGGCGTAGAATCCGTTGAACTTCTCTTCGGGATAATCGACGAGGACGGGAAACAGCAGCTCGCCCTTGTAGGAGACGAGGATCGGCTTGTCATTGGCGATGAACTCGGCAAAGAGCGAGGCGATGAAGATGAAGAGGAATATCCACAGCGCCCACCAGCCGCGGCGGTTCGCCTTGAAATTCTCCCAGCGCCGCGCATTGAGCGGCGAAAGCCGCTGGCGTGGCGGCAAGGCGGGGGAAGCTCCGACCACATCCGTCATCAGACGTCCCTCCGCTCGAAGTCGATACGCGGATCGATCCATGTGTAGAGCAGGTCGGAAAGCAGGCTGACGATCACCCCGACCAGGGCGAAAATGTAGACGGTCGCTATGACGACGGGATAGTCGCGATTGATGATGGATTCATAGCCGAGCAGGCCGAGACCATCGAGCGAGAATATGGCTTCGATCAGCAGCTGGCCGGTGAAGAAGATCGAGATGAAGGCCGCAGGAAAGCCGGATACGACGATCAGCATGGCATTGCGGAAGACATGGCCATAGAGGATTTTCCGCTCTGTCAGCCCCTTTGCGCGCGCCGTCGTCACATATTGCTTGCGGATTTCGTCGAGGAACGAATTCTTGGTCAACAGCGTCGTCGTGGCGAAGGCGGAGAGCAGGATTGCGGTCAGCGGCAGCACGAGGTGCCAGGCATAGTCGACGATCTTGCCGAAGAAGGAGAGATCGCCGAAATTGTTGGACGTCAGGCCGCGCAGCGGGAACCAGTCGAAGAACGACCCGCCGGCAAAGAACACGATCAGCATGATGCCGAACAGGAAGCCGGGTATGGCATAGCCGACGACGATCACGGCGCTCGTCCATATGTCGAAGGCGGAGCCGTCCTTGATCGCCTTGCGGATGCCCATCGGAATCGAGATCAGGTAGGAAAGCAGCGTCGTCCACAGCCCGAGCGAGATCGAGACGGGCAGTTTCTCCTTTATGAGGTCGACCACGCTGATGTCGCGGAAGTAGCTCTTGCCGAAATCGAAGCGGATATAGTTCCAGACAAGCAGGCCAAAGCGTTCGAGCGGCGGCTTGTCGAGGCCGAACTGTTTCTCCAGGCTGGCGATGAAGGCCGGGTCCAGCCCCTGCGCCCCGCGATATTTGGAGTTGGTGGTGGTGGTGCCAAGGTCGGGCTGGCTCTGGCCGAAATCGGCGCCGCCGCCGCCGAGGCGGTCCATGGCATTGCCGCCCTGGCCGGTCAATTGCCCGATGATCCGCTCCACCGGGCCGCCGGGCACGAATTGCACGATGACGAAACAGACGAGCAGGACGCCGAAGAGGGTGGGGACCATCAGCAGAAGGCGGCGCAGGATATAGGCCGCCATCAGCTCAGGGCTCCTCTGGAACCCGTGGGATTAAGACTTGCCAATGGATCTTGCCTTCTCTTCATCAAACCACCACAGCGACTCCGGCAGGAAATCATAGTCAGGTTTCGGCTCCTTGAAGCCGAACATGTCCCAATAGGCAACCTGATGATTCGCCAGAAACCAATTTGGAATCCAGTCACGCCTTACACGCAAGAGTCTATCAAGTACACGCATGATGGTATTCAGCTCTTCGCGCGACCGGGCAGCCGAAACCTTGGCGATCAGTTCGTCCAGGACGGGATCGGCAACGCCGCATAGATTGTACGAGCCGGGAACGGAAGCCGCGCGCGAGCCGAACATCGTCGCAAGCGAATCGCTGCTCGGCGTCGGGCTGAATGCAAAGGCGATACCGATCATGTCGAAGTCGAAATCCTGCAGCCGCAGCTGATATTGCGCCGGATCGATCATCCTCAGGCCGGCATTGATGCCAATGGCCTTCAGATTGTTGATGAAGGGCGAATAGACGCGCACGAAGACTTCCGCCGCGATCAGCATTTCCAGCTTGAGAGGATTGCCCCTGGCATCGGCAAGCGTGGTTCCGTCGCGCTTGAAGCCGGCCTCTGCCAGGAGTTCGGAGGCGCGGCGCAGGTTCTTGCGGTCGCGTCCGGAGCCGTCGGACGAGGGCTGCAGCACCGCCTCGCCGAAGATCTCCGTGGGCAGGCGGCTCCTGAGCGGCTCCATGATCGCCAGTTCCTGCGGCGAGGGCAGGCCCTCGGCGCGGAAGTCCGATCGCTCGAACAGCGAATGCGATTTCTCATAGCTGCCATAGAACAGGTTCTTGCGGGTCCATTCGAAATCGAAGCAGAGCGAGATCGCCTCCCGCACCCGCGGATCGCGGAAATGCTCGCGCCGCTGGTTTATCGCCCAGGCCTGCATTGTCGGGCGCTTTTCGCTCGGAAAGGTGCGTTTCACCACCTTCTTTTGCTGGATCGCCGGGAAATCATACTCCGTGGCCCAGGTTTTCGCCGTGCTTTCGGCGCGCCAATAGATGTCGCCCTTCTTGAAGGCCTCGAATTCCGGCTGCCGGTCACGGTAGAAATCGATGCGGATGCGCTCGAAATTGTTCTGGCCGCGCCGCACGGCGAGGTCCTTCGCCCAGTAGTCCTCGACGCGCTCATATTCGATGCGGTTGCCGGCGGCGACCTTGCTGACGCGGTAAGGCCCCGAGCCCAGCGGCGGCTCGAGCGTCGAAGCCTCGAAATCCCGTGTCGAATACCAGTTTTTCGACAGGACCGGCACCAGCGGTATGGCAGTGAGGGCGGTCAGGCCCGGATTGTCACCCTTGACGCTGAACCGGAAGCGATGATCGTCCTCGGCGACGGCATTCTCGATCTGGGTCATCAGCAGAAGTATCGAGGGGTGGCCGAATTTGACGATGGTCTCGAAGCTGAACACGACATCATGCGCGGTGACGGGCGAGCCATCATGGAACCGCGCTTCCGGCCGCAGGGCAAAACTGTAGGTGCGCTTGTCCGGCGAGACGCTGACGCTTTCCGCCAACAGCCCGTAGATGGAATCCGGTTCGTCGAGCGCCGACACCATCAGCATGTCGAAACACAGTTCCATGCGGGGCGGCGCGTCGCCCTTTGCCGAGAAGGTGTTGAGCGTATTGTAGGTCTGCGGCGACTGGTTCAGCACCCATGTCCGCGGCGAGAAGACGAACAGGCCGCCTTTCGGCGCTTCCCGGTTGACATAGTCGAACGCTTCGAACCCCTTCGGATATTTGAGTTCGCCGAAGGCGGAGAGCCCGTGAAGCGGCGTATCCGTCGCCACGTCCGCCAGCGCCAGGCGCGGCGTCGCCATGGCTGCGAGCCCGGTTCCGGCCAGTCTGAGGAGATCGCGGCGGCTGAACATCAATCCCCGCGTGTCTTCAATGCGGCTTCCCTGGCCGGGTCCACCCACCACGAGAATGGGTCGATGCCCACATAATCGGGCTGTTGTTCCGGTATGTGGAACTTGTTCCAATAGGCGATGTTGATCGTGGACGCATACCATTGTGGGACAGCGTAGTAGTTCCACAGCAGCACGCGGTCGAGCGCGCTGGTCGCGGCTTCGAGCTCCTCGCGGTCCTTGGCGAAGACGATCCGGTCGATCAGCTTGTCGACGGCCGGGTTCTTGATTCCCATATAGTTGCGGCTCCCCGGCGTGTCTGCGGCCGTGCTGCTCCAGAAATCCCGTTGTTCATTGCCGGGCGATTGGGTTTGGGCCATCACGGACATGATCACATCATAGTCAAAATCATTGACGCGGGATATGTACTGATTGCTGTCGACGACGCGAATCGTACCCTGGATGCCGATGCGTCGCAGGTTCTCGATGAAAGGCCCGAATACACGCTCGTCGCTCGGATCATTGGCGAGAAATTCGATGGTCAGCGGCTGCCCGGTCTCCTTGTAGACGAGCTTGCCGTTCTTCTGGTCGTAGCCTGCCTCCCTCAGCAGCGTGACCGCCTTGCGCAGGTTCTCCCGCGATGCCTGCGGCGTGTCGTAGACGGGCAGCTTGAATTCCTTCGTGAACAGGTCCGGCGGCACCTGGTCCTTGACCGTCTGCAGGATTTCAAGCTCCTTGCCGGCAGGAATGCCGTGCGATGCAAGGTCGATACCGGCGAAATAGCTGTCGATGCGCTTGTACTGACCAAAGAACATGTTCTTGTTCATGCTCTCGAAATCATAGGCCCATGTCAGCGCCTCGCGCACCTTCGGATCCTTGAACTTGTCCCGGCGCGTATTGAGCAGGTAGCCCTGCATGCGTCCGACCGCGCGCAGCGGAAAGGTCTTCTTGACGACGTCGCCGCGACTGACGGCTGCGAAATCATATTCCCGCATCCAGCGGCCGATACGGTTTTCCAGCCGGTAATCCTCGAAGCCACCCTTCTTGAATGCCTCCCAGCTGGCATTCGTATCGCGGAAATATTCGTAGCGGACATGGTCGAAATTGTTGCGGCCGATATTGACCGGCAGGTCCTTGCCCCAGTAGTCCTCGACGCGGCTCCAGACGATGGTCTTGCCGGGAACGATGCTTTCGATCCTGTAGGCCGATGATCCGAGCGGGATCTCCATCGTGCCCTTGCTGATGTCGCGCTTCTTGCCGGATGCGTCGGTGCCTTCCCACCAATGTTTGGGCAGCACGACCATGTCGCCCATGATATTGGGCAGTTCGCGGTTGCCGCCGCTGGTGAATGTGAAGGTCACTTCGCGTTCGCCGGTCTGCTCGGCCTTGACGACGTCATGGTAATACTTGTTGTAAAGCGGGCTCTGCGCCTTCAGCACATTGAAGGTCCAGATCACGTCATCGACGGTGATCGGCTTGCCGTCGTGCCATTTTGCGGCGGGATCGAGCTGGAACTTCACCCATGAAAAGTCTTCGGGGAAGGCGATCTTCCGTGCGATCAGGCCATAGCTGGTCGAAGGCTGGTCCAGGGACTGGCTGAGCAGCGTATCGTAAAGCAGCCCACCGCCGAAATTCAACAGCCCCGCTGCCGGCGTTCCCTGCACGACATAGGGGTTGAGGCTGTCGAAACTGCCCTCGGCCGCCTGGTTCAGCGTGCCGCCCTTCGGGGCTTCAGGGTTGGCATGGTCATAATGTTTGAAGTCGGGCCCGTATTTGGGATGGTCCATGAGACTTGCCGCGTGGCGCCATTCGGGTTCGGCTGCAAGGACGGCACTGGATGTGGCGGCAACCAGCATGAGGCTGGCCAGAAGCTGGCGAATTCTCAAGTCTCATCTCCATTTTGACTGGGCTTCAGTCTAAGAGAAAATGAGGCTGAGAATAGACCTTGAACGAAAAAACACGTTGAGTTGATAAAAAAAAGCCGGGCATTTCGCCCGGCTTTTCCGATGGTCTGTGGCGGAAGCCTATTGTGCGGGTGCCGCCGGAGCTGCTGGCGCCGCGCCGCCCTCTGCCGGCTGTTCACCGGCGGGAGCTGCTGCACCACCTTCGGCGGGCTTGTCGCCTGCCGGGGCTGCCTCTGCGGCCGGAAGCGGCTTCGGGCTGTCGGACAGTGTGCGCAGATAGGCGATGAGGTCCGCGCGCTCATTGTCCTTCTTGTCGCCGGCAAAGCCCATGGCAGTGCCCTTGATGTAGCCCTTCGGCGAGGTAAGGAAGTGATTGAGATGGTCAAAGGTCCAGGTTTCCTGGCCGCCCTTCGAGAATTCCTTTATGGCTCCGGAATAGCTGAAGCCCTCATGCGTCGCGATCGGCCGTTCCACGATGTCCCAGAGATTCGGGCCGACCTTGTTGGCGCCGCCCTTGTCTGCGGTGTGGCATGCAGCGCAACGCTTGAATACCGCTTCGCCGCGGGCCGGATCGGCCGAGGCCAGCAGGGTGGCGATCGGCACTGCTTCCGCCGGGGCCGCTGCACCGCCGGCTGCTTCCTCGCCGCCTTCAGGCGCCTCTATGATGAATCCCGGCTTTTCGGGGGCGTGCGTATCGAAAATGAAATCCGACATAATGCCCGCTGACATGACAACGAATACGGTTGCCAGAAAGGCCATGGCATATTTGTTGAACGCGCTCGATTCCATCGTCGACCATTGCTCCTCTTGCGGAAGGCTTCAATATCTGATCAATGCAAACCGCTGCATTTATGACAGAAACCCCTCGTGATCGCGCGGAAACTAGGTCTTTTGCTTGGCGTTTGCAACACATATAAGGGCGGTTCTGCCTGAGACTTTTTGACACCGTAAGGCGACGCAGGACAATGAAAATTCTGAATCTTATCCCGGCCCGAATGGCCTCCACCCGGCTTCCGAACAAGCCTCTTGCCGATATAGAAGGCAAGCCGATGATCGTCCATGTGGCCGAGCGCGCCATGGCGACGGGCCTCGGCCGCACGGTCGTCGCGACCGACAGCGAGGACATCCGCGCCGCGGTGACCGCCCGCGGCCTCGAAGCGGTCATGACCCGCAATGATCACGAATCAGGCTCGGACCGGATCTACGAGGCGCTGTGCGCGCTCGATCCCGACAAGAGCTTCGATGCCATCATCAATGTTCAGGGCGATTTGCCGACCATCGATCCCGCAACGATAAAGCGGGCGCTGCGGCCGCTTGAGGATGGACCGGCCGATATTGCGACGCTCGGCGTCGAAATCAGCCGCGACGACGAGAAGACCAATCCGAACGTCGTCAAGATCGTCGGTTCGCCCCAATCCGAATCGAGGCTGCGCGCGCTCTATTTCACCCGGGCAACCGCGCCATGGGGCGAAGGGCCACTCTACCATCACATCGGGCTTTATGCCTATCGTCGGCAGGCGCTCGAACGCTTCGTCGGCCTTGGCCCGTCGCCTCTCGAAAAGCGCGAGCGTCTCGAGCAATTGCGCGCATTGGAGGCTGGCATGCGCATAGATGTCGAGATCGTCGATTCCGTGCCGCTCGGCGTGGATACGCCCGAGGATCTCGAACGGGCAAGACAGCTACTCCGCGCATCGCAAGGCATCATATAATGACCAGGACCAACCGCATTTCGTTCCAGGGCGAGCCAGGCGCCAATTCCGACACCGCCTGCCGCAACATGTTCCCGGACATGGAGCCGCTGCCTTGCCCGAGTTTCGAGGACGCCTTCAACGCGGTTGAAAGCGGCGCGGCGGATCTCGCCATGATACCCATCGAGAACACGATCGCCGGCCGGGTCGCCGACATCCACCATCTCCTGCCCGAATCGCGCCTGCACATCGTCGGCGAATATTTCCTGCCGATCCATTTCCAGCTGATGGTCCTGCCGGGCGTGGCGCGGGAAGAGATCGTCAGCGTCCATAGCCATATCCATGCGCTGGGCCAATGCCGCAAATATATCAGGAAGAACGGCTGGAAGCCGGTCATCGCCGGCGATACGGCCGGCGCCGCGCGGCTCGTCGCCGACGTGAAGGACCGGACGATGGCGGCGCTCGCGCCACGGCTGGCGGCCAGCCTCTATGGGCTCGATGTGCTCGAAGAGGATGTGGAGGACACGGAGAACAATGTGACCCGGTTCGTCGTTCTCAACAAGACCAAGCGCTGGGCTCCGCGCGCCTCGGACGCGCTCATGATGACGACCTTCGTCTTCCGCGTCCGCAACGTCCCGGCCGCGCTCTACAAGGCGATGGGCGGCTTCGCGACGAATATGGTCAACATGACCAAGCTCGAAAGCTACCAGATCGACGGCAAGTTCACCGCCACGCAGTTCTACGCCGATATCGAAGGCCATCCCGACGACAAGAATGTCGCGCGCGCGCTTGAAGAACTGGAGTTCTTCTCGGAGGAAGTGCGCATCCTCGGCGTCTATCCGGCCGACACGACGTTTCGCGCATCGCAGGTCGCTGCCGACTAGCCGAGGCCGCTTTCGGTCCAGTCGCGGATGAGATGCGCCGCGATTGCGCCGGTCGGCGGGGTCATCAGCCCATCGGGATGGGTGCGCTCCAGCATTTGCACGACCTCCTGCCTGTCGAACCAGCGGCCGTCTTCGAGCTCCGACTTGTCGAGGATGTAGTCGTCCGAAAGCGCCTCGGCATGGCAGCCGATCATCAGCGAATAGGGAAAGGGCCAGGGCTGGCTGGCGTGATAGACGACGCGCCCGACAGCGAGGTTCGTTTCCTCGCGGGTTTCGCGGCGCACCGCATTCTCGATCGTTTCGCCGGGCTCGATGAAACCGGCAAGGCAGGAATACATCCCGGCGCCGAAATGCGGGCCGCGCGCCAGAAGACACCGGTCCTCCCGGACGATCAGCATGATGGCAACGGGATCCGTGCGCGGAAAGAGCTGCGCGTCGCAATTGGGGCAGGTGCGGCGATAGCCGCCATCGCGTGACACGGTCTCATGGCCGCAGCGCCCGCAATAGCGATGATTCTCGTGCCAGGTCAGGAGCGAGACGCCCTGTGCCATGGCGCCGAGCTGGTCCGCCGGAATGAGCCCTTGCGTATAGGCGGAACGATAGTCGGTTGCCGCCACCGTCTGCGGCAGTTGCTCAACATCGATGCCGCTCGGCGCTGCGAGCACGGGCATGCCGTCCTGCAGGCCGAGATAGACGGCCTTGGCGATGACGGGACGGAAATTTGCAGCCGCTTCGAGCGGGAAGAAGGCGCTGCCGCGATCGCTGTCGATCAGGATACGCCCGTCGCCGATGAGCAGCATGCAGGCTTTCGGATTGGCAAGGGCGATGGTTACGGCATCATCGCTCCGCTTTTCGGAATGCCGGTCGATCCTGTTTCCGGCGAAACCGACAAATTGGCTCGGCTCCGTCTCCGGTGCTGAGAAAAGACGAAAAGGCATGGGAAATCACTCCAGCAGAATTGGCCAGGATCAAAGAGCTTCGCCAATGGATTTTATGAGATCTTGTGCTTCGGCTTCGCCATAGGGCACGCGCGTTCCAAAGCCCCAGACTGGGCCAGGCCAGCCGGCATCGCCGGAATTGCGGGCGATGACGTGAACGTGCAACTGGCGAACGATATTGCCGAGTGCGCCGGTGTTCAGCTTCTCGCAGTTCGTCACCCGTTTCAGGGCCTGCGCCGCCAGCCCGGCCTCGAAGGTGAGCATGGTCTGGTCCAGCGGCGTGAGATCGTGGATTTCGCTGACATCCGGCCGCTGCGGAACCAGGATGAGCCAGGGCCAGCGCCGGTCGTTCATCAGGCGCAGGTCGCAAAGGCCGAGGCGCGTGACGCGGAATGTATCGTTTGCAAGTTTGGTATCGAGCACGAAAGTCATGATGTGGGTTAGATAGCAGTTTTTTTTGCCATGTGCTTGCTTTTTGCGGGCAGATTGCCGATATGAACGCTGGGAGGTTGGTGGCGGACGAGCCACTCGCCAACCGGGTCAGGTCCGGAAGGAAGCAGCCCCAACGAGCCAGGCACGGGTCGCCGTGCCAGCCTCCCACCTTTTCTTTCGCACCAAGCCTGTGTCAAAGCTCTCGGCGCCATTGACGCTGTGGTGTATGGCGGTCACATTGAAACGCCGGAAAAGCAATGCAGGAGCATGGACAAGACGCGATGGAAACAAAATCGCCCGATAGCGCCTATCGCGTACTCGCCCGCAAATACCGGCCGCAGAATTTCAACGATCTCATCGGCCAGGAGCCGATGGTCAGGACCCTGACAAATGCGTTCGAGACCGGGCGTATAGCCCAGGCCTGGATGCTGACCGGCGTGCGCGGTGTCGGCAAGACGACGACTGCGCGCATCCTCGGTCGCGCCCTCAATTACAGAAGCGCCGAGATTGACCGGCCAACCATCGATCTTTCAGTCCTCGGCGAGCATTGCCAGGCGATCATGGAAGGCCGGCACGTCGACGTGATCGAGATGGACGCGGCGTCGCATACCGGCATCGACGACATCCGCGAGATCATCGAGCAGGTGCGCTACCGCCCTGTGTCGGCGCGCTACAAGGTCTATATCATCGACGAGGTTCACATGCTGTCCAATCAGGCCTTCAACGGCCTGTTGAAGACGCTCGAGGAGCCGCCGCCCCATGTGAAATTCATCTTCGCGACGACTGAAATCCGCAAGGTGCCCATCACCGTCCTGTCGCGCTGCCAGCGCTTCGACCTGCGCCGGATCGATACCGCGACGCTTACCGAGCACCTGCGCAAGATCGCCGAACTCGAATCGATCACCGTCGACGATGCCTCCCTCGGCATGATAGCGCGGGCCGGAGAGGGCTCCGTGCGCGATTCCCTTTCGATCTTCGACCAGGCGATCTCCCACGGCGCCGGCAGCGTCGATGCCGATACTGTCCGTTCCATGCTCGGCCTCGCAGATCGGGCGCGGATCATCGACCTGTTCGAGATGCTGATGCGCGGCGACATAGCATCGGCGCTGCGGGAGTTCCGCGCGCAATATGATGTCGGAGCCGATCCTGCGGTCGTGCTGAACGACCTTGCCGATTTCAACCATCTGGTGACCCGCATCCGCTTCACGCCCGATGTCGCGGACGACATTTCCCTCTCGCAGGACGAACGCCTTCGCGGCCGGGATTTCGCCGACAAGTTGTCCATCCGCGTGCTTTCGCGTACCTGGCAGATGCTGCTGAAGGGCATCGGCGAAGTGGAAAGCTCTAGCCGTCCCGTCCAGGCCGCGGAAATGCTGCTGATCCGCATCGCCCATGCCTCGGATCTGCCGACATTGGACGAGGCATTGAAGTCGCTGGAGGACGAAGGCGCCGGCGCTTCCCATTCCCCCCGATCGGAGCCTGGCAGGCCGAATGGCGGTGCGCCGATGGCCTATCAGCGGACGGCGGCCACGGCAGCCACCACCGGCGCGCCGGGTCGCGCCACGGCGCAGGGCACCGGTACCGGCGCCGTGATGCGCCTGGTCGAACCCGATGGCGAGCAGGCGCCGGCTTTCGTGCAACAGCCTGCGGAGGCTCCCGCCGTTCCGGTGGCAACCATTGGCGACATCATCGATCTCGCGGACAAGCATCGCGACATGCAGTTCAAGATCATGGTCAAGAACTGCGTGCGGCTGGTCAGCATTCATCCCGGGCGGCTCGAAATCAACCTGACGTCGAATGCGCCGAAATCGCTGCTGGCCGACCTGTCGCAGAGACTGACCGAGTGGACGGGGACACGCTGGATGGTGTCGCTGTCGCGGGAGGAGGGCGATCCCACCGTCCACGAGACCGAGACGGCAAAGCGCAACACGATGTTGAACGATGCCCGCGCCGACCCGGATGTTGCCGCCATACTGGCCAGGTTTCCCGGGGCGAAGATCATAGATGTTCGCATCGCGACGCAGGCCGATGCCGAGGGGCTGGAGGGCGTGTCGGACGCGGCAGCGGGCGACGGCGCTTTGGACCCCATCGAAGATGACGATTAAAAGGAGTTACATTCATGCGTGACATCATGGGCATGATGAAACAGGCCAAGGAAATGCAGGCCAAGATGGCCTCCATGCAGGAGGAAATCGCCGCGCTGGAAGCCGAGGGACAGGCCGGTGGCGGGCTCGTCACGGTGAAGCTTTCCGGCAAGGGCGCCTTGACCGGCCTCACCATCGATCCTTCGCTGTTCAAGGAAGACGACATCGAAGTCATCGAGGATCTCATCATCGCCGCGCACAATGAGGCGAAGGCCAAGGTTGAAGCCGTCATGGCTGAAAAGACGCAGGCATTGACCGCTGGCCTGCCGATCCCGCCGGGTTTCAAGCTGCCGTTCTGAGTGGCGGCCTACGACGAGAGTATAATTTAATCTGAAGGCGGCGTAGGCTAGGTTCGACTTGGAGTGGGGCAAATCCGCCTCCGTTCCTTGTTGGAATTGAACCCGGATAGACAATGTCCAGCCCGTCGGCGTTCCTTTCAACACAACGGCCAGACTGAACAGTCTCCACATAGGTCGTCAAGGCGATGCTGATGGCGCAATTGCGCCATCAGTTCCCCCGGCGCGCTGCCTGCCTCCCGCCCCTGCGGAGCCTCGTCTGGCACACTGAAGTTACAACCAGAGTACTATTGGAATCCGGGATCGGATGAGTTAGATTTGGCTTGGAGTGGAGGCGAGCTTTCGCCCGCCTCCGTTCCTCGTTTAGAATTGAACCCGGATAGTGACTTCCCAGCCAGTCCGGGTTCTTTTCACAACAAGGGCCACACTAAACGGAATTCTCCGCATAGTTTGCCTCCAAGTTGAGGGCAAGGCTGATGCCGCAGTTGGGAAAGCCCGTCTTCCCCAATACACTGGCTGGCTCAGTGCTGTTGCTTCTGCCCTCAAGCTCTGCGTCGAACGCTGGCAATACCCCTAACGACTTCGCCGATCCGTGCAACCAATCAGCGATTGCAGAGCCTGGCTTGCGAATTGCTGGGTTGAGGCCCGGCGGCTCGGCGATTTCCTAAGATCGCAATTTGGTCTAAACCGTGCTCATGTCGAAACGAATCGCCGGCCCTGAAATCGAACGTCTGATCCAATTGCTCGCCAAGGTGCCGGGGCTCGGCCCGCGTTCGGCGCGGCGGGCGGCATTGCATCTGATCAAGAAGAAAGAGGCGCTGCTGGTGCCGCTCGGCGCCGCGATGCAGGATGCCGCGGAGAAGGTGCGCATCTGCAGCCATTGCGGCAATGTCGATACGTCCGATCCCTGCATGATCTGCACCGATCCGCGCCGTGACCGCGCGACGCTGATCGTCGTCGAAGACGTGTCCGACCTTTGGGCATTGGAGCGGGCTGGGTCGATGAATGTGCGCTACCATGTGCTCGGCGGCCGGCTTTCACCGCTCGACGGGATCGGGCCGGACGATCTGAACATCGCGGCGCTTGTCAGCCGTGTCGCCGATGGCGAGGTCAAGGAGGTGATCCTCGCGGTGAATGCCACCGTCGAGGGCCAGACGACCGCCCATTACATCACCGACCAGCTCTCCAGCTTCGAGATAAGGATCACGCGTCTCGCCCATGGCGTCCCCGTGGGAGGAGAACTCGACTATCTGGACGAGGGAACGCTGACTGCGGCCCTGCGTGCCCGCACATCGCTATAAGGAACGGCGCCAGTGACTCATCGATCCGGACTGCTCTCGGCAATGATCGTCGGTTTCCTCGCGCTCCTTCTTCCGGGGCAGGCGCTTGCGGCCTCCAAGGCGGATGTCGAGCGACAGTATCGCGCATGGCTGGCCGATGATCTGTGGCCCGAGGCACGCGAAAGGGGCATATCCAGAACGACATTCGATAGCGCTTTCGCTGGCGCGGCGCTCAATCTCGACCTGCCGGACCTCGTCATGCCGGGCGAGAAGCCGAAAACGCCGAAGAAGCAGTCGCAATCGGAGTTCGGATCGCCGGGTAAATACTTCAACGCCAAGACCGTGGCGGCTGTCACTTCCGGTGGCGCGGCGCGCGCCAGGCAATTCGGCCGCGTATTGCGTGCCGTTGAGGCAAAATATGGAGTCCCGGGCGAGATAATCCTCGCCATATGGGGCCGGGAAAGCGGCTTTGGCAGCGTAAAGATACCGAACAACGCCTTCACCGTGCTTGGCACCAAGGCGTTTCTCGCATCCCGCAAGGACATGTTCCGCAAGGAATTGCTGGCGGCGCTGGAAATCGCCGAGAAGGGCTATATGGATGCGGGGGGCATGAAGAGTTCCTGGGCCGGCGCCCTCGGGCAGCCTCAGTTCATGCCCAGCTCCTATTTGCAGCATGCGGTCGATTTCGACGGCGACGGCAAGCGCGACATCTGGAACTCCGTTCCGGATACGCTGGGCTCCATCGCCCATTATCTGCAGCAGTTCGGCTGGCAGCAAGGGCGCGAATGGGGCTACGAGGTGACGGTGCCTGAGACGGTCAGTTGCGCCCTCGAAGGTCCTGATCGCGGCAAGAGCTTTGCCGCATGGGCGAAGCTCGGCATATCCCGTGTCGGCGGCAAGGCCTTTCCTGCCAGCGAGACGAAGCGCGAGGGGTTCCTGTTGATGCCGGCGGGCAGGCATGGCCCGGCCTTCATCGTCACCAAGAATTTCTACGTGCTCAAGGAATATAATATGAGCGACCTCTATGCGCTGTTCATCGGCCATATGGCCGACCGCATCGCGCATGGCTCGTCGGGATTTTCGGCGGACTGGGGCGATGTCGGCGGTCTCTACCGGTCGGATATTGCCGCAATGCAGAGGGCGCTGGAGAAACAGGGCTATGATGCCGGTGGAGCGGATGGCTTTCCGGGATTCAAGACCCGTCGCTCGATCGGTGAATGGCAGGAAAAGAACGGGCAGCAGCCCACCTGCTTCCCGACCAGGGAAATCACGGCGGCGCTACGCTAGGGCGTTTTCCACACCCTGGCTCGAAGTCAGTCGAGATCCTGGCCCGTATTGATGGGCCCCGTATTGATGGGATGTGAGTTGATGGCCGTGATGACGGCCAGCGCCGCAAGCGAGTTCACGCTGCGATTGCCGCGATTGAACGCCGCCATCACTGTTTCCGCAATGATTTTGGCGTCTTCGCTGGAGCTCGACTGCACCACGAGCGTTTTTGCCGCCTTGTCATAGGCTGCCTGCATGATGTCCCAGTCTTCCTGGGTATATGTCGATTTCAATGGATTGTCGAAAGGCATCGCAGACGCCCCTTGCCGTCAATGTGAGTCCAGGGCACAACGATAATGCCTCAAATGTGGCATGGCAATTTCGAAAGCGGCAGCCTGTGCCGCTGCCGCCCTACAGCGTGGGCTCCGCTTCCGATGCGTGGCGGATATGGCGCGAAAGCCTCGACCAGCGCTGGCTGAACCACGGCGTCACCAGCGACACCTTCTCGAAGTGCTTGCTGGCGAAAGTCGGGTCGTTCTCCTCGAAGGTCCACACCTTGAAGTTGGTCAGCTCATGCGGGCCAAAGGTGTAGATCAGCGGGATGTCGGCTGCGTCGCGGCCCCTGGCGACCACGATGCGTCCGATCCGGCGCTGATTGTGGCGCGCGTCGAAAGTATGCCATTTGCCGCCGAGGAAGACTTCGAACCAGGCATTGAAATCCATCGGCGCGGGATCCGGTGGCACGCCGATATCGCCCATATAGCCATTGACGTATCGCGCCGGAATATTCATGCAGCGGCAGAACGCGACGGCGAGATGGGCGAAATCGCGGCATACGCCGACGCGCTCCTCATGCGCCTGCGCCGCGGTTCGCGTTGCCCGGGCAAAGCCATAGCTGAAGGTGAGGCGCTGGTTGACATAATCGCAGATCGTCTGCACCCGCGTCCAGCCGGGACTCACATTGCCGAACAGGCTCCAGGCGAGATTGCTGAGCTCATCCGTCTCGCAGTAGCGGCTTGCCGAGAGGAAGGCGAGGCATTCGGTCGGCAATCTGTCGACGGACACCTCCTCGGCATCCTTGTCGACGGGATCCGGCAATCCATTATCCTCGAGCACCGCATCATATTTGAGCGACAGGTTCCCGGCCGGTGCCAGCAGGCGCAGGCAATGATTGCCGAAGAGATCGGTGAACGTCTCCAGCGGCACCTGCGGCGCGGCAAGGGGACCACGTTCGCATTGTACGTGTTCCTTCCGTGCCGGTTCCAGGGTGAGATAGGTCGTCATGGGCGTTGGCTCGTTGCACCGGATTGCTATCTCATAGCCGACACGTATCAACATTGGCGGGTTCCTTCAGCTTGTGAGGAGGAAACGCCGCGCTGCCCAGCTGGTTCCGCAAGCAGGAAAAATTCAGGATTTGTTCACCATATTCGCAATGAGGTTGAAACAAATCGACTCCAGTCGGGTTACCATGGACAAGCCGCAGCGACTGCGGAAGGAACGAGAGTGATTGGAATGGCAATGGCCGCAAAGCCTGTAAACATGCCGCCATCGGCAAAGCTGGTCCGGAAACAGATTACGCGGGCAGAGTTCCGCAACGTTGCCGAAACCGCGCGCCCATCGCAATCCGACAGGAACATCCCCGACATGTTGCGCGACCTGTTGAAGCGGCTCGACGAAGCCGAAGTCCGGCATTCTTCGCGTCGACGGCTGCGGCGTTCCTAGTGGAACGAATTTGACATTCGGCCTGATCCGGTCCAGCGGCAGGATGAGATGATTTCATGACGTTGTTTCCGGCATTTGGGATTGGTGAGCCATGAAGACCTTCGATGCGATCATCATCGGCGCCGGCCAGGCAGGGCCCTCGCTTGCCGGACGCCTCACCGCCGCCGGCAAGACCGTGCTTCTTGTAGAGCGCAAGCTTTTCGGCGGAACCTGCGTCAACACCGGATGTATGCCGACCAAGGCTTTGGTTGCAAGCGCCTATGCGGCGCATCTGGCGCGACGAGGAAGCGATTTCGGCGTCACCATCGACAGCCCGATCCGGATCGACATGGCGCGGATCAGGGAGAGGGCGGCCACGGTCACGCAGAACGCCCGCAGCGGCGTCGAGAACTGGCTGAAGGGCATGGAACGCTGCACCGTCGTCGAGGGGCATGCGCGCTTCGCCGGCCCGAACGAGATCGAAATCGACGGCGAGCGCTACGGCGCGCCGAACATATTCATCAATGCCGGCGGCCGTGCCAATATCCCCGACATGCCCGGCATCGACCAGATCGACTATCTGACCAATCGCGGCATATTGGAGCTCGACCACTTGCCCGAACATCTCGTTATCATCGGCGGCAGCTATATCGGACTGGAATTCGCCCAGATGTACCGCCGGTTCGGCGCCGAGGTCACCATCGTCGAGAAGGGGCCACGGCTCATCTCGCGCGAGGATGAGGACATATCGGAAGCCATCAGGCAGATCCTGGAGAAGGAGGGCATCCGATGCGTGCTGAACGCCGAATGTATCTCCTTCAGGAAGGCGGACAATGGCATCGAAGTCGGCCTCGATTGCGACGAGACAAGCAATGTCGTGGGCACGCATGTGCTGATGGCGGTCGGTCGGCGGCCCAATACCGACGATCTCGGCCTGGACAAGGCGGGCGTCGAGACCGATGCGCGCGGCTACATCAAGGTCGATGACAGGCTGGCGACGAATGTGCCCGGCATATGGGCGCTCGGCGATTGCAACGGGCGCGGGGCATTCACCCACACCTCCTATAATGATTATGAGATCGTCGCCGCCAATCTTCTGGATGGCGGTGACCGCAGGCTCAGCGACAGGATCATGGGCTACGCGCTCTATATCGATCCGCCGCTCGGGCGCGTCGGCATGAGCGAGAACGAAGCGCGCAAGTCGGGCCGGCCCCTGCTCGTCTCGACGCGGCCGATGTCGCGCGTCGGCCGCGCCGTCGAAAAGGACGAGACGCAAGGCTTCATGCGCGTAATAGCCGATGCGCAGACGCGCCGGATTCTCGGCGCCGCCATTCTCGGTACCGGCGGTGACGAGGCGATACATGGCATTCTCGACATGATGAATGCCGATGCGGATATTTCCACCCTGCAATGGGCGGTGCCGATCCATCCCACCGTGTCGGAACTGATCCCGACACTCATTGGCGATCTCAAGCCCGCTGACCGGCAGTAACCGAGACGCTTGTCAGGGCAGGCAACCTTGAACATTTGCACAGGGGCGGAAACAAAGATATTGACAAGGATGGTGGTTTAAGTGTGATGATGAAACGTTTCATCGCATCAAATCATGGATGAACGGCCAGGCCCGGGCAACCCTGCGGAGGAATGACGGGCGGGCGGACGGGAGAGGGCGGCAGTGCTGCCCGTGGAAAATATCAAGGGAGGAAGAGTCGTGAAAAGACTTCTAGCATCATTGGCAATGTCGCTTGCGTTGATCGTACCGGCGCTGGCCGAAGGGCCGGTCGACACGTCCAAGGTCAACAAGGAATATGTAACCGCTGCCGACGGCAAGACCTATTCGATCGCCACCGTGGTCAAGGTGGACGGTATCGCCTGGTTCGACCGCATGCGTGCCGGCGTCGAGCAGTTCAAGTCGGAAACCGGAGCCGACGTCTGGATGGTCGGACCAAGCTCGGCTGACGCCGCGGCACAGGTCCAGATCGTAGAAAACCTCATTGCGCAGGGCGTCGACGCGATCTGCATCGTTCCCTTCTCGGTCGAGGCCGTGGAGCCCGTGCTGAAGAAGGCGCGCGAGCGCGGCATCGTCGTGATCGCGCATGAGGCGTCCAACATCGTCAATGCCGATTATGTCCTCGAAGCCTTCGACAACAAGGCCTATGGCGCCAAGCTGATGGAAGTCCTGGCGAAATCCATGGGCGGCAAGGGCAAATATCTCGCCACCGTCGGCAGCCTCACGTCGAAGTCGCAGATGGACTGGATCGACGGCGCCATCGAATTCCAGAAGAAGAACTATCCCGACATGGCCCTCGCGACCGAACGTCTCGAGACCTATGACGACGCCAACCAGGATTATACGAAGCTGAAGGAAGCGATGACGACCTATCCGGACGTCACCGGCATTCTCGGCGCGCCGATGCCGACTTCGGCCGGTGCCGGACGCCTGATCTCCGAAGGCGGCCTGAAGGGCAAGGTATTCTTTGCGGGCACGGGGCTTGTTTCCGTGGCCGGCGAATATCTGAAGAGCGGCGACATCCAGTACATCCAGTTCTGGGATCCGGCCGTTGCCGGCTATGCCATGAACGAACTGGCGATCATGGCCCTCGAAAAGAAGACGGACCTCATCAAGGCTGGCCTCAATCTCGGCCTTCCCGGCTATGAGAACCTTGCCGCGCCCGACGCATCCAAGCCCAACCTGCTCTATGGTGCGGGCTGGGTAGGCGTCACCACCGAAAACATGGGCGACTACAACTTCTGACAGGATTGGTCATTTCCCTCTGGCCGGTTGCCCCGCGCGTTTGTCGCGGGGCTTGCCGGGCCGCATGCAGCCCCGTCCGCCGCTCGCCAGCGTGTGGGTAAGGACGCGGGGGAGATGAAAGGAAAATCATGAGCGAATATCTTCTGGAACTGAGGAATATCGTCAAGCGCTTCGGCGGGCTGGTCGCGCTCGACAATGTCTCGCTTGCCCTGAAGCCCGGTGAGATCCATTGCCTTGCAGGCGAAAACGGCTCCGGAAAATCGACGATCATCAAGATCATGTCAGGCGTCTATACGCCGACGGAAGGTGAAATCCTGATCGATGGCAAGCCGCTGGGCAATTTCACGCCGGCCCAGTCGGTTCAGCAGGGCATCCAGGTCATCTATCAGGATTTTTCCCTGTTCGGCAATTTGACGGTGGCCGAAAACCTCGCATTGAATACTTTGCTGCTCGAAGGCCGCAAGACCGTGGACTGGTCGAGGGTGCGCGAGCTGGCGACGAAGGCGCTGGCGCGCCTCGGCGTCACGATGGACCTCGACGCCGAGGTCGAAAGCCTGCCGACATCGGGCAAGCAGATCGTCGCCATCGCCCGCGCGATGATGGCCGATGCCCGCCTCATCATCATGGACGAACCGACGACGGCGCTGACGCGGCCGGAGGTGGACGCGCTGTTCCGCATCGTGCGGGACATCCAGTCCCAGGGCATCGCCGTGCTGTTCGTCAGCCACAAGATGCGCGAAATGCTGGAGATCAGCGAGCGGCTCACGGTCTTCCGCAATGGCAGGAAGGTCGCCGAAGGGCCGATCGGCGAATTCAACGAGGCGGCGATCACCCGCGCCATGACCGGCCACGACCTCACCGATCAGACTTATACATGGGAGAAACGCGGCGACGAGCCACCGCGCCTGAAGATCGACAAACTGTCGATACCGGGCGTGCTGCAGGACATCGACCTCTCGCTGCAGCCCGGCGAAATCGTCGGCCTTTCCGGCCTCATCGGCTCGGGGCGCACCGAACTGGCGCTGGCGCTGTTCGGCATGAACCCCTCCTTCACCGGCAAGGTCGAGATCGACGGCCAGCCGGTCCACCCGCGATCGGTGCAGGAGGCCGTTGCCGCCGGGCTTGCCTATGTGCCGGAGGACCGGCTCAGCGAAGGGCTGTTCCTGACGCAGTCCATCGAAAGGAACATGCTGGCGACGTCGTTCGACAAGTTCGTGCGCGGGCTCTTCATCGACCGCAAGCGCGCCGATGCCGCCACCTCCGGCATGTTCGACGCCATGCAGATCGCCGCGCCCGGGCCGCACACGCCGGTGAACCATCTGTCGGGCGGCAATGCCCAGCGCGTGGTGCTGGCGCGCTGGCTGCTGACCGGCGCCCGCCTGCTGATCCTCAATGGCCCGACCGTCGGCGTCGATGTGGGCTCGAAGGCGCAGATCCACCGCAAGATCAGGGAACTCGCCAGCCAGGACGGCCTCGCCGTGCTGATGATTTCCGACGACGTTCCCGAGCTTGTGCAGAATTGCAATCGCGTCATCGTCATGCACCGCGGCGCATTCGTCGGCGAGGTTGCCGGCGATGGACTCAGCGAAGACGAATTGAACGATCGTTTGAAGGCTTTGAAATGACCATATTCCGTCGATCAGAGTTCATCATTGCCGTCATCCTCATCGCGGCGATGATACTCATCGGGCTGATCAATCCCGCTTTCTGGTCCCTCGACAATCTCTTCGGCCTGCTGCGGAGCAATGTTATCATCGGCATCATGGCCCTCGGCGTTCTCGTCGTCATGATATCGGGCGGCATCGACGTTTCCTTCACCGCCTTCGCCGCCGCCGCCATGTATCTGACGGTGAAGATCATGGTCTATTACGGCTATGAAGGCGTCGCCCTGCCGTTCCTCGCGGCGACGGTCATCGGCCTCGTCCTCGGGGCGATGAACGCCTTCTTCATCCATACTTTCCGCATGATACCGCTCATCGTCACGCTCGGCACCGGCAGCGTGGTGCGCGGTCTCCTGCTCGGGCTCGTCGGCACCAGCATCGTCAATATCGACAAGATGCCGCCGCAGCTCATCGCGTTCGGCAAGACCAATCTGATGAATTCCGTATCGGCGACAGGCACGAATTTCGGCCTGACCGCAATGATCCTTGTCTATGCCGGCCTCGCGCTCGTCACCCATCTCTTCCTGCGCTACACCATGATCGGACGCAGCATCTTCGCCTATGGCGGCGCGCCGGAGGCCGCCAAGCGGGTAGGCTTCGACACGCGCAAGACGCTGCTTTTCGTCTATTGCTTCGCCGGTGCGCTGGCCGGTTTTGCCGGGCTCTTGCAGAGCGCAATGATCTGGCAGGCAAATCCCCGCGATTTCGGCGGCCTCGAACTCGATGTCATCGCCGCCGTCGTCCTCGGCGGCGCATCGATCTTCGGCGGCCGGGGCAGCGTCGCCGGCACCCTGCTCGGGGTCTTCATGCTGGTGATGGTCAAGAACAGCCTGATCATCATGAAGGTGGATACGACCTGGCAGCGCGTCGTCGTCGGCCTGATCATCATCATCGCGACGGCGCTGACCGCCTGGCGCGACCGCAAGAAAATCGTGTGACGGGGAACCAGGCCATGTCGAACAACACGCTGGTAAAACGCATTCTCGGCCAGGACCAGAACATCCTGCAGCTCATCGTCATCACCATTCTCGTCTTCGCCCTGATGTCGTGGCTCAACCCGGACAAGTTCCTGCGCTACTATAATTTCGAGTCCATCACCTACATCATGCCCGAGCTCGGCATCCTGGCCATCGCCATGATGATCGCGATGCTGACGGGCGGCATCGACCTTTCGGTTGTCGGCATCGCCAATCTCGCCGGCATTCTCGCGGGCGTGTTCTTCCATTCCGTCATCACCGGAGCGGACCTTACGACGGGGATGACGCTGCTTTATACGGGCATCGGCATCCTGTTCGCGCTCGCCATCGGTCTCGCGGCGGGTCTCCTGAACGGGGTGCTGATCGCCAAACTGCGCATCACGCCGATCCTCGCGACGCTCGGCACCGGCCAGATATTCACCGGCCTTGCCGTCGTCCTGACGGGCGGCCCGGCCATCGTCGGTTTTCCGGATGGCTGGAGCTTCATCGGCAATGGCAAGATCTTCGGCATCGCCACGCCGTTCATCCTCTTCGTCATCGTCGCCGGCGCGGTGGCGGTCCTGCTGACGCGCACGACCTTCGGCGTCAACCTGATGCTGATCGGCACCAATCCGCGCGCCGCGGTCTTTGCCGCGCTGCGCAAGGACAGGATGATCATCTATTCATACATGCTCACCGGCGTCCTCGCCGCCCTTGCGGGTGTGATCCTGTCGGGCCGCACCAACGCGGCGAAGTCCGATTATGGCGCGTCCTATCTGTTGCAGGCGGTGTTGATCGCCGTGCTTGGCGGCACCAATCCCGCGGGCGGCAAGGGCCGGGTGCTCGGCGTCTCCATCGCACTCATCGCGCTGATGCTGCTGTCGTCCGGGTTCCAGATCCTGCGCTTCTCCAACCATCTGATCGATTTCATCTGGGGAGGCTTCCTGCTTCTGGTCATCGCGCTCAACGCGTTCCGCAACAGCGGGCGCTAATGGCTCCAGTCCAGATTTTTCCACCATCAGCTTTTTGAGGAAGTCCAACACATGGTACGTCGCATAGCAGTCGTCGGCAGCAACATGACCGATCTGGTAACCTCGATCATCCGCATGCCTGCGCCCGGCGAAACGCTGGAGGCGCCGTCCTTCTTCATGGGATTTGGCGGCAAGGGCGCCAATCAGGCGGTTGCGGCCGCGAGGCTTGGCGCCGAGGTGATGATGGTCACCAAGGTCGGCGACGACGTCTTCGGCGAGAGCACCATCCGCAACCTGCAGGACAATGGCATAGACACCAGGCATGTCGCCATCGTCGAAGGCCAGTCGAGCGGCGTGGCGCCGATTTTCGTCGACGAGAGCGGCGAAAACTCCATTCTGATCATCAAGGGCGCCAATAATTCGCTGTTGCCGCAGGACATCGACGCGGCGGCCGAAGACCTGAAGCAATGCAGCCTGATCCTGCTGCAACTGGAAGTGCCGCTGGAAACGGTCTACCACACGATAGAATTCGCCAGCCGCCATGGCATCGAGACCGTGCTGAACCCGGCGCCGGCCGCGCCCGATCTCGACACGGCGAAGGTCGGCAAGGCGACATTCGTCGTGCCGAACGAGACCGAGCTGAAGCTGATGACGGGCCTGCCCACCGGCACGGACGAGGAGATCGAGACCGCGGCGCGCGCGCTGATGGCGCGCGGCATCAGGACGGTCATCGTCACGCTCGGCTCGCGCGGCGCGCGGCTGGTGACGGCGGAGGGCTCGACGATCATCGAGCCGCTCAAGGTCAAGCCGAAGGATACGACCGGCGCGGGCGATGCCTTCATCGGCAGCTTCGCCCGCTATTACGTCGAAACCGCAGAACTGGAGCCTTCGTTGAAGAAGGCCGCGCTCTATGCGGGGGATTCCATCACCCGCCCCGGCACGCAGAAATCCTACGCCACGGCGGAGGAATTCGAAGCGTTTCTGGCCCGCGGTGAGTAGAACCGGACAAGTGAAATCGAACGATAACAGGAGGAATTATCCGTGCTGAAGAACCTCGATCCATTGCTGAACGCCGATATACTCTATGCGTTGAGGGCCATGGGACACGGCGACCGGCTGGTCATCTGCGACACCAACTTTCCTGCCGATTCCATCGCCCGCCAGACACGTCTCGGCCGGCTCCTGCGCATCGATGCCGTGACTGCTCCCCGCGCGGCAAAGGCCATCCTGTCGCTGATGCCGCTCGACAGCTTCGTCGACGATGCCGCCGCGCGGATGGAAATCGTCGGCAGTCCCGACGAAATTCCGGACGTGCAGATCGAAATGCAGGCCGAGATCGACGCTGCCGAAGGCAAGCACTGGCCAATGGTTTCCATCGACCGCATGGCCTTCTACGAACATGCGAAGAACGCCTATTGCGTGATCGCGACCGGCGAGCGCCGCTTCTATGGCTGCTTCATTTTCACCAAGGGCGTCATCCCGCCAGACGCTGCCTGACTTATACGGAACGGAGTTCCACTATTCGGAACTCTGTTCCGGTCCCGGTGCCGCCGTCGAGCTGCGCACCACCAGCGTCGCTTCCATCAGGGCATCGCCTTCCGGCATCGGCGCATCGCCGACCATGATGGCGACGGCGCTTGCCGCGATGCTGGCGACGGGCTGGCGGATGGTCGTCAGCCGCGGGGTGACCAGGTTTGCAAGCGGAATATCGTCGAAACCGATGATCGAAACATCGCCCGGCACGCTTAGTCCGAGGTCCGTCGCGGCACGAATGAGGCCGATCGCCTGCTGGTCGCTGGCGGTGGCCACGGCGGTCGGCCGCACGCCAGGCGCCCGTTGCAGCAGGAACCGGCCGAGGGCCTCGCCGGACTGGTAGTCGAACTGCCCGCTGACGCATACGGCCTCGATATCTGCTTCCGCCAGCGCCTGCACGAAGCCTTCCCGGCGTTGGCGCGACACCGGCGCATCGTCCGGACCGGCAATATAGGCGATGCGCCTGTGGCCGAGGTCGATGAGATGGCGCGCCGCCAATCCCGCCCCGGCGCGATGATCGACGGAGATCAGCGGATGGCCGCCGAACGGCCTGTCGACGGCGATGGTCAGCAATTCGCGCTCTTTCCAGCCCGTCGGCCCGCCGGACTGGGTGGGGACGACGATCATGCCGGTGGGATAGCTCTTGAGCAGGCTGGTGATCTGCGCCGCCTCGATGGCCGGGTCGTCATTGGTGATGCACAGCAGCACCGAATAGCCGGCGCCTGATGCGGAGGCTTCCACATGCTTGGCGAGTTCGGCGAAGAACGGATTGGTGATGTCGGGTATGACGAGGCCGATCATGTCGGTCCGGTTGCGGCGCAATCCCCTGGCGACGCCACTCGGCTGGAAGTTCAATTCGCGGATCGTCGCCTCGACGGTCTCGCGCAGTTCCTTTCCGACGGTCTTGTTCTTGGCAAGCACGCGCGAGACGGTGCCGACCGATACATTGGCCCGTGCCGCGACGTCCTTGATATTGACCATGCTCTATGCCTGCCTGCTTCTCGTGTAACGCACTGAATATCTGGCGTTTTTACCGGAGTTGCGACGTTACTCCAACCGCATGAGGAAAGAAAGAAACAGGATTTACTCCATCACGGCCGCATGGTCGGAAGCAACTGGCGCCGTGCGCGGCGTGCGCAGCAGCAGGACCAGCGGTATCGACACGATGGACATGAACATCAGCAGCTTGAAATCGTCCATATAGGCGATGATCGTCGCCTGGCTGGTGATGATGTTGTCGAGCGCGGCCCGTCCGCCGGCCGTCAGCGGGTTGAGATGCTGCAGGATCGCCGGCGCGTTGAAGCCATGGTTGAACGGCGTCACATAGGAGGCGATCGACTCGTGGTTGGTCTGCACGTTTTCGGTGATCAGGGCGGTGACGACGGCGATGCCGACGCTTGAGCCGATATTGCGCGAGAGATTGTAGAGGCCCGTGCCCTGGCCGCGCAGCGGAGCGGGCAGGGTGGCGAAGGCGATCGTCGTCAGCGGCACGAACAGGAAGCCGAGCCCGGCGCCCTGGACGAAGCCCACATAGACGATGGTCCATTGCGAAACGTCCGGCGTCCAGCCCGTCATGTCGTACATGGCCCAGGCGGTGAGGCTGAAGCCGAGCACGAGCAGGATGCGCGTATCGACCTTGCCGATCAGCCGTCCGACGATGAACATGCAGGCCATCGTGCCGATGCCGCGCGGACCCATGACGATGCCGGCCGTGATGACCGGATAGCCCATCAGCGTCTGCAGATAGGGCGTCATCAATGCCAGCGAGGCGAGATAGGTGACGCCGATGACGAAGATGAAGAACATGCTGACCGAGAAATTGCGGTCGAGGAACAGGCGCGGATTGACGAAGGAATTTTGCGCCGTGAACGTATGCACGAGGAAGAGATAGAACGCGCCGGCGCAGACCAGCGCTTCGAGCTGGATCTCGCCCGATGAGAACCAGTCCAGCTGCTCGCCCCGGTCGAGGAACAGCTGCAATGCGCCTATGGCGACGCTGAGCATGCCGAAGCCGAACCAGTCGAGCTTGGCGCTCCATTCCCGCGCCGTTTCCGAAACGAAGGCGACGATGCCGAAGAATGCCAGCATGCCGATCGGGACATTGATGTAGAAGACCCAGCGCCAGCTGATATTGTCGGTGAGCCAGCCGCCGATGACCGGGCCGAGCACCGGTCCGACCATGACCGAGACGCCGAAAAGCGCCATCGCCTTGCCGCGCTCCTCGACCGAATAGATGTCCAGCAATATGCCCTGGGACAGAGGCACCAGCGCGGCGCCGAACAGGCCCTGCAGCAGGCGGAAGATGACGATCTGCGGCAGCGATTGCGCCAGGCCGCACAGCACCGAGGCGACGACGAAGCCGACGATGGCGGTCAGCAGCACGTTCTTGCGGCCGAAGCGTGCGGCGAGGAAGCCGGAAGGCGGCGTCATGATCGCCGCCGCGACGATATAGGAGGTCAGCACCCAGTTGATCTGGTCCGCGCTGGCGGAAACGCTGCCCTGGATATAGGGCAGCGCCACATTGGCGATCGTGGTGTCCAGCGCCTGCATGATCACCGCCAGGATGACGCAGGCGGTGATCATGCCGCGATTGGCGACCGGGGTGCTGGCTGCTTGCTCGGACATGGCCTAGCCGTGACGCGAGCCGAAAAGGTCCTGCAGGAAGCTCGGCAGGCCGCGGGCATGGGCGGTGTCGACGCCGATCTCGACGCTCATGCCCATGCGCAGCGGCGGCTTGCCTTCCATGTTCTCGATGCTGACGAGCATGGGGATGCGCTGGACTACCTTCACCCAGTTGCCGGTGGTGTTCTGCGCCGGCAGCAGCGAAAAGCTCGAGCCGGAGGCGGGGCTGATGCTGGCCACCGTGCCGCTCCAGCTTTCGCCGGGATAGGTATCGACCGTGATGGTGACCTTCTGCCCTTCGCGCACATGGGTCAGCTCGGTTTCCTTGGGGCTGGCCGCGATCCACATATGGGTGGTCGAAACGAGGCTGAAGCCGGATTGCGCCGCCTGCAGATAGGACCCGACCTGCAGCGCGCTCACATTGGTCACGATACCGTCGAACGGCGCGCGGACGACCGTATGGTCGAGATTCCGCCTGGCATTGTCGACTGCGGCCTTGGCCGCGAGAAAGGACGGGTTCTGCTCGACCGGGCCATCGGCCCGGTTGCCGAGCTGCGCGAGAATGGCCGCGGCCTCGGCCATCGCCACATCCACCTTCTGCTGCGCGGCGTCGAGATCATGCTTGGCCTGGTCGTAGACCGCCTTCGACGCAGCGGCGCTGGCGGTGAGATCGTGCTGGCGTTGCAGCGTCTTCTCGAAGAAGGGAATATCCGCCTGCGCCTGGGTGATTTCGGCCTGCGCCTGCCGGTAGCTCGCTTCGAGGTTGAGGATCTGGTTTCGCACCACGCCCAATTGTGCTTCCGCGCCTTCGAGCGCGATGGCAAAGGGCGCGGCATCGAGGCGGAAAAGCACGTCGCCGCGGCGAACCTGCTGGTTGTCCCGCACCTCGACCGACTGCACGATGCCGGAGACATCGGTGGAGATGCCAACCATGTCCGCCTGCACATAGGCATTGTCGGTGGTCATGACCTGGCCGCCGGTCACATAGAAATAGCCTCCCGCCAGCACCGCGACCGGCAGCAGCGCGAACAGCAATTGCCGCGTCCGGCTGGTTTTCTGGCGCCTGGGCGCGGGAATGTCCGGCGCCACGCCGGCAGTGGAACCGCGTTCCATCTGCGGCGCTGCAGCTTCGGGATTGGGGTCCTGTTTTTCCAGGACGACGGACCTGTCGTTTTCGGCAGCACGAAGGGGGTTCGAACCATCAGCCATGATCTGTCTCTCTGTCCTCGACCGGCGTCTGGCAGGCGTCGATCAGGTTGCTTTTCATTTGTGTCAGGGTGCGAATGAGATGTTCGCGATCTTCGGCGGAGATGTCGGCCAGCGCCTCGGCGCGCGTCGTATCGCCGATGGCGCGGATCGAAGCGAGAAGCGGCCGCGTCTCGTCCTTCAGATAGAGCAGCCAGAGCCGCCGATCCGTCGGGTGCTTGCGTCTTTCGATGAAGCCGCGCTGTTCGAGCTTGTCCAGGATGCGCACGAGGGTGATCGGCTCGATCTCCAGTATCTCCGCCAGGCCGGCCTGGTGGATGCCCTCATTCTTGGCGAGATAGGCCAGCGTCTGCCATTGCGAACGCGTCAGGCCGAGATGCTTCGCCCGCTGCTCGAATCGCTTTCGCAGCAGGCGCGCCACCTCGTGAAGCAGGAAGCCAAGGGTAGGGGCGTTATCCATGATGAAGGGTGAGAAAACTCGTAAGTATGCTTATGACAGCCATACATATAGCACTTATCCATAGGCTTGCAAGCGCATGGAACGGCAGGCTGCGTCACGGCAGCGTGAACGATGATAAGCTTGAAATCGGCGGCCGAGCCGAGATTTCGTCGCCGATCAGGGCGAAGGCAGGGCCGGGTCAGGGTGAAGGCAGGCCAGGGTCGGGGGTGAAAGCAGGGTCAGGCGATGGCGCCGGCGGCCCGGGCGAGGCCCCAGTTCAACAATTCGTCGGCGCGCGCCCCGCTTGCCGCCTCGGCGTAGCAGCGCAGTTCGGGCGCATTGCCCGATGCGCGGTAATGCACGACTTCGCCGCTCTCCAGCACCACGCGCACGCCATCGATGCAGTCATGATCCTCCACCGGCCCGAGATCGGCAAAGAAGGCATTCCGCACGGCCTCCCCGGTCAGGCTGTCGAGGAAGGGCGTGCTGCGCGCCGCATCGACATGCTCGATCCGGCCGCTGCGGGTGAAACGCGCCGGCAGCGAAGCGGCGAGCGCCGATACCGGCTGGCCTTGCCCTGCCGCCATGCCGAGCACCGCCAGGATCGGCAGCATGGCATCGCGCGTCGGCAGCGCAGCGATCGTCCCGGTATCGGAGGCGATGGCGGAGCCGAGCAGCACGCCGCCATTCGCCTCGAAGCCGACGATCCGCTTGCAGCCATTGGCCGCCGCAAGCTGCATGCCTTCGATGACGAAGGGCGAACCGACCTTGGTCCGGTAGACTTTCTGGAACAGATGGCTCTGCTCGATGGCGGTATTGGAAGTCACCGGGGTGACCACGGCATCGGCGCCGACATGGTGCGCCGTCAACAGGCCGAGCGTATCGCCGCGCAGGAAAGTACCCGTCTCGTCGGCGACGAGCGGACGGTCGGCATCGCCATCGGTCGAAACCAGCGCATCGAGTTTTTCCTCGCGGCAGGCGCGCAAGGCGAATTCGATGTCCTCGGCGCGCAGCGCCTCGGTATCGATGGGTATGAAGCTGTCGGACCGCCCGAGCGTCACCACATCCGCGCCGAGCGCACCGAGCACGTCGGCGAGGAGATCGCGCCCGACGGCGCTGTGCTGGTAGACGCCGATGCGCCTGCCATCGAGGCTGCCGGCGGCGAGAATGGATGCGCAGCGGGCGCGGTAGGCATCGAGCGCCGAGCGATCGACCGGCCAATCCGCCGATGCTGCCACGGGAGGCTCGTCCGCGGCGCCGTCCTGCGGCAGCGCAGCGATGATCCCGGCCTCGTCGGCCTTGTCGATTTCGCCGTCCGGGCGATAGAATTTGAGGCCGTTGCGGTCGGCCGGGATATGGCTGCCGGTCACCATGATCGCCGGCGCGCGGAGGCCGAGGGCGCGGGCGGCAAGTGCCGGCGTGGGCAGGGGGCCGCAATTCTCGATGTCCATGCCGAGGGCTGCCGCCGCCGACATGCAGGCGGCTGCCATGCGCGGGCTGCTGTCGCGTAGATCGTAGCCGATCAGCAGCCGCATGCCGGCCTTGACGCCATGCGCGCCGATCAGATGCGTGAGGAAGGCGCGGGTATAGGCCGCACAGACGCTGTCGGGCAGTTCGGTGACCAATCCGCGAAGCCCGCTGGTGCCAAATTTCAAGCTTGTCATTCCATGATCCGATTGGGCCGCACCGACGCCGGCCGGCGGAAGCGCGAAGAACTGATAGTCTCGGATATCATATTATCGGTCGAAGAAAAACAAATAGCAAAAGTTGCAATGAAAGGGTTTGCATATCCGCAGAATTCCACTATATGACGACCGCACCGACGCGGTGGACACACCGCCATGGACTGTTGGGGAATAGGTTAACGGTAGACCCACGGACTCTGACTCCGTTAGTCCTGGTTCGAATCCAGGTTCCCCAGCCAGTCGGTTTTCTCGTAAGATTTAGATAGTCAGCCTGTTGGCAAGCGGCGAGCCGGAATGATTCCCTGCTTGTCACGGACATTATTCTGCTGGAACGGGGCGGGTATTGGAAATCTTCCGCTGCCGATACCGGCCTGGCATCGTTCCGAACAATCCCGATCGGGTTGATAATGCCATAATCAGTTCATCTCTACGCAAAATCGTCCCGATCAGTTCTTTTTGATGCAATTGCAACTGAAATATGCTTAAATCATCCCGAAAGGGACGAAAATGGACGATGTAGATAGCAGTGTCGTCTTGGGGCAATTGATCCGGGCAGAACGCAAACGTCAGAAGCTGACCCAGGAGCAGCTTGCGGCGCTGGCAGGTGTCGGTGTGCGGTTCGTGCGTGAACTCGAGAGCGGCAAAGACAGTTGCCGTATCGGCCTGGCCTTCATGGTGTTGCAGACGCTGGGTCTGTCGGTGTCGGTGACCGGGCGAGGCATCAGCTGATGCCCCGCACGCTCGATGTCTATCTCTCCGACACAAAGGCGGGTGTGCTTGAACAGGCCGATGATGCCCAACTCGGTTTCACCTACGACCGCGACTATCTCGACACGAAGGCCGCGCCGATTTCGATTTCCATGCCGCCGCGCGAAGAGACCTATGCCGACGCCATAACCCGTCCCTACTTTTCCGGCCTGCTACCGGACGAAAGAGCACGTCGGCGATTGGCATCCGCCTTGGGCGTATCTCACGAGAATGCGTTCGGCCTCCTGGAAATAATCGGCGGCGAGTGCGCGGGCGCATTGTCACTTCTGCCGCGTGGCAAGCCATTGCCCGATTTCTCGGCCAGAAACATCCAGCCGCTCGGTGAGAAGCGTCTCATCGAAATTCTCGCCCTGCTTCGCGAACGCCCCCTGCTCGGCGGCGAACAGGGCGTGCGCCTCTCTCTCGCCGGAGCACAGGACAAGCTGGCCGTTTGCCTGATTGATGGCGAGATCGCCTTGCCGGAGGATGGTCGCCCTACGACGCACATCCTGAAACCCTTCGTCGAGGGCCTTGATGGAACCGTCGACAACGAAGTCTTCTGCATGCTGCTTGCGGCCAGGCTTGGGCTGGATGCGCCGGCCGTGTCCAGGGCTTCGGCCGGCAAGACCGATTTCATACTGGTCGAACGCTACGATCGCATTCAAGAATCAGACGGCACAATCCGCAAGCTGCACCAGGAGGATTTCTGCCAGGCGCTTGGCGTGCCGCCGGAGCTCAAATATGAGGAGGAGGGAGGTCCCGGGGTCGTTCGATCGCAGCAGTTGATCCAGCGCGTCACGGAGCGACCCGCGGCGGATCGGCTGGAATTCCAGCGGCGGTTGATTTTCCACTATCTGGTCGGCAATGCGGATGCTCATGCGAAGAACTATGCACTGCTCTATCGTCGGGACGCACCTGAGCTCGCTCCCATCTACGACGTCCTCTGCACGGCCGCATATCCACGGCTTTCGAAAAATATGGCGATGAAGATCGGCGGACGATCGCTCGCCGATACGATCCACCTGGAGCAATGGCACTCACTCGTTGCATCGACCCAGGCGGCGCGGCGATTGCTTGCCACCGATCTCGCGAAGATGGCCAACACCATAGAGGCAGAGGCGGACACGCTCCTGAGCGAGCTCGGCGAGGGGAGGCCGTTGCCCCCCGTTCTCAAGACTGTCCGGAAGATGATCGGAACCCGTGCCGCCCTGGTCCTGCGGGCGCTCGACAAGACGGGGTGATGCCCCCGCTCACCACGGCGATGCCGCGGCCATCAATTGCCGGTCGGCACCGGGCATGACATGTCGCCTTCCTGGCAGTTCAGGTAGGTCTTCAGATTGTCGATGCGCGTCTGCGTCATCCCGTCGAGGCACGAGCTTCTTATGAATGGCTGGGCGCTGCCGCCGGCAACCGCAGAGCTCGAAAATTCGCACTCCGCGTCGCGAAACGCGATCCAGGCCTTCTGCGCCGAAACCAGGAGCCTGGTCGTATCGGCATCGCCCTTGAGTCGCTGTTCGATTCGTTTGTAGAGCCGGTTCAATTCGGCATCCGACGTCTGGTAGGCCTTGCCGGCACAGATGTTCATGTCGGTCTGGTTGGTCAAATCTCCGCAATTTTCCCGGGCCAGGACAGGGGCGGAAGAGGCCAGGAAAATCAGGGCGATAGCGGCTGTCGATCTCATGGTCAGGGTCTCCTCCGGGGGCGCTGTCGCAGCCTAGGCTGCCTTTTGCCATTGATCAACACGTGTCGATCGGTCTATCCTGAGCGACATGGTACAGCAAAGTTGGATATTACTCGTTCTGCTTGGCTCGGCTTTCCTGATGGGGCTTCTGCTCTGGCTGACGGAAAAGTTCGAACAGGATGACCGCCGCATGGAGCGGGCGCCAAAGCCGACGAAGCAGTTGAGACGCGACTAGGCTTTCCGCAGCATCTGGCTGTTCCGCGCTTCGAAAGCGCAGTCCTGCCCGCTTCGCTGGTTGAAGTCGAGTTCGAGATCCGCCCGGCGCCCCGATAGGGCGCCGCATCCTTTGCATCTTCGGCATCCATCCGAGCAGCCTGCGATACGCCTTGCGCCGCCGAACTTCCAGCGATGCCAATAGTCCGACAATTCTGCAAATCCCGGCAGGGCATGATCAGCAGTGGAACCGAAGCGGGTTTCGCCGGTTGAGATAGCTGGAACCGGTGATCCATGACTGATGACGAGCGCAGGAAGGTGGCGAGGACCCTCAAGAATAGCCGCAACAGGGGCTATCTGGGCAAGGCCCTTCGCACGCTCGAATCCCCCACGGAAGGCAATGCCCGCTTTGACGATATGCTCGAGCGGCTGGACAAGGCAGCATGCGCCCTTCGGCGGGCTCGGGATGAGGGCAGTGTTCAGCGCTGATATTGCTGGTCGGTCACGTGCTCCATCCAGTCGACGACCTTGCCGTCGAGATTTTCCTGTATGGCGATATGGGTCATCGCTGTCTGCGGCGAAGCGCCGTGCCAGTGCTTCTCGCCGGGCTCGAACCAGACGACATCGCCGGGGCGGATTTCTTCGATCGGCCCGCCTTCGCGCTGCACGAGGCCGAGCCCGGAGATGACGAGCAGCGTCTGGCCGAGCGGATGCGTGTGCCATGCGGTGCGGGCGCCGGGCTCGAAGGTGACACTGCTCGCGGCGGCGCGCCGCGCCGCGTTAGGCGTGAACAGCGGGTCGATCCGCACCGTGCCGGTGAACCATTCCGCCGGACCCTTGCTCGACGCCTGCGAGCCAATTCTGGTGATTTCCATTCCTGTTCCTTTCCTGCCTGCCGCCCGCTCCGGGCGAGGTGCCATCCCGGATGCCTGCACCCCAGCTTTACCACATTCGGCGCTGCATGGTGATCCGCGACGCCACGAAGGGCGCGGCAATTTTCGTGCAGTGCCTCTCTTTGCTTGCATCAAAATAGAGCGTGCTTCGACAAGCTCAGCATGAGGGAGGTTGGCTCAGCATGAGGGGGATTGATTTGATGGCGGTGAGGTTGGGAGCTTGGGTTTGAAACCTTGCAGAACTAGAACCCTGCAAAACTCTACTCTCCCTCATCCTGAGCTTGTCGAAGGGCGCAACAACGTTTGTGCAATCCCTTTGTGTTGCATCAGCATAGTGCGTGCTTCGACAGGCTCAGCATGAGGGAGGTTGGCTGCAATCCCTTTTCCAGATGCTGGATACGGAAAATCCGCACCACGCCCGCGAAAATCGCGTCTGGTCATTGAAATGGGGGGAGACGGGCGGTCTTCAGCGCGTCAGTGGTATCAGGGTCGAGGTCCGAAGACCGCCCGCGACGTCTTTGCCTGCTGTTGCTGCGCTTGTCAGACGCAACAACCCGGAAAACGAAGCGCCACCTCCGTTTCCTTCTGCAGTTTGCCGGCCGATCGGGGTTGTCACTTCCGACTATCCGGCAACGCCACCCTTCCCCAGCAATCGAAACAGCACCGGAAGCTGCTCCCCCACTGGAAAGGACCTGCACAGAATACCCCGGCTTCAAACAGGGGGGATAAGTTTTTTTGCGTGCCGGAAGGAAGAATGAGCGAAATCAGTGGCTTGCAGGGCAAAATATTTTTTTAGGCCGAAAATCTATCCCACCACGTGGGCCAATTGTGCCCCGTTCAGGGCCCCGGAAAATCTTCATGACAAAACAGACCGCGGGTTTGATTTTTGTTGACTAGCGATTGGGGCTTGTAGGTTGGCCCGCTCTGGTCAATAGTGGCGGCGTTTTTATTGTTTGTATTTTATGGGATTTCATCGGGATGATTTTGACTGGAAGGCATTTGCCTTTGGGTCTGATGCTGGCGCTGTTTTTTGCCGGCCTGATCCAGACCGCGGCCTGGGCGCAAGCCGCTGCAACACCAAATGAAACGCCGACCATCCGATCGCAGCGATTCGGCGATTGTTGTCGCGGAGACTGAAATGCCCCCACCATCCCATACGGCCAGACCAACATCGTTGTCATCCGCAAAACAGGAACGACTGAAGGCGCGAAAATTCTTCACGATAGGTCATGATTATCGAGGTGGAGGGAAGGGGCCCGGGATAAAACTGATAAACGGAAAAGCGCTGATCACCACTGGCATGACCATGTTCTGCCCCCCACGCGGCCGCCGTGGTTTTGCCTTGCCCCTGGCTGAAACACCGCACTTTATCGAAGAAAAAGGGTATCGGCCCACTCGTGATCTCGAAGCCAATGGGTTCTACTGGTTTATCTCCCAGCGTACCAAGGAGGTGTTCGAGTCCGTCGATCCGGAGGGTTTTGCCTTTGTGCCCTGCGATTTTACACTGCCAGATGGCAGCAAAGGCGATCCGCGCTATCTCTGTGATGTCATTCGCGAGCTGGACGCCATCGATGAAGAAAAATCGAAGGTTAAAGTCGAGTACGAAGGTGAATGGAAAGCTTATAATCCAATGGGTGGCGCATCGATCGTTTTTGACGAAGAGCGAACGGGCGATGCACATGTATTCAAGCAGATACATCTTGGCGGTCTCATCTGCGACGATGTCCTTCGCGATGCCTGCAGGTCAGCCGAGCTGACTGGCATCCTGTTTCGCGATGCCGCCGATCTATAACCGAACAGAACATTCGTGTTCTTCGTAACAACCCGGAGACTGAAATGCCCTCAACATTCCGTACGGCCAGACCAACATCGTTGTCATCCGCAAAACAGGAACGACTGAAGGCGCGAAAATTCTTCACGATAGGTCATGATTATCGAGGTGGAGGGAAGGGACCCGGGATAAAACTGATAAACGGAAAAGCGCTGATCACCACTGGCATGACCATGTTCTGCCCCCCACGCGGCCGCCGTGGTTTTGCCTTGCCCCTGGCTGAAACACCGCACTTTATCGAAGAAAAAGGGTATCGGCCCACTCGTGATCTCGAAGCCAATGGGTTCTACTGGTTTATCTCCCAGCGTACCAAGGAGGTGTTCGAGTCCGTCGATCCGGAGGGTTTTGCCTTTGTTCCCTGCGATTTTACACTTCCAGATGGCAGCAAAGGCGACCCGCGCTATCTCTGTGATGTCATTCGCGAACTGGACGCCATCGATGAGGAAAAATCGAAGGTTAAAGTAAACATCGAACCATCGGGGCGAAAAATCTATCATGTTATGGGGGGGGGCTGTTTCTCAATTAGAGACGCGGAAGTCGGGTATTCTCATGTCTTCTCTGATGTCCACTATAGCGGTCTCATCTGCGACGATGTCCTTCGCGATGCCTGCAAGTCAGCCAAGCTGACTGGCATCCTGTTCCGCGATACTGCCGATCTTTGACCGAACGGAACATTCGTGTTCTTCGTAACAACCCGGAGACTGAAACGACCATGATCGACGGTGCAGACCACATTTCCAAAAATCCACAATCCACGACGAAGAAAGCTGTCCAGGTAAAGCGTCGCAAATTCTTCGTTATCAGTCCGGACTATCGTGGTGGTGGCAAAGGTCATGGCATTGATATCGTCAATGAATCTGCGTTGAGGACACCCGGCATGATGGGCTTTTATCCGCCTCGTGGTCGGCGGGGCTTTGTCGATCCACTGCCTGAAACACCGCATGCAAGACAAGGGAAGGGATTTAGGGCCGTCCGTGACCTCGAAAGCCTGGGCCGCTACTGGATGGCTTCGCAGCGTACCAAGGAGGTGTTCGAGTCCGTCGATCCGGGGGGGGTTGCCTTTGTGCCCTGCGATTTTACGCTGCCAGATGGCAGCAAAGGCGATCAGCGCTATCTCTGTGATGTCATTCGGGAACTGGACGCCATCGATGAAGAAAAATCGAAGGTTAAAGTCGAGTACGAAGGTGAATGGAAAGCTTATAATCCAATGGGTGGCGCATCGATCGTTTTTGACGAAGAGCGAACGGACGATGCACATGTATTCAAGCAGATACATCTTGGCGGTCTCATCTGCGACGATGTCCTTCGCGATGCCTGCAGGTCAGCCAAGCTGACTGGCATCCTGTTTCGCGATGCGGCCGATCTTTAACCGAACGGAACATTCGTGTTCTTCGTATGATTCCTTGGAAAAACCATGAACCATGAGCTGGTCTTCGAACTTCAGACAAATGCCGACTTGACGCCCTGGCCGGTGGGGCAGGATTTACTGTCCCAGGTATTTGCTGAGCCGAAGTTGAGGCCGCAAAGGATCGCGACGTTCGGAGAAGTATCTGCTAGACACGGTTTGGACATTGCAGGCATTGAAGACTGCAGAGATCATTGGGCTAATCGGGCGACCTTGCGGGTCAACGGCTCGCTAAGCGAATTCCACCAAGACTTCCACTGGAAGCGGCGCATGGTGCCAAGGTCCCAA
Organism: Phyllobacterium sp. 0TCS1.6A; assembly: GCF_026420825.1. Classification (NCBI taxonomy): domain Bacteria; kingdom Pseudomonadati; phylum Pseudomonadota; class Alphaproteobacteria; order Hyphomicrobiales; family Phyllobacteriaceae; genus Phyllobacterium; species Phyllobacterium sp. 0TCS1.6A. The sequence goes on from NZ_JAPMAB010000008.1 coordinate 217,962, forward strand.
GGTTCCGTCAGTTTCAGCACTACGAATATATACGGCGAAATGTTGCCTGCTCGTATTTGGTTCCAGTCACAGTTTGACAAGAATATCGATTGGATTGGGCTATTCGGGTCGTGGTGTGAACTGACGTCGCCCTTTGCAGCGCTGCTCCACCCCTTAAGCCTAACTGATGGCCCTGAAGTCAGCAGCAAGGACGTGACGGATTATACATATGAGGAGGGCGTTCAGCAAAAGGCATGGTCCCGCTATTTGGGCGGCGAACTCTACAGCGAATTCAGAGCTGGGGAGTTGAACAGTCTTGTGTCCGGGCTGACCAATCTCGGATGGGCTTCCTGGTTTGGCCCGAGGTTTGCCATGGAAGTGGATGAACTTGCGATCGCTGGTGCAGGCTTTCCGATCCATAAGATTGGCGATGCCTATCTGGTTCAACTGACCGATGACATTTCCGATGTTGCCAATGATCTGTGCTTATTTTCGATGCGCCGTGCCAAGTTGAAATCGCTGTTCAGGGATAATCTATTCCTAATTACGGACGAGCCGGTATTGAGGAACGTGTGATATCCGCCATCGTCGCAGCGATCGAATTCTGAACGATCCGCGCAATTTCCAGCCTATGGAAGGCACCTTGAACTGTTCCAAAGGCTGCCGGGTCCAGAGAACCGATAATGAATGGCTGAACTACAAGGGTGAACCGCTTGATGCCAATTACAGGGAATGGTTAGGGAGGCAACAAGATGACATAAGAGAATATCTTGAGGGCGTGATTGATAGAATGAACAGAGGATTGGAATGAGATATGCATCCGTAGATTGTGCATCCGTGAGTAGGGCGGAGTTTTTAAGCTATGATCCCGAAGATACGAACATCTTAGGTAGATGGACGAGGGCCTCGGATATCCCTCGCACTGTCCGGCACGCCATGCGCATCTATCTCGGTGTGCCTGACTATTTTTCGCCGCTCGACCTTGGCAAGGAATGGCTGTTTGAACTGACATGCAAGCATCAGCCACGCACCGGCGCCATACTGATGAACGGTGGCGAACTCTTCGTGCGTGCTACTGGCGATAGCATGCCCCTCGAGGACGGCGTCAGGCCCATGGGTTTCCTCCTGGCCATGGGCCTGGAGATCAAGGGCAAGGTCGTCGTGATCAAACGAGGACGCTGGGGTGGAAATCCATCCGACCCGCGTTATGCCGAAACGGCCAGAATGCACGGGGAGAGTCGGCAACTGAGTGTGCCGCCGCCGATAAGCGAAGCCTACTATCACCGTTTTAACGGCATGATCATTCCGGATAGCTGTGTCATTGGCATTGGCGGCCGCATGCTGCCCTATCCGACAATTTCATGGGACACCTGGGATGGGTATCTCGAACGGTTCCGCGGCTACAAGAAGAAATATATGCCGTGGCTGGAGGAGCGGATTCCGGGCATCCGCCACCCCGGAAAGCTCACGCCTTGGATCAATTTCAGGATGTTTCTCTATGCGCCGGGCACGGCCGGCAAACAGGGCGATGCGTTCTTCGTCAAGAACCACATTCAGGATGGCTTGATCTACCATGTGCACGACGGCGATGTGGAGAACATGCGCATTCTTGCCGACCCCGCCGAAGCCATCGACCGCTACTGCGAACATGTGCTGCTGGAGAAGGAAGGCCGCTTCGACTTCATGCCCTACACCCAGGAATGGCGCCCATAGGCTGGGCTGGGGCGTCGTGGTTCAAGCCCGTGGCGAGGACCGCCGGATAGGGAAGGTGATGGTACGAAAGCGATCGGAAATAGCCCTTGCCTGCGAGCAAATCCCTACCGGCTTCATCGAACGAAGGCCGGAATGAGAGCATAAAAAGCAGCTGCTGGATCCGGACTACAAGGTTTGGCTTCGGGATCAGCAAAAAGACATGCGAGAACATCTTCAGGAAAGGATCAACAGAATGCACAGAGGCTTGGAATGAAATACGCCTCCATAGATTGTGCATCCGTGAGTAGGGCGGAGTTTTTAAGCTATGATCCCGAAGATACGAACATCTTAGGTAAATGGACGAGTGCTTCGCAGATCCCTCGCACTGTCCGGCACGCCATGCGCATCTATCTCGGTGTGCCTGACTATTTTTCGCCGCTCGAGCTTGGCAAGGAATGGCTGTTTGAGCTGACATGCAAACATCAGCCGCGCACCGGCGCCATACTGATGAACGGTGGCGAACTCTTCGTGCGTGCTACTGGGGATAGCATGCCCCTCGAGGACGGCGTCAGGCCCATGGGTTTCCTCCTGGCCATGGGCCTGGAGATCAAGGGTAAGGTCGTCGTGATCAAACGAGGACGCTGGGGCGGAAATCCATCCGACCCGCGTTATGCTGAAACGGCCAGAATGCACGGGGAGAGTCGGCAACTGAGTGTGCCACCATCGATAAGCGAAGCCTATTACCACCGTTTTGATGGCATGATCATCCCCAAGTACTGTACCATTGGCATTGGCGGTCGCATGCTGCCCTATCCAACAATTTCATGGCAAGTTTGGGAGACGTATCTCGAACGATTCCGCGGCTACAAGAAGAAATATCTGCCATGGCTTGAGGAGCGGATTCCGGGCATCCGCCACCCCGGAAAGCTCACGCCCTGGATCAATTTCAGGATGTTTCTCTATGCGCCGGGCACGGCCGGCAAGGAGGGCGATGCGTTCTTCGTCAAGAACCACATTCAGGATGGCGTGATCTACCATGTGCACGACGGCGATGTGGAGAACATGCGCATCCTTGCCGACCCCGCCGAAGCCATCGATCGCTACTGCGAACATGTGCTGCTGGAGAAGGAAGGCCGCTTCGACTTCATGCCCTACACCCAGGAATGGCGCCCATAGGCTGGGCCCGGGCGTCGTGGTTCAAGCCGCGGCGAGGGCCGCCGAATAGGGAAGATGGTACGAAAGCGATCGGAAATAGCCCTTGCCTGCGAGTAAATCCCTACCGGCTTCATCGAACGAAGGCCGGAATGAGAGCATAAAAAGCAGCTGCTGGATCCGGACTACAAGGTTTGGTTCGTGATCAGCAAATAGACATACGAGAATATCTTCAGAAAAGGATCAACAGAATGCGCAAGGGCTTGGAATGAAATACGCATCCATAGAATGTGCGTCTGTGACGAGGAGAGAATTCCTCACCCCAGGTCCCGACTACAATCGGGTAATCGGCCATTGGACGAGGGCCTCGGATATCCCTCGCACCGTCCGGCACGCCATGCGTGTTGATTACGTGGATGACTATTTAACGCCGCTCGAGCTTGGCAAGGAATGGCTGTTTGAGCTGACATGCAAACATCAGCCACGCACCGGCGCCATCCTGATGCATGGTGACGAACTCTTCGTGCGTGCTACTGGGGATAGCATGCCGCTCGAGGACGGCGTCAGGCCCATGGGTTTCCTCGTGGCCATGGGCCTGGTGATCAAGGGCAAGGTGGTCGTGATTGAAAGAGAACACTGGGGCGGAAATCCATCTGACCCGCGTTATGCTGAAACGGCCAGAATGCACGGGGAGAGTCGGCAACTGAGTGTGCCGCCATCGATAAGCGAAGCCTATTACCACCGTTTTGATGGCATGATCATTCCGGATAGCTGTGTCATTGGCATTGGCGGTCGCATGCTGCCCTATCCAACAATTTCGTGGCAAGTTTGGGAGACGTATCTCGAACGGTTCCGCGGCTACAAGAAGAAATATCTGCCGTGGCTGGAGGAGCGGATTCCGGGCATCCGCCACCCCGGAAAGCTCACGCCTTGGATCAATTTCAGGATGTTTCTCTATGCGCCGGGCACGGCCGGCAAACAGGGCGATGCGTTCTTCGTCAAGAACCACATTCAGGATGGCGTGATCTACCATGTGCACGACGGCGATGTGGAGAACATGCGCATCCTTGCCGACCCCGCCGAAGCCATCGACCGCTACTGCGAACATGTGCTGCTGGAGAAGGACGGCCGCTTCGACTTCATGCCCTACACCCAGGAATGGCGCCCATAGGCTGGGCCCGGGCGTCGTGGTTCAAGCCGCGGCGAGGACCGCCGAATAGGGAAGGTGATGGTACGAAAGCGATCGGAAATAGCCCTTGCCTGCGAGCACCTCGGGGCATTGGCGCTCGCTGGCGATGCCGGCCGGCTCAAATTCCATCAGGACGCATTCGAACGCGGGGAGCGTCTTGGCTTCGTTCCTTATATCTCAAAACAAATGATTGATCGTGCGCTTCAGATTGCCGAGCAAAACAAGCAGATCGGGCAAGAGCCTTCATGTGCGGACAGGCATCCATCCGTGCAATTCCGCCTGAACGGCCCCGCTCCCCTTGAGCACCCGGCGCCTTCCCCCGACCCCGGTGATTGAATCAAAGGCGGCAACTGCTCTATGCTATTGGCTGACCCGTCAACGGATGCGCCATATGCCGAGATATATCTTCAAACTCTTTACCGGCGAGGAGGGCGTGTTCGATGGCGATGGAACCGAACTCCCATCGCTGGACGCCGCCGAAGCCGAGGCTATCAAGGACGCGCGGCTCCTCATGAGCAGCGCCATATTGCGCGGGCATGATGTCTCCGGCGGCCGGGTTGAAATCTGCGACGAAGCCGGCAATCTGCTGCGGACGGTCCTGTTCAAGGATACGATCCGGCCCCGGGACGGCTAGCGGCCGGTCTCGATCATGAGCCGCGTACCGGCGGCATCGAAGCGGTTCGAGCACCCTTCCGGGGCCAAGAGATCGCAGATTGCACTGAGCGCCCTAGCGCAGGAACGGGTTGCCGATCAGCCGTTCATATTCTCGTTCCGGAACGCCATAGCAGCCGCCGGCGATCTCCTCGAGCCGGGAGCGATCGACGATGCGGATGTTTCCGCGCGTGGCCTTGATGGCGTGCATGCCTTCAAGCACGTGGATCTCATTGGTAACTCCCGAGCGGCGCACGCCCAGCATCAGCGCGAGAAATTCATGCGTCAGCGCCAAATCGTTGACGCGCAGGCGGTCATGGCACATCAGGAGCCAGCGCGCCAGCCGCTCCTGCATGTTGTAGCGCGCATTGGCGAGCGCCGAATGCGCCAATTGCAGCTCGGCCGTATGCACATATTTCAGGAACAGTTCGCGCGCCATGTTGAAGCGCTCGAACATCTGTTCCAGCTCGACCACGGGCACCGAAACGCCGATCCCCTCGACCTGCATGAAAGTGCGGTTCGGCGTCCGGTCCGCCCTGAGGACGATATGGGCGCCGGACACGCCTTCATAACCGACATGGCCGACTTCGATGGATTCGTCATCGCCCGTCGAGGCGACGACGGAAGCCAGTCCCTGCTCGATGAAGAAGACATGGCTGTTCGGCTGGTTGGTTTCCACGAGAACGCGCTTCAGTGGAAGATCGACGATCTTCATCACGGGAGAGAGAAAGTGAAATGCTTCGATTGGCAGCTTCCTCAGCAGGTAATTCTGCACCGCCGAGGGATCGATTATGGTCATTTGTGCTCCAGTCGGGCTGGAGCCCGTCCCTTGGCAGTCCATGCTGCTCAAGGCCGTGGTATGACGGAAAAAACCAGGCCACGCTATGCTTTGTACGGTTTTGACCTTCAACCGGTCTCAAGGGTGGAACGAGGCGAGACCGGGAAAAACGCCGAGCCATCCAGCCCGCTGTCTCAACCCTAGTCCAATCTGCGGATTTGTCCATTTTTCATTTGAAAACACCAGTCCGCCCTGCTTGACGAGAGCGGCGATTACCGCCGCCAGTTGGCCGCGGCTCTGCCGGCAGCTGCCTTCGACGGCGCATTGCGGGATCGCAATCCGGCAGGCAGCCGCCTCGCACTGGACGCCAGCGCACAGATGCAGGAAAGGCCGGGAAAGACGGGCTGCGCAGCCTGGCCCTGGTCAGGGCCGGTCGAGCGGGCATGTCTTGCAATAATCGAGGCTGGGGATGAGGTAGCGGATGCAGCAGACGCGCCGCTGCCGCTTGAGGTCGGCACCGATTTTCCGGTAGCGCACCGGCTCGAACAGCCGGTTTGGCCGGCCATCGCGCCATTTGCGCGTATCGAGCAGTTCAACCATCTGGGCGATGGCGGGGTGATCGGGCCCGAGCGCGGCTTTCAGCCGTTGCAGGACCTGCTCGATTATATTGCCGGCATTGCTCCACAGCACGCGCGGCGCAATGCCGCTCGCGGCGGCCAGTGCCGCGATGACCGGCTCGAGATGATCCGTCAAAAGCGGCTCAAAGCGGTCGAAGGCATGGGAAGGGCCAATGGCGTCTCCTTCGTGCCGAAGCCTGAGTGCGGCAGTGCGCCCATCGGGCGACAGCACGATGTCGAGATCGGCCAGGGCAGTCGGCATCCGGTGATTGGCGACGAGGCTGGCGGCGAGGAAAGGCGTCAGCAGCGTGGAGAAATGCCATTTCGACCATTGGGAGGCCACGGCGCGCCTTTCCGGCTCGGCATAGTTGCGGGCAAAGCGCGCGATGAGGGCGCCGAGCACATCCGCGTCGAGCAGGTCCGTGCCGGCGATGGTTTCGCGCGGATCATCCGCCTGCGCCAGCATGCCGCCGACAATGGCGAGATCTCCGGTGAAAATCCGTGCGAGCGTGGAACTCATTTCCGTATCAGCCAGATGAAATAGGTCCCGCCGAGGCAGGTGGCGACGATGCCCGCCGGGATCTGCCAGGGGAAGGCGACCATCCGGCCGAGCCAGTCGGCGAATACCATCAGGATGGCGCCAAGAAGGCCGGCGGCGCAGAGCTGCGCCATTGGCCGGTTCAGCCCGAGCATGCGGGCCATGTGCGGCGCCATCAGGCCGATGAAGCTGAGCGGGCCGACGAGCAGCGTCGATGCCGCGGTCATGATCGCCGTCAGCGCCAGCAGCACCAGCCGTGTCCGGCGCACGGTCACGCCGAGAGCGCTGCTGGTGGCAACGCCCAGCGGCAGGATCGAGAGCCAGCGTCCGGTCAACGGCACGAAGATGATCATCATCAGCGCGATCGAACAGACCAGCGCGGCATCGCGGCCGGTGACGGAATAGGTCGAACCGGCGAGCCAGCCGAGGACCGTGACGATGCGCGGATCGCCGCTGAACATGAGCACGGATATGACCGCGCCAAGGATTGTCGTCAGCGCGATGCCGGCCAGCAGCATGTGTTCCGGCGCGAATGACGAGCGGCGGCCGAGCCACAGCATCAGCAGCAGCGTTGCGAATGCACCGAGACTGGCGGGGAGCATCATCGCGGCGCGGTCGGCGCCGGGCAGGAGCAGGACGGAAACGATCATCACCAGGGCGGTGCCGGCGGATATGCCGAGCAGCTCCGGGCTCGCCATGGCATTGCCGGTCACCCGCTGCAACAGGACGCCGGCCATGGAGAGCATCAGACCCGCTGCCGCCGCCGCGGCAACGCGCGGCAGCCGCCATTGCATGAGAAGGTGAAACTCGTCGCCCAGCGCCCAGGTCCAGCCGGCCTCGACGCGGCCGAGCGAGAGCGTCAGCCACAGGACGAGCAGAAGCAACGCCAACAGCATGACCGTCAGGCGCCATGGCCGAGCCGATTGCCGCAGGGCAACCCTCGGCCGCGTGACGACAGGACCCGCCGCCCGCACCTTGCGGATCAGCCACAACAGCAGCGGCGCGCCGATGAGGGCCGTGACGCTGCCGGTGGGAAGGTCGGCGCCGCCGGCGACGATCTGGACGAGCTGGTCGGCGAGGGTCAGCAGCGCCGCGGCGATCAGCGGCCCCCAGACGAGCCTTTCGCCCAAACGGCGGGCCCCGGCATACCGCGCTATGGCCGGGCCGGCGAGACCGATGAAGCCGATGACGCCCACCGATCCGGCGACGAAGGCGCTGAGCACCACGGCAACGGCGATTGCAAGCGCGCGCGCCGCCGTCAGCGACAGGCCGACGCTGCGGGCGCCGTCGTCGTCGAGGTCGAGCAGCGCCAGCGGACGCAGCATGCACAAGGCAATGATGGCCGCGATACCGAGGCGCGGCAACAGGCCGGCCACCATGATCCAGCTGTTCTGGCTGAGCGATCCCGCCTGCCATTTGAACAGATCGCTCAAGGCGTCGAAATGGACCAGAACGAGCGTCTTGCTGATCGCATCGAGGTAGAGCGAAACGACAAGGCCGGAAAGAATGACCAGCAGCGGCGACAGGTCGCGCTTCCATGTCAGCGCCAGCACCAGCAGAACGGCCAGGCTGCCGCCAAGAAAGCCGACCGTATCCTGGCCCAGCACCAGCAGCCCCGGCATCCACAATGTGGCGGCGGCGAGAGCGAGCTTCGCGCCGGCAAAGACGCCGAGCGTGCCGGGCTCCGCCAGCGGATTGCGCAGCACCTGCTGGAACAGCACGCCGGCAAGGCCAAGCGCGGCACCGCAGAGCAGGCTGGCGCAAAGCCGCGGCAACAGGCTGTAATGCAGCATCAACTGGCGCATGTCGGCTTCGGACGGGTGCAGCACGGCATTCCACCAATCGCCCGCCGGCAGCACCACCTGGAAATTGCGCGCGGCCAGCGCGAGCGCAACGGCGGACAGCAGCAGGACGAGCGCCGCCGGGCGAAGGGAATGCGAAACCCCATCCATGCCGGCCCCCCTATCCATGCCGGTTCGCCTATCCATGCCGGTTCGCATCCGGGGCAAGGGCGGCCTCGAGCTGGCTGGCCAGTCGTATCGCCGAATGAATGCCGCCATTGGGGTAGATCACCGGCATGGCAATGACGCGGTTTTGCCGCACCGGCTGCAGCGCGTTCCAGAACGGGCTCAGCCGCAGCCGCTGCAGCGCCCGCCCGGTTTCCTCGCCGCGATGGAAATGCACGATCTGCGCTTCCGGCACGGCGGCAAGTCGTTCGATGCCGATGGTGGTGACGCCGGATGCGTTGACCTTGCCATCGAAGGCATTGTCCAGGCCGAGCCGGCGCAGGACGTCGCCGATCATGCCATTGCCGCCGAATATCGCGGCGTGGCGCCCGTCCTCGACCAGCCGGATGACATAGACCGGGCGTTGCTTGCGGGCGGCCAGGCTCCGGCGTGCGGCCGCAAGAACGTCATCGGCGCGCGCGTTCCACATCCGGGCTTCATCCCCCTTGCCGACCATGGCGCCGACCTGCAGCAACAGGTCCTGGAGATGCTCCACCGCGGGCCTGTCGCGGGATACGGTGCTTATCGGGGCGAGCGGTGCGATACGGGCGAGATTGTCCTGGCCGAGGATCTGCCAATCGGCCAGCATGATCAGGTCCGGCTTCAAATGTTGCAGATATTCAAGATTGGGCTCGAGCAGCGGGCCGATATCGACGACTTCCGGCGGTAGCGACGGAACGGCGACCAGCTTGCGGTAAAGCGGAAGATTGGCGACGGCAATGGGGCTGAAACCAAGCGTGAGCAGAAGCTCCGTCGGCAAAAGATCGAGGGTGACGATGCGGCGCGCAATGGTGGCGGAATGTGCCTTGGCGGCAAGTTCCGCAAGAAGAGGGACGGCCATCAGGCCGCCCATGAATGCGCGCCGCGTCAGCGTCATCCCTGCGCTACCAGCGATAGCCCAGGCTCGCCGTCACCGTCAGCGGTTCGCCATAGCGGCAGCCGCCGGAATCGACGCAGGTATAGTATTTCTTGTCGAAAAGATTGCGCGCATTGACGGAGAGCGTGGTGCCTTCGTATTTCTTGTCGATGGCGCCGAAATCATAGCTCACCATCGCGTCCACCAGCACGCGCCCCGGCACATCCTTGTCGAAATCCGGAACATTGGCCGAACTCAGATAGCGGGCGCCGGCGCCGATCTTCGCGCCCTTCAGGCCGACATCGTCCAGCGCATAGTCCGCCCATAGCGAGACCGTATGGTAGGGCACCAGCGCCACGCGCTCGCCGGCCGGGATCGTCTGGCTGCCCTTGACCGAACGCGCATCCGTATAGGCATAGCTGCCGATCAGGTTCAGATTGCCGAATTCGGCCTTGGCTTCCAGTTCGAAGCCACGGGAGCGGACCTCGCCGATCTGCTCGAAAGTGATGCCGCCATCGGCGGAAGTGACGACATTGGTCTGGGTAAGATCATAGATCGCGGCGCTGAGCAGGAAATTGCTGCCGGGCGGCTGATAGCGCAGCCCCACTTCGTACTGGGTGCCCTTCGATGGCTCGAACATGCCATAGAGCCCGTCCGGACCTGTCGTCGGCGCGAAGGACTGGCTGACGCTCGCATAGGGCGCGAGGCCATTGTCGAAGAGATAGACCAGCCCGGCGCGGCCGGTGAAGGCTTCGTCCTTCCGGTTCGATACCACGCCCGAACGGTAGCTCGTCACGCCGCTGTCGCTCCAGTCATAGCGGCCGCCGAGCAGCAGCACCCATTTGTCGATCTTGATCTGGTCCTGCAGATAGACGCCGATCTGCTTGCTCGACTGGTACCAGCCGCGATCGCTGGCAAAGTTGACGATGGGCGTCGCGTCATAGACGGGGTCGGAAAGATCGAGCGGCCCCACCGCCCCGGCAAATCGATGCGATTCATAGGTGCCGCGGTAATAATCGATACCGCCGAGTACCGTATGTTCGGCCGGACCGGTGTCGAACTCGTATTGCAGCGACGTATCGGTGGTGAAGCCGGTGGATTTCTCGGTGCGGTTCCACAGGCCGCGCCGCAGCGTATCGCCGCTGAGGCCGGTGACGGTGAGATAGTCCCACTGCACGTCCGCGCGGAAATAGCGCGCATTGTTGCGCAGCTTCAACCCGTTGTCGAACTCGTGCTCGAACAGGTATCCGAGCGTGAACATGTCGCTGTCATAGCGGTCATAGCCGTGCTGGCCCACGAACATGTCGCGCGGTATCCGCTCCGACCTGACGACGTCATACGGCAAAGGCGGGGCAAATCGGGTGCGTATCTGCTGGTAGCTGCCGAGCAGGGTCAGCGAGGTTGCATCGTCCGGACTCCATTTCAGCGCCGGCGCGATATAGCGGCGGTCGTCCGGCACGTCGTCGACCCAATTGTCCGCATCGCGCAGCAATCCCGTCAGCCGGTACGACCATGCGCCGTCCTCGGTGAGCGGGCCGCCGAAATCCGCCGAAACCTGCTTGCGGTCATAGCTGCCATATTCGACATTGACCTCGTGCAGCGGCTCGGCGGTCGGCCGCTTGCTGATGGCATTGACGACGCCGCCGGGGCCGAGCTGGCCGTAAAGCATGGACGAGGCGCCGCGCAGGACTTCCACCCGCTCCAGCCCATAGGGCTCCTGCGCGCCGTCATAGACATTGGTCTGCAGTTTCATGCCGTCGCGCAGCATGCCGAGATCGCCGGTGGCGACATTGAAGCCGCGCACCATGAAATCGTCGACCATGCGCGAGAAGGCCGGCGACTGGCTGACGATGCCGGGCGTATAGGACAGGGCATCGGCCATGGATGCCGGCTTGGTGGTCTTGATCTGGTCGGCGGTGACTATGGAAACCGATTGCGGCGTCTCGATGAGCGGCGTGTCGGTCTTGGTGCCGCTGGCGCTGCGCTTCGCCACATAGCCCTGCACCGGGCCCCAGGCATTCTCGCCGCTGATATTGATCTGTTCGAGGGCGATCGAGCCATCGGCCGAGGTGCTGCCCGTGATCACGGCGGCGCCTTGATCGACGATCGTCACCGTGCCGCCGCTGATGCGATAGGTGAGGCCGGAACCGGCGAGGATCTTCCGCACAGCTTCGCTGTTGGTCAGCGGGCCGCGTGCGCCGGGCGAATTCTTGCCGCGCGCGAGGTTTGCGTTGAAAAACAGCTGCATCTGCGTCGCCTGCGAAAACGCCACCAGCGCGGAGGAAAGCGGTTGCGGCGCGATATTGAACGAGGCCCGTCGCTGCGTCGCGGCTTCCTGGGAAACCGGTTGCTGGGCCAGCGCGGCCGGCGTCGTCATCGCCGCCGCGATGGTGAGAACAGCGGCCAATGCCGGTTTCAGCAGCGGTCCTGCCGGATTTTGCTGCGCCAGGTCCCCGGCTTCTGGTCCCGATCTTCTTCCGCCCCGCATGAATTCACCCCGTCCTGTTGCTGTCGCGAGGCACCGTGTTTTTCTGGTCCTCATGGTGTTAGACACCCGACAACGCCGAACCAATGAGCGCGCAGGCAAATTATTTTGCCGCATACTGCTAGCGGGCATAGACGAAGGTCAGATAGGCCGTGGCGTTGACGATGCGCACGGGCAGCGTTTCCGCGATCGTCTGCAGCGCCTTTTCCGCGTGCGCGGTCTCGAAGATCGCCGTCACCGGCGTCGCGCCGATGCCATTGTCCATCAGCATGATCCTGCCATGACGGTAGCGCTGCAATTCCACGAGCACGCGCCGCAAGGGGACGTCCTCGAAGATGATGCGGTCCTGCCGCCAGGCCTTGACGCCAGTCGCATCGACGCGGGCGGGCGGCCGCGGCCCATCCTCGCCATAGCTGATCTGCCAGCCTTCCCGGACCACGACCGGCGCGGCTGTCGGCGTCTCGACCGCAACCGAATGTTCGAGTACCGCCACGGTGACCTCGGCGTCGCTCAGCTTCACGTCGAACTGGGTTCCGAGCGCCCGCGTCGTCCCCGCCGCCGCTTCCACCAGGAAGGGCCGCCGCGCCTCCGCCGCCACGCGGAAGAAGCCCTCGCCGCGATGCAGCACCAGCCGGCGCTCCCCCTCCGTGAATTGCAGCGAAGCGGCCGAATGGCTGCCAAGCTCGGCCGTGCTGCCATCGGGCAGCGTGAACGTGCGGCGCTCGGCAATGCCGGTGCTGTAATCGGCCGAAAACTCGGGACGGGCGACCACATAGAGCGAAGGCGCGCCGACAAGAGCGACAAGCCCGCCGAGCAGCAGGCTGCGGCGGCCGATACGCCCGGAGCGGCTCAGGCGCTCATATTCCGGCTTGACCAGATCGAAGCGATCCCACAGCCGCCTGGCGCGCGCATAGGCGAGGCCATGCGCCGGGTCGGCCAGAAGCCATGTTTCCAGCGCGGCGCGATCTTCATCGGAGGCCTTCTCATCCCTGACGAGAAGGAACCACTCCAGCGCCTGCCTGAAAACGGGATCGGTATCGACTTCCTGCATCTGCTCCCTGGAATTCCGTCGCATCGGTCCGGCGTCTCCGACCAATGCAAATCTCAACTCAGCTGGCGGTCGAGCTCCAGCATCGCGGCAACCACATGCGAGATCACCGTATTGCGCGAAATATTCATCTGCGCGGCGATCTCGTCGTAGGAAAGCCCCTCGATCCGGTTCAGCACGAAGGCTTCGCGGCGGCGAACGGGCAGGCGCAGGATCGCCTCGAGCAGGCGGCGCAGCTCGTCGCGATACAGCGTGACGAGTTCCGGCGACGGGGCCGCATCGGCGATCTGGTCGAATTCGACGCCGGGCACCTCGATCTCGGCCCTGCGGCGCGCATCGCGCAGATGATTGAGCGCCAGATTGCGGACCGCCTTCCGGGCATAGGCCGCGCTCATCGTGCCGGCCTGGCCGTGCTTCGCCAATATATTGGCAAAGGCCTGCTGGACGAGATCCTCCGCCATGACCGGATTGCCGATCAGCCGCCGCACGAAGGAACGCAGCCGGCTGTGCTCGACTTCGTAAAGCTCGGTTATCTGCAATGTATGAGCGTTCATGCGGCGGCCGTTAATGGCTGCCTCTCCGGCAGCAGTTGGTCTCTGGAAATCGTGTACGTGCTCGAATATTGAGGCGCAATCGCTAAGATTTAGGAATATTCTAAAATGAAATCAGCAGCTTGGTCCGGATCGGCTGAAACTTGTGGCGCTTTATCATGTTTTGCGTGCAGAATCATGCCCTTCGCCTGAAAATGCGCCGCGAACGGGCTATCGATGGCTGCCGGTGGCAGCGAAATGTTTGTGAACAAGTGTTACCGGTTTGCTACAATGATACATGCCGTCTGCCACGGTTTTTCCGGCTGCCCCCAGTTGCCCGGCCGCCCTGTCGCCGGCTCCAGCCGCCGCCATGCTTCCAGCCTTCAGGTCGGCAGCGTTGCCCGTGCCGCCGCGCCGCGGAACGCCCGCAGCGATGGGTATGATTCCCCGCCTTGCGCCTCCTGCCGTGCCTTCGTCAGCATCAATTCGCGCTCATGGGCCGGCAGCCGCACCAGCGCCTGCAGCGCCGCATCCGAAAGCTGGAACCGGCCGCAATTCAGGCAGACGACCCTCATGAGGTTTGCCGAAGCCGTATGCGCCGCGATCTCGCCGCAGACCGGGCACGCGGCCTTGAACGACCGCAATCCCGCCGCCATCGTCAACGGCCCTTGGCGATATCGAGCCGCTTGGTCGTTTCGCTGAAAGCGGTTTCCTTGGCGGCCGCCGGCGCCTTGGCCTGTTTCGGCTTCCTGATTTCCTTGCTGCTGCGTTTCTGACCCTTGGCCATCGATCGATCTCCCTTGGCGATGTGAAGCGCACATGTCCGGCCGCGCGAAAGCGCGCTGCCTGTGCTGTTGTTGCGAAATATGGAAAATATCCGGGGAGCCTGCCTGCTCCTGCCGATATAGACCTGGGCGGGAGCGCATATCATCTCTCATGCACCGGCCGCTAAGCGTAGTCCCGATGCTGCCGTCACACTACGCCGATTGCCGGTGGAGTCAAACCGGCATCGCAATCTCCGCCGGGAGGAACCCGGGCGGAACCAACAGCCACAGGGCCCTGCATTGACATCCCGGATTTAATTAACGACCAACGCTAATAAACAAAATCGCTGTTTCTTTAATTAGCAAACTCAGCTATTAAAATCCCGGATGATTAACATTCGGAGCCGAGTTGTGCCCCATACGTCCAATCTTGACGGACGCCTCGGCAGATTTGTCGAAACGGCTGTTGCCGGAGAGCGCGTGAGAGCCTTCGTTCCGCCGCCTCTGCCGCCGGAGCCGCCTGTCGGTCTTTCCCATCTGCTGACCCGCTTGAGCGAAGCGGAGCGGGCGCTCGGACGGCTTGACGGTGTTTCCATCCTGCTGCCCAACAAGGAACTTTTCCTCTATATGTATGTGCGCAAGGAAGCGGTTCTGTCGTCGCAGATCGAGGGAACGCAATCGACCCTGTCCGATCTCCTGCGGTTTGAATCCGAGGCTTTGACCGGCAAGCCGCTGGACGATGTTCGCGAAGTCTCCAACTATGTCGATGCGATGATGTACGGCCTTGAACGCATGGCCGAACTGCCGATTTCGCTGCGCCTGATCCGGGAGATGCATGGCAAATTGCTCGATAGCGGGCGCGGGGCAACGCAAAACCCCGGCGAATTCCGCACCTCGCAAAACTGGATCGGCGGCACCCGTCCCGGCAACGCGATGTTCGTCCCCCCGCCTCCCAACGAGGTGATGAACTGCCTCGGCGACTGGGAGCGCTTCGTGCATGCGGAAACGCCGGAAATCCCGGCGCTCATCAAGGCGGGCCTGCTGCATGTGCAGTTCGAGACGATCCATCCCTTTCTGGATGGCAATGGCAGGCTCGGCCGTTTGCTGATCACGCTTTTCCTCTGCGCCGAGGGCGTCCTGCGGCAGCCGCTGCTCTATCTTTCGCTTTATTTCAAGACGCACCGCGCCGACTACTATCGTCTCTTGCAGGAGGTGCGCGAGCGGGGCGCCTGGGAAGCCTGGCTCGAATTCTTCCTCGACGGCATTGCCGAAACCGCCAACCAGGCCTTCGACACCGCCAACCGGATCGCCACCCTGTTGGCCGAGGATCGCGAGCGCATCGTCGCGGAAGCCGACCGCACGGCCTCCGTCCTGCAGGTCCACGACCTCATGCGAACCAGCCCGTTCCTGACGGCCGTCGCTGCGGTGGAGAAAACCACGCTGACCATGCCGACGGTCAATGCCGCCTTGGTGCAGCTTCAATCGCTCGGGATCGTCAGGGAAATCACCGGTCGTAAACGCGGCCGCGTGTTTTCCTATAGCGCCTATCTCGACATCCTCAACGATGCGGCAGGTCTGTGAGCAGTGCAATATCAGGAAAACTGGTGCCGCTTGCGTGACTCGAACACGCGACCCCATCATTACGAATGATGTGCTCTACCAACTGAGCTAAAGCGGCAGGAAAGTTGCCTTTCCGGTCGGGGCCGGCGTCCGCGCGGGGCGTCGCCTCCCGAATGGGGGCCTGATACAGCCATTGCGGGGCAAATGCAAGGGCGAGATCAGGCTGCGCAGAGAGTTTTCCGCGCTTCGTGATATTCGCGCTCCAGCCGGGAAACCAGCGCGCCGGCGCTGGTGATTTCCTTTACCGCGCCGATGCCCTGGCCGCAGCCCCAGATGTCCTTCCAGGCCTTGGCGCCGGTGGTCGCCGATTCGAAATCCATCTTGGTCGGGTCGGCCTCGGGCAGATGGTCCGGGTCCATGCCGGCCTGGGCGATGGATGGCTTCAGGTAATTGCCGTGGATGCCGGTGAAATAATTGGAATAGACGATATCCGCCGCATTCGAATTGACGATCATCTCCTTGTAGCCTTCAACCGCGCGCGCCTCGTCGGTGGCGATGAACGGCGAGCCGATATAGGCGAGGTCCGCGCCCATGGCCTTCGCGGCGAGAATGGATCTGCCGCTGGCGATGGCGCCGGAAAGCAGCAGCGGCCCGTCGAACCATTCGCGGATCTCCTGCACCAGCGCGAAAGGCGAGAGCGGCCCGGCATGCCCGCCCGCGCCGGCAGCGACGGCGATGAGCCCGTCCGCGCCCTTGCGGATGGCCGAATTGGCATGGCGATTGTTGATCACGTCGTGCAGCACGATGCCGCCATAGGAATGGATAGCCTCATTCACCTCCGGCACCGCGCCGAGCGACGAAATGACGATCGGCACCTTGTATTTCACGCACATCATCAGATCGTGCTCCAGCCGCTTGTTGGAGCGGTGCACGATCTGGTTCACCGCAAAGGGCGCGGCCGGGCTGCCGGGGTTCCGCGCATCATGGTCGCGCAGCGCCTCGGTGATCTCGGCCAGCCATTCGTCAAGCTGCGCCTCGGGCCGGGCATTCAGCGCCGGAAACGAGCCGACGACGCCCGCCTTGCATTGGGCAATGACCAGCGGAGGATGGGAAATGATGAAAAGCGGCGCGCCGACAACCGGAATCCGCAAATTGTTCTTCAAGATTTCCGGCAATGCCATCGGCCGCTCCTCCAAATGTTATTTTGACGTTTGCGTAAACGTAATAACAGTCTAGCAGGCCTTGCCCATTGAGCAAGTCCCGAGTTTGAGGCCGTGGGCCCGACATGGGGTCGGCCGTGTGGGGGCCCGACATGGGGCTGAACGTGGGGGCCGGCCGTGGGGGCTGAACGGGAGGTGGCCGTGGCTTTGGTCGCGGATTGTGGTAGTGAGGCGCGGCCGTGGGGTTGGCAGGGGGCCCGACGTGGGCGCCGGGCGGGGTCGAGGAGCGTGCCCGTTCGCCGGGACGTTTGTCGGGGCCGGTATGGTCGGGCGAAGTTCTCCGGTCCTTTCGCTGGCCCCCGTTCGCCGAGGCGGGTGCTCGGTCAGTTCAGGAGCACTCGAATGAAAGGGCCCACCGGCAGGAAGGCTGATTTTTCGGGCGCCGGCTCGTCATCGACGGTGGTCCTGACATGCGCCGTTTGCCCTTATGTCTTGAATAAGCCACGAGATAGGGTATGGCTGGAAAAACATATCGTCTGGCCGTGAATCAGATGCGCGGCCTGAACGGGCGCTTGGCGGCCCTATGGTCATTTGAAGGAAAATCGTCGGTTTGGAAGCGATTGAGCAGGCAATAAGAAATGCGTTGGCCAAGGCCGATGCGGCAAATCCGGCGGTGCGGCAGAAGATCTACGAATCTGCCTGGACGGCGCATGAGCGCTCGCTCGCCGCCAATGGCGCCCTGGACGAGCAGCAGCGCAACGAACGGCGCGAGCGCCTGAAGGCGACCATCACGCGGGTCGAGAACGGAGCCGCAGCGCAACAGCCTCCTCTGCGGCCAGAGCCTTCCGGGCGCCAGGAGCCTGCCATGCCGACTGTCGAGCCGGCAGCGCGCCCGCAATCGCCGCGCCCGGAGCCGGCATTCGCCGATGCCCCGCGCGGCGAGCGGCGGGAGCCGGTTCTCGGCGAGGACGAGGCGCTGCTCGGCACGCCTGATCTGCCGGCGGGCCGTGCGACGACAGCGGACAATTACCGCCCGGACTATCGTTCGAGGCGCAAGCACCGGCAATCGGAAGGCAGCAGGGTCGGCGGTCTCCGCAAGTTCCTGATCGTCGCGGCGCTGCTGGCCGTGGCGCTTGGCGGGCTGTGGTATGTGGCCTCCGGCCTCATCGCGGTCAAGCCTTCGACCACCGCCGCCAGCAATCCGCCGGCCAGCGGCAGCCATGAGCCGCTGAAAGAGGGACAATTGCCGCCTGAAGGCACCTGGATCGAGATATTCGGGCCGGCAGACACGTCGCAGGTATCGGTTTCCGGCCGGGCGACTGCGAGCATTGCCGGCGACCAGGCGCAGAAATTCCTGCGCGTGAAGTCACCCGGCGAAGCGGATGAAATCAGCTTCGCGGTCGGCCCCGGCGTCCTGCAGCAGATCGCGGGCAAAAAGGCGGTGTTCGACATATTGGCGAAGACCGGCGGACCGGCGACGCAGATGGCCGTCAGCTGCGATTTCGGCAGCGCCGGCGATTGTGGCCGCAAGCGCTATGACGTCTCGGATGCGACCTCGGAATATCTGGTGCAGGTGGAACTGCCGGCCGGCTCCGGCAATGGCACCGGCGCGATCAAGATCAATTCCGACATATCCGGCGCGGGCAAGAGCGTCGATATATTGGCTATCCGCCTCCAGATCATGAACTGAACATCGTGACACGCGCTTTTCTTTCTTCCGGCGATCTCATAGCGGATCGCCGGGCTTCCTATGCTGAAATGCTGGCGGAGGCCGGCGACCACGCGGCCGCGGCGGACCTCATGCGCCAGGCGCTGGAGATCGTCCCGGACTGGACGGCCGGCCTGTTCCGGCTGGCGGAAATGTTCGAGGCCGCCGGCGACAGCGATGCCGCGGCGGATATCTGGCGCGAGGTGCTGGCGCAGGACCCCGATGACCGGTTCGGCGCGGCGCTGAAGCTTGCGGCCGCCGGCCATGGCGAAGCGCCGCCGACCCCGCCGCCGGCCTATGTCGAGACCCTGTTCGACGCCTATGCGCCGACCTTCGAGAACATGCTGCTGGACCGGCTGGAATACCGGGTGCCGGAATTGCTGGCCGCTTCCATCGAGGCGGCGGCGCCGGGCCGGCGCTACGCATCGGTGCTGGACATCGGCTGTGGCACCGGCCTCATGGCGCCGCATCTGAGGCCGCAGGCGGAGAGGCTGGTCGGCATGGACCTGTCCGAGGCGATGCTGCGGCAGGCGGCCGAAAAAGAGCTTTACGACGAATTGCTCAAGGAAGACGTCAATCTCTTCGAAATGCCCGCCGACAGTGTCGATCTCGTCGTGGCCGCCGACGTTTTCGTCTATGTCGGCGATCTCGCCGCCTCGTTTGCCACGATCGCCGCCATACTGGAGCGCGGCGGCCTGTTCGCATTCTCGGTCGAGCGCCATGACGGCAGCGACGACATGCTGCTGCAGGAATCGCTGCGCTACGCGCATTCCGAAGCGCATGTCAGGGACCTGCTCGGCCGGTATGCGATGGAGCCGGTAAGCATCGCCACCGAGCCGATCCGCCTCGACCGGGGCGAATATCTGCAGGGCCTGATCGTCGTCGCGCGGCCGAAGCCCTAGTCCTTGCGGAAGATCAGGCGGCCCATCCAGCCGGTAATGACGGCGAGGAAGACGGCAAAGAGGCCGTAAAGCAGGCTGTACTGGTTGGCGGCGCGATAGATGCGGAATTCGAGGCCGGCCTTCAGGATGTTCAGGCTGGTGGAGCTTTCACGCAGGAATTCGCCATTGCGGAAGAGGAAGGCGCGGGCCACGTGCTTGCCGACCGGCACATTTGCCGGCAGCGACAGCGTGGCGCGGAAAAGCGTCGCCGAGAGAAACTGCACATCGCCGATACGCTGCGTATAGAGCCGCTGCTTCAGCTTCAGCCGCGGCAGTTCCGCGGTGAATTCCTTCAGCGACTGGCTGGAATCGAAACCGTCCGGCATCGGCTCGTAATACATGTTGTAGACGCCGATCCCGAGCTGCTGGAACACTTTCGGCACCGCGATATCCTGCAGGCTGCGGGTCGAAGCGAGCGAATAGGAGGCGGGAATGTTCTGGAACGCGACGGATTCCGCATTGATCCAGATGCCGAGATAGCGGTCCTTGCGGCGCACGACGAAACTGCGCTGCGGCCCTTCCAGCACCACCACGACATCGTAGCGGCCCTGCCTCTGGATCAGCGGATCGGCATTGTCCAGCGCGCCGAACACGGTGAGATCGGTGCCGCGGAACCCGGAGGTGATGGCGATCGTGTCGGTCGAAAGGCCGATCTCCACCGTCTCCTTGTTGCCGGGCAGCTGCTGGGCCGCGGCGATGGAGAGGCTTGCGAGAAGCGTCAGCGTCGAGAGGGCGGCCCTGATCATTGCGCCCCCGTGACCACCGCCAGCCCGACCGAATAAAGATCGTCGGGTGTGACGAAGAGTTCTATGGCGAGACGCAGGCCGACGGCAAGAACGAGCAGCGCCAGCAGCGCGCGCAATTGCTCGCCGCGCAACTTCTGGCCGATACGGGCGCCATATTGCGCGCCGATCACGCCGCCGGACATGAGGAGGAAGGCCAGCACGATATCGATCGACTGGTTCGTCGTCGCCTGCATCACCGTGGTGAAGGCGGTGACGAAGACGATCTGGTAGGAAGAGGTGCCGACGACGACGTTGGTCGGCATCTTCAACAGGTAGATCATGGCCGGCACCATGATGAAGCCGCCGCCGACGCCCATGATCGAGGAGAGGAAGCCGATGGCGCCGCCGAGCACGAGGATCGGAATGATGCTGACATAGATCTTCGAGGCGCGGAACCGCATCTTGAAGGGCAGGCGGTGCACCCAATTGTGCTGGCCGGGCCGCTTCAGCGTGGCGAGCTGCCCCGCCCGGGTCCGGCGCATCGCCTGCACGCTCTCATAGAGCATCAGGCCGCCGATCGTGCTGAGGAAGACGACGTAGAGCAGCGAGACGATGAGATCGAGCTGGCCGAGCTCGCGCAGCAGCACGAAGACATAGATGCCGATGGCAGCGCCGACGACGCCGCCTATCACCAGCAGCGTGCCGAGCTTGACGTCGAGCGTGCCGCGCTTGAAATGGGTGAGGGCGCCGCTGAAGGACGAGGCGATGACCTGGTTGGCGCCGGTGGCGACGGCAACCGCCGGCGGGATGTTGTAGAAGATGAGCAGCGGCGTGATCAGGAAGCCGCCGCCGACGCCGAACATGCCCGACAGGAAGCCCACCGCAGCACCCATGCCGAAGAGCACAAAGATGTTGACCGAAATCTCGGCTATAGGCAGGTAGATACCCAAGGGAAACCCCAATTCTCATTGCCGTCCCGCAGCGGAGGATGACAGCAATTCTTTAAGGTTTCTTGCCCTTTCGGCCGACTTTAGTCAAACGCCGACTGGCCTGCTGCGAGCCCCGCCGAAAGTTTAGCTGCGGCGCTGTGGCATATGCGTTACGTCCGCGGCTCAGCCCTTCTTTTTCAGGAGGTTCCTGACGAGGTCGGAATCGACGGTTCCCGTCGGCGCAAGGCCATTATCCTTCTGGAATGCCATGATGGCTTCGCGCGTCTTGGCGCCGATCTTTCCGTCCGATCCGCCGGTGTCGTAGCCGTTCTTCTTCAGGATGAGCTGGATGTTGCGTACGGCCTTCTCGATGTCGGCCGAGCCGGTTACGGTCGGTGCATCCTGCCATTCCGCCGGTATCTGCGGTGCATTGGCTTCGCTGTTGGTGTCGCGAGCCTTCCACAGGGCCGTTGCCGCCCTGGCGCGCTCCAGCCGTGCGGCGTCGAGCACCTTGGCCACTTCATCGCGCTTGCCTGCCGCGTCCTTGTCGCCGGCATTGGCGGCCAGCGCGAACCATTGGTAGCTCTCCTCGAGATTCTGCGCCATGCCCATGCCCTTTGCGGCGAGGATGCCGAGATTGAACTGGCTGTCCTTGACGCCGTATTCGGCGGCGCGATTGAACCATTGGGCTGCCGCCGCATTGTCGGGCGCTCCGTCGGCGCCGGCAGCGAACAGCACGGCGAGATTGTGCATCGCGCTCGTATTGCCCTGCTCGGCGGCCTGCCGGTACCATTCCCTGGCCTTGGCAAGGTCACGCTCGACGCCGAGACCCTTCTCGAAGAAATTGCCCAGCCTGTACTGCGCCGGTGCGAAGCCGTGCTTGGCGGCGAGTTCGTACCATTGCGCCGCCTTGGCATAATCGCTGGTGACGCCCCGGCCATCCATGAAGCGGTTGCCGATCTCGTATAGCGCCTTCGTATCGCCGGAAGCGGCGGCATCGCGCAAAGCGTCGGGTCCGGCCTCGAGCGGTACGGCGGGTATCGCCTCGGCGGGCGGCGTTTCGGCCTGCACCGGAGCCGGTTCCGGCGTGGCGGGAGGCGCTGCGACGATGGCCTCGTCTATGGTCGCCGGCGCTGCGGGCTCGGCCGGCTGGATGGCGCCGACATGGCTTGAAGCTGTCGCATCAATGCCGGTCGGGCCAGTATCGGTCAGGCCAGAGTCAGTCTGGCCAGAGCCAGCTGGAGTGGAATCGGTCGGCCGTACCGCTTCGGTGGCGGGCCCGGCGACGGATGCTGCCGTTTCGGGCGCGGTGGCCTCGGTGAAGAAGGCGTTCTTGATCTGCAGGCCGGCAATGGCGATCATGATGGCGCTGATGGCGATCAGGATCGGCTTGCGGCGGCGCGAAAAGAAGCCGCGCCTCGCTTCGGGCGTCTCATCCTCGCCAGCCATGGCAGGCTCGCGCTCCTGCTCTTCCGCCTCGGCAGCCGCCGCATGGGCAGCACGCCGCGCTGCAGCGATCAGGTCCGATTTGGTGGAGGGAAGGTCGGCGCCATGGGGCTTTTCGCGCCGGTCGTCGCGCACGCGCTTCAGGATCGAATCCAGGTCCGGCATGCCGGAACCCGGTCCGCTTGGGCCGCTGTCGAGATCGATGGCAGGCTCGACCTGGCCGTCATCGTCCCGGGCGGTGTGATCATCGAAGCTGCGGGTGATGCCGCCGAGGAGCGAATTCCGCTCGCGGCCATCGGCTTCCGCCGCGGCGGGTTCAGCAGCCCGCTCGACCGGGGCAGGCGCGCTTTCAAGCGATGCCAGCCGATCGACGATCTTCAGCAGCGTGTCATGGATGGCTTCGAAAGTCTTGGTGTTGCGGTCTTCCGATTTCCGCGCCAGCCCTTCGAGCACCTTCAGATCGTCGGCGAGCTGGCGGGCAATGGCGCTGTCATGCGGCGTTTCGAAACCGGCGGCATTGCCGATGGCCTCGACGGCGGCCTGACGGGCGGCCTCGATGACGAAATCGCGATTGGCCGCCAGCGTGTCCTCGATGGCGTCGAGACGGGGGGTGATCGAAGCCACCTGCGCATAGCGTTCATTGGACAGGGACAGGTGTTCGGCCAGGCCGGCGATCTGGAGTTCCAGATTGCGGATGGCCGCATCGGTCTGCCCGGCCGGCGGCACATTGGCGGCGATATATTGCGCCATGTCCTCGAAACGGGCGTCGATATTGTCGGCGAGGCGGGCGCCATGATGCGCGCTTGCCTCATACTGGTCGTCGAGCCGCCGGGTCAGCGCGCTGAAGCGCTCGTCCATGCGCAGGGCCAGCTCGTCGCTGGCGCCATGGCCGGACATGGTCTCCAGCTTGTCGATGATCTGGACGACACGCTGCTCGAGTTCACGGAAATCGGAAATGTTGATCGCGGCCGGGGCATTCTGCAGATGGCGCGACATGGCGGCCAGCTGGTCGGAAAGCGCGTCGATGTCGACCGAGGGACGCGTGGTCCCGGCGAGGGTTTCGACCCGATGCGCCAGCTCGCCCATGCGCTGCAGCAGCGTATCGGAGAAGCGATCGTCGAGCGCGGCTTCGACATTGCCGGCAAGGCTGGCGATGCGCGCTTCCAGCCGGTCCAGCCGGTCCAGCCGGTCCGTATCGGCGTGGCGGTCAGCGGGCCGCGCGGTGGCGACGATGGCGCGGCTGATTTCGTCAAGCCGCTCATCCATCTGCCGCATGAAGCTGGCGGGCAGGGTGGGTTCGCCCGCCTGCGGCAGCGGAATGCTCTCGCCGGAGACCCTGCCCGCATATTTCACGGGCGGAACGTCACGCAGGATCGATGGGCCGCGGCCCGTCCGTTCCGGCCAGCCATGTTCGAGGCGTGGCGCGGCGCGGTCGGCGGTCGACAGGCGCAGGCGGTTCATGGAGCTGCCATGCGGCATATCGGAGGCGCGCAATTCCTTCAGCTGGGCCGCAACGGCGGAAAGGTCGTGCTTGCCATCGGCCTGGCGCGGCGCATAGGCGCGTTCTGGGCTGCGCTCCGGGCCGCGCTGGCTCGCCGCAGAGGCGCCGGCGCGGGAGGCCAGCCGGGCGAAACGGTCGGCGAGGTCGCCATCATCCTGCTCCGGCTGCGGTGCCGGCTCGCTCGCCATCGCCTTGCGCAACTTGCCTTCGAGGATTTCGAGCGTCCTGTTGAGATCATCCAAGGACGAAGCCTCGCGCCGCGCGCGATTCACGTTGACCTGTTCCATCAGTGACCCCTGGTTCGTCATGGACGTCTGCTTAATCTCTGTGCCGCCTGCGCGGCTCGGGTTCATTGCTTGAGCTCTATGGGAAAGCCGGGGCGTGTCGCGCCTTGGAGCCAAACCGGAGAGCTGGGGCAGGGCCCCTCGCGATCCGGCAAGCCGTGAAAAACAAATCACAAATAAACACGGTTCACCGTTCTGGAGACATTGGCCAAACGTGGTAAACAACTGGTTAAATTAGTAGCGGAATCGCCAATAAAGCGGTCGTGGGAGATGAGAACGGATGTCTTTGTCGCGCTTGGCCATTTGCCTGGTGATCCTGGCCTGCTGCCTGCTGCCCGTGACCGCCATCGGACAGCACGCTTCGCCCGTCCGCGTCAATCAGGCCGGCTATCTGCCGCAAGGACCCAAAGGCGCAACGATCATATCCGATGCGCAGGAGCCGCTGGACTTCCGGCTGCTCGATGCGGCCGGCAGCACCGTCTATCGCGGCAGGACCGTACCCGCCGGCCCTCATCCGTCGTCCGGCCTCAAAACGCATGGCGCGGATTTCAGCGCCTTTCATGGCGCCGGGGATGGCTACCGGCTGGCGGTGGCCGGCAATGAGAGCGTACCCTTTCCGATCGGCAATAGCCTCTATGAACGATTGAGCATCGACGCCCAGTCCTGGTTCTATCTTGCCCGCAGCGGCACCGGGATCCGCGCCGATATCGTCGGCGAGGCCTATGCAAGGCCGGCCGGGCATGTCGGCATCGCCCCGAACAGAGGCGACCGGCAGGTGCCATGCCTCGATCGCGACGAAGCGGCGAAGCTCTATCCGGATCTCGACTGGCATTGCGACTACAGGCTCGATGTCGAGGGCGGCTGGTACGATGCCGGCGACCAGGGGAAATATGTGGTCAATGGCGGCATCGCGGTGGCGCAGCTGATGGATATCGTCGAACGCGCCGAGCTTTACGCCAATGATCCGGCGGCCATCACGGCGGATGGGCGCTTGCGCATTCCCGAACATGGCAACAATATCCCCGATCTTCTCGATGAGGCACGCTGGGAACTCGAATTCCTGTTGAAGATGGTCGTGCCCGACGGAGAACCGCTCGCCGGCATGGTTCATCACAAGGTTCACGATACGCAATGGACGGGCCCGCCGATGCTGCCGCATCTCGATCCGAAGGCGAGGGCGCTTTATGCGCCGTCCACTGCCGCAACGCTCAATCTTGCAGCGGCTGCAGCGCAGGGCGCGCGGCTGTTCCAGCGCCATGATCCGGCCTTTGCCGCCATATTGCGCAAGGCGGCGGAAAAGGCATGGGCGGCGGCGCGCAGGCATCCGGCCATCTACGCACCTTCGGTCTATTTCGAGGGCGGCGGCAATTATGGCGATGGCGATGTCAGCGACGAGTTCTACTGGGCGGCGGCCGAGCTCTATCTCGCCACCGGCGGCGCTTCCTATCTTGCGGCGCTGCGCCAGTCGCCGCATTGGGCGGGCGACGTCTTCGACAGGGGCGGCCATGGCGCTTTCGACTGGGCGGGAACGGCGGGCCTCGCGCGGCTGCACCTCGCGCTCTACGGCAAGCGCCGGCTGCCGGCGGGCGATCATGCCGATATCCGCCAGTCGGTGATTGCAGCAGCCGACCGGTTGCTGGCGCTGCAGGAGACCGAGCCGTTCGGCCAGCCCTACAGGCCGGACAATGGCCAATATGACTGGGGCAGCAATCATCTCATATTGCAGAACATGATCGTCGTTTCGGCGGCCTACGATCTGACGCGAAAGCCCATCTATCTGCAAGGCGTCCGCCGGGGCATGGACTATCTGCTCGGCCGCAACCCGATGAACCTTTCCTATGTTACCGGCTATGGCACATTCTACGCCAAGAACCAGCACAGCCGCTGGTTCGCGCATCAGGTCGAGCCATCGCTGCCGCACCCGCCGCCCGGCTCGCTTGCCGGCGGCCCCAACTCGTCGCTGGTCGACGAGATCGCACGCGAGCGGCTGAACGGCTGTGTCGCGCAACTGTGTTATGTCGATGATATCAATGCGTTCGGCTCCAACGAGATCACCATCAACTGGAACGCCCCGCTGGCCTATATCGCCAGTTTCCTCGCCGATACTGGAGATGCCGATACCGGGGATGCCGATACTGGGGATGCCGATACCGGGGATAAAGGCACGGCCGGCGCGGGGAATGGGAATGCCGGAGACAGTGGCGCCGATTGATCGCCTTCTATTGATCGCTGCCTATTGATCGCCGTCTATTGATTACCGGGACCCGAAGGACGAGAAAATTGCCGCACCCGCACAATTTTGACGTTTACGGAAACGTCAAAATTGCCTATAGTGGAATCATGATCCGGCAGTGCCGAATTCCGCGCGCTGTCTTTCTGCTTGTGTTGGAGGAAATCTATGCCGAGTTATCGCGCGCCCGTGGAAGACACGCTGTTTGTGCTGAACGATGTCCTGGGGCTTGAACGTTACAACAACCTGCCGGGATTTTCCGACGCGTCGTCCGATATTGTCGAAGCCATTCTCGGGGAAGCCGGAAAGCTGGCGGAGAATACGCTCTTTCCGGTCAACCAGTCCGGCGACCGGCAGGGCTGCGTGCGCGGCGATGACGGTTCGGTGACGACACCGGAAGGCTATGGCGAGGCTTTCCGGCAATATCGCGAAGGCGGCTGGCTCGGGCTGGCGGTGCCGCAGGAATTCGGCGGCCAGGGCCTGCCCTACACGATCCATGTTGCCGCCGGGGAATACATGTCGTCGGCCAACATGGCGCTGATGATGTATCCCGGCCTGACGCAGGGCGCCATCGCCGCGATCCTCACCCATGGCACGGATGAGCAGAAGCAGGCCTATCTGCCGAAAATGGTGGATGGCGCCTGGACCGGCACGATGAACCTCACCGAGCCGCATTGCGGCACCGATCTCGGCCTTCTGCGCACCAAGGCGGTGCCGAACGGCGACGGTTCCTACAGGATATCGGGCCAGAAGATCTTCATTTCCGCCGGCGAGCACGACCTTGCCGAAAACATCATCCATCTCGTCCTTGCCCGCATCGAGGGCGCGCCGGAAGGGGTGAAGGGCATTTCGCTCTTCATCGTGCCCAAGTTCAAGCTCGACGGCGACGGCAATCCGGGCGAGCGCAATGGCGTTTCCTGCGGCTCCATCGAGGAGAAGATGGGCATCCATGGCAATTCCACCTGCGTCATGAATTATGACGATGCCACGGGCTACCTGATCGGCGGCGAGCACAAGGGCCTGCGGGCCATGTTCACCATGATGAACGAGGCGCGGCTCGGCGTCGCCCTGCAGGGGCTTTCCATTGCCGAGGTCGCCTACCAGAACGCCGCCGCCTATGCGCGGGAGCGCATCCAGGGCCGCTCGCTGACCGGGCCGAAGGAGCCGGACAAGAAGGCCGACCCATTGATGGTCCATCCCGATATCCGCCGCATCCTCCTGACCATCAAATCGTTCAACGAAGCAGGCCGCGCCTTCATCCTGTGGTCGGCATTGCGCTCCGATGTCGCCCATCGCTCCGGCGACGAGGCCGAGCGCCAGCTGGCCGACGATGTGCTCGGCCTGATGACGCCGGTGCTGAAGGGCGTGCTCACCGACAAGGGCTTCGAGCACGCCGTCATGGCGCAGCAGGTCTTTGGCGGCCACGGCTATATCGAGGAACATGGCATGAGCCAGTATGTCCGCGATGCGCGTATCGCCATGATCTATGAGGGCGCCAATGGCGTTCAGGCGCTCGATCTCGTCGGGCGCAAGCTCGGCCTCAATGGCGGCCGCGCCGTCATGGCCTTCTTCAAGGAAGTCGGCGATTTCTGCGAGGAGAACCGCTCCGACGAAAAGCTGTCCTTCTATACGAAGCATCTGAAGAAGGGGCTGAACGACCTTCAGGCCGCCGCGATGTGGCTGATGCAGAACGGCATGGCCAATCCCGACAATGCCGGCGCCGCATCGACCGATTTCATGCACCTCTTCGGCCTTGTGAGCCTCGGCTACATGTGGGCGCAGATGGCCGGGGCCGCCAATGCCAGGCTTGCGGCCGGCGCTGCGAACGCCCAGTTCTACGAGACCAAGCTTTTGACCGGCAAGTTCTTCATGGAGCGCGTCATGCCGGAAACGGCGGCGCATCTGGCGCGGATCCAGAGCGGCTCGGAGACGATGATGGCGTTGCCGGCGGAAGCATTCTAGACTTTGGAACAAAGCCGCGGGCCTTGCCCGGGAAACCGATCTCAGGAGGATGATGATGGGTATGCAGCCAGAGGACGTCCTAGGCGTACCGAAGCCGGCCTGGAAGACCGACGATGTCGTCATGTTGCAGGAAATGGCCAGGAAGTTCCTGGAGGCGGAGGTCCTGCCGCATTACGACCGTTTCGAGAAGCAGGAAATCTTCGACAGGTCCGTCTGGGAGCGTGCCGGCGAGAACGGCCTGCTCTGCGCCTCGATGCCGGAGGAATATGGCGGCGCGGGCGGAACCTATGCGCATGAGAGCGCCATCCTCGAGGCCATCAGCCATGTCGGCGTCGATGGTTTCGGCATAGCGCTGCACAATTCCATCGTCGCGCCCTATATCCTGCATTACGGCTCGGAAGAGCAGAAGCGGAAATGGCTGCCGAAGATGGCGACGGGCGAATTGATCGGCGCCATCGCCATGACGGAGCCGGGTGCGGGTTCCGACCTGCAGGGGGTGAAGACCAGCGCCCGCAAGGATGGCAATCACTACGTCATCAACGGGTCCAAGACGTTCATAACCAATGGCCAATTGGCCAATCTGGTCATCGTCGTGACCAAGACCGATCCGGCGCAGGGCGCCAGGGGCACATCGCTGATCGTCGTCGAAACCGACGGCCAGGAAGGGTTCGAGCGCGGCCGCAACCTCGACAAGGTCGGGCTGAAATCCAACGATACGTCCGAACTCTTCTTCAACGAGGTCCGGGTTCCGACATCCAATCTGCTCGGCACCGAGGAAGGGCAGGGCTTCGTCCAGCTCATGCAGCAATTGCCGCAGGAGCGCCTGCAGATCGGCGGAACCGCGATCGCCATGGCGGAACGGGCCATCGCGATCACCTCCGACTACGTCAAGGAGCGCAAGGCTTTCGGCAAGTCCATCATCGAGTTCCAGAATACCCAGTTCAAGCTGGCGGAACTGAAGACGGAGACGACGATCGGCCGCGTGTTCTACGACCATTGCGTCGAGCGCCACGTCAATGGCGGGCTCGATCCCGTCACGGCGTCGATGGCGAAATACTGGCTGACCGACCTGCAGAACAAGGTCGTGGACGAATGCCTGCAACTGCATGGCGGCTATGGGTATATGAACGAATATCCCATCGCCCGCATGTTCCGCGATGCCCGCGTCCAGCGCATCTATGGCGGAACCAACGAAATCATGAAGCTTTTGATCGCCCGCAGCCTCTAGGGTCTCGACCCCGGTGGCGGGCATGAAGGGAGAATATTATGGCCGACGCTTATATCTATGATCACGTCCGCACACCGCGCGGCAGAGGCAAGAAGGATGGAAGCCTGCATGAGGTCCCGGCCGTTCGGCTCGGCGCCCATGTGCTCGAGGCGCTGCGCGACCGCAACGGCCTCGATACGGGCCTCGTCGACGATATCATCTATGGCTGCGTCGATCCCGTCGGCGAGGCGGGCGCGGTCATTCCGCGCTCCTCCGCCTTCGAGGCCGGCTATGATTTCAAGGCGCCGGGCATGCAGATATCGCGCTTCTGCGCCTCGGGGCTCGATGCGGTGAATTTCGGCGCCGCCAAGATCGCCCAGGGCGCCGACGACATCGTCATCGCCGGCGGTGTCGAATCCATGTCGCGTGTCGGCATGGGCATGTCGGGCGGTGCCTGGTACATGGACCCGTCGGTCGGCCTGCCCGCCTATTTCATGCCGCAGGGCGTTTCCGCCGATCTGATCGCCACCAAATACGGCTTCAGCCGCGACGATGTGGATGCCTATGCCGTCGAAAGCCAGAAACGGGCCGGCGAGGCCTGGGAGAAGGGCTACTTCAAGAATTCGGTGCTTGAGATCAAGGATATAAACGGCCTCAAGATCCTCGATCGCGACGAGCATATGCGCCCGTCGACGGACATGCAGGCGCTGGCTTCGCTCAATCCCTCCTTCGTCATGCCCGGCGAGATGGGCGGCTTCAATGCCGTCGGCATCCAGGCGCATCCGGAAGTGGAGGTCATCAACCATGTTCACCATGCCGGCAATTCCTCCGGCATCGTCGATGGTGCGGCGGGCGTGCTGCTCGGCTCGAAAAGCGCTGCGAGGGCCATCGGCTCGAAGCCGCGCGCCCGCATCCGCGCTTTCGCCAATATCGGTTCCGATCCGGCATTGATGCTGACGGGCCCCGTCGACGTAACGGAAAAGCTGCTCAAGCGCGCCAGGATGAAGCTCTCGGACATCGATCTTTTCGAGCTGAACGAAGCCTTCGCCGCCGTGGTGCTGCGCTATATGCAGGCCTTCGACATTCCGCGCGACAAGATCAACGTCAATGGCGGCGCCATTGCCATGGGGCATCCGCTCGGGGCGACCGGGGCGATGATCCTCGGCACCGTGCTCGACGAGCTTGAGCGCCGCGACCTCAACGTGGCGCTGGTCACCCTTTGCATCGGTGCCGGCATGGGCACCGCCACCATTATCGAACGCGTCTGATCGGGAGGGCCGACCATGAAATACACCAACTTTAAGGTCGATATCGACAGCGACGGCATTGCGCTCGTGACCTGGGACATGCCGGACAAATCCATGAACGTCTTCACCGAGGAGGTGATGAAGGAACTGGACGCGATCGTCGATCAGGTAGCGAAGGACGAGGCCATCAAGGGCGCCGTCATCACCTCCGGCAAGGACACGTTCTCCGGCGGCGCCGACCTGACAATGCTCAAGCGCATGTTCCAGATATTCCAGGAGGAGAAGGCGAAGGACCCGAAGAAGGCGGTCGAACTGCTGTTCGAGACCACCGGCCGGATGGGCGGGCTGTTCCGCAAACTCGAAACCTGCGGCAAGCCGTGGGTCTCGGCGATCAACGGCACCTGCATGGGCGGTGCCTTCGAAATGTCGCTCGCCTGCCACGGACGGGTGGTTTCCGACGATCCGGCGGTGAAGATGGCGCTGCCGGAAGTCAAGGTCGGCATCTTTCCGGGCGCCGGCGGAACGCAGCGCGTGCCGCGGCTGACCAACCAGCAGGATGCCCTGCAGATGATGACGACCGGCTCCAGCCTCACCGCGGCACGGGCCAGGGCGCTAGGCCTGGTGCATGAGATCGCACCTGCCAAGAAGCTGGTCGAAGCGGCCAGGAAGATGATCAGGGACGGCCTGAAGCCGGTCCAGCCATGGGACGAAAAGGGCTTCAAGCTGCCCGGTGGCGCCATCTATTCGGCGGCGGGCGCCAATCTCTGGCCGGCCGCGACGGCGATCCTGCGCCGCGAGACCTATGGCAATTATCCCGGCGCCGCCTTCATCCTGAAGAGCGTCTATGAGGGCCTGCTCGTGCCCTTCGACACCGCGCTGAAGATCGAACAGCGCTACTTCACCAGGATATTGCAGACGACGGAAGCCGGGATGATGATCCGCTCGCTCTTCGTCTCCCTGCAGGAGCTGAACAAGGGCGCGCGCCGCCCGGACGACGTCAAACCGACGAAATTCAAGAAGATCGGCGTGGTTGGCGCCGGGTTTATGGGCGCCAGCATTGCCTATGTGACGGCCCGGGCGGGCATCCCGGTGGTGCTTCTCGATCAGTCGGTCGAGGCGGCGGAGAAGGGCAAGGCCCATTCGGCCGAACTCATCGCCAAGGAGATCCAGAAGGGCAAGGCCAAGGCGGAGGACAAGGACAAGCTGCTCGAAATGATCACCGCTTCGGCCAGCTACGATGATCTCGAAGGCGCCGATCTGGTGATCGAGGCCGTATTCGAGGATCGCGAAGTCAAGCGCGCGGTGACGGAGAAGGCGGAGGCCGTGCTGAAGCCCGGCGCCATCTTCGCCTCCAATACCTCGACCCTGCCGATCACCGGCCTCGCCAAGGTTTCAGTGCGGCCGAAGAACTTCATCGGCATCCATTTCTTCTCGCCGGTCGAGAAGATGATGCTGGTGGAAGTCATCATGGGCAAGAAGACCTCCGACAAGGCGCTTGCCGTCGCGCTCGATTATGTGCGGGCGATCAAGAAGACGCCGATCGTCGTCAACGACACGCGCGGCTTCTACGTCAATCGCTGCGTGCTGCGCTATATGTCGGAAGCCTATAACATGCTGGTGGAGGGCGTTCCTCCGGCGATGATCGAGAATGCCGCGCGCATGGCCGGCATGCCGGTAGGGCCGCTTGCGCTCAACGACGAGACGGCGATCGACCTGTCGCAGAAGATATTGAAGGCGACCCTTGCCGATCTTGGCCCGAAGGCCGTCGACCCGCGCCATGTGGAGCTGGTCGACATGCTCGTCGACAAATATGACCGCCGGGGCCGCAAGAACGGCAAGGGCTTCTACGACTATCCGCCCAAGCCCGCCAAGAAGCATCTCTGGCCGGAATTGAAGACGCTCTATCCGCAGCAGGATGCGGCCGGGGTCGATGTCGAGGTGCTGAAGCAGCGCTTCCTCGTGACGATCGCGCTGGAGGCCGCGCGCGTCATGGAGGAGGGTATCGTCACCGACCCGCGCGAGGCGGATGTCGGTTCCATTCTCGCCTTCGGCTTCGCGCCCTATACCGGCGGGACGCTCTCCTATATCGACGGCATGGGCGCGGGCAAATTCGTCGAGCTGGCGAAGAGCCTGCAGAAGAAATACGGCCAGCAGTTCAAGGCGCCGAAGCTCCTGCAGGACATGGCGGAGAAGGGGGAAACCTTCTACGAGCGCTTCGATCCCTATCGGGGCGAAGTCGGCAAGGCCGCCTGAGACAGCGCCGGCGGGGGGAAATTTCCTTTGCCCCCGCCGCGCATCATATGAGAAAGTTTTCCGTGAATTTTCTCGACTTTTGTCTGTATTCCGCCTAGAACAGAACTTGAAGGTATTTTTTCCTTTCAGGAAGCGCTCCGATGTTCTCACATGACCGCATATGGGCGGCCATCGACGCCTTGGCGGCTCGGCATTCATTGTCCGTATCGGGCTTGGCAAAGCGTGCTGGTCTGGACCCGACGACTTTCAACAAATCGAAGCGCTATGCGATCGACGGCCGCGCGCGCTGGCCCTCCACCGAGTCGCTTGCCAAGATCATGGAGGCCACCGGGGCCTCGGTCGACGAATTCATGTCGCTGGTCCATGGCAGGCCGGAGAGTCCGCCCGTTTCCTCGACGCGGCCCGTGCCGCTGCTCGGCTTTGCCCAAGCCGGCGCCGGCGGCTATTTCGACGATGGCGGCTTTCCGGTCGGGCAGGGCTGGGACGTCGTGGAATTTCCGGTTGGCCCGAGCGATGCGGTCTACGCGCTCGAAGTGTCGGGCGATTCCATGCTCCCGCTCTACCGTGATGGCGATACGATCATCGTTTCGCCCGGTGCGCCGGTGCGGCGCGGGGATCGCGTGGTGCTGCGAACGCGCGACGGCGAGGTCATGGCCAAGATCCTGTATCGGCAGACGCCGCGCACGGTCGAGTTGCAATCGATGAATCCGGACCATCCGAACCGGACGTTCGACGCCGCGCATATCGACTGGATTGCGCGGATATTGTGGGCGAGCCAGTGAACATGGCGTTTTCGCTGCGCCGCCTGCCGCTCTATGCCGTCACGGCTTTCGTGGCCCTGATCCTCGTCTATTCCTTCGTCGCTCCCTTCCAGGGCGCGCTCGATGGCAATGCCGCCGGCGGCGTCGTCGGCGAGGATGTGCCTGTCGCCGAGGATTTCGAGCTGCCGGCGGAGATGCAGCCGGGTGGGGAACAGGACCCGCAGCAGCCGGCATCGCCGGAGCCCGCCGAGGCTGCTCCGCCAGCATCGTCGCAAGGTACGGCCGCGCCGCTGGAACGCGTCGAGCCGCGCCCGCCTCTCAGCGATATCGGCCAGGCGGCTGCGCCCGCCCCGCCGCCCGAAGCCGTCGCCGTCGATGACAGCGCCAGACCGAAGCTGCTCTATCGCCCGGTTGCCGGTACGGCCGGCGAGATCGAGGCGTCCGGCTACCGCATATCCCTTGCCGGCATCGATCCACCGGCCCTGGACGAGACCTGCGCCGCCGAGGGCGGCGGCGGATGGCCCTGCGGCATGGCGGCGCGCACGGCCCTGCGCAACTGGCTGCGGTCGCGTGCCGTGGAATGCGTCGTGCCCGAGCAGCCGCCCGGAGAGGCGATCGCCACGCGCTGCAAGCTCGGCACCACGGATGTATCGCAATGGCTGGTGACCAATGGCTGGGCCCGGGCCGAGGGCGACGAACTGGCCGAACTCATGAACAAGGCGCAGGAGGAGCGCCGCGGCATTTTCGGCGCCGCACCGGCAGCGCCTGCCAGCAACGACGTGCCGCTGCCGCGGTCCGATGTCGCGCCGCCCGGCCTGACGCCGTCTGATATCGCACCGCCCGGTCTGACATCGCCCGATGCGCCATTCGATGCGCCTCCCGATCCCCCGGGCGACATTGCGCCGCCGCCGCTATCGGCCCCGGATGCACCCTTCCCGCCGGCGCCGCAATAGGCGCCGTCCGGTCAGGCCGCGTGGCGGGCCGCCTTTATGCAAGTTCTCCCGCAAGCGCCTTGCCGATGAGGGCCCGCGTCTCGTCGATGCCGTATAGCGCCACGAAGGAGCCGAAGCGCGGGCCGCGCTCCTGGCCGATCAGCACTTCATAGAGCATCTGGAAGAACGAAACCGCGACGCCCGGCCCGCCTTCCGGGCTCTTCTTCGTATGGTCCTGGTAGCGCTCTATCGCGCGGGCGACGTCGAGCATGGCGTTCTGGATCATGTTGCCATCGGCATCCGCCGGCAATTCGGCGAGCTTTGCATCGATGCCGCCGAGCGCAGCCTGTTCGACCGCGTCGGCCGGGCGGAACTTCTTGGTCGGCTTGACGAAATCGTTGAAGTAGCGGATCGCATAGGTGACGAGCTCGTTCAGCTTCGGATTGTTTTCCGGCGTCACGCCCGGCGCATAGCGCGAGATGAACCCCCAGAGCACGCCGGCGTTTTCCGCATTCGAGGCGCTGACGAGATTGAGCAGCATGGCGAAGGGCACCGGCATGTCGAGTTGCGGCGGATTGCCGTAATGCTGGTGCCAGACCGGATTGCCGAGGCGCTCCTTCCAGTTCTGCCGCTGATAGGCGGAGAGGAAGGTGAAATATTCGTCCACTGCCTTGGGGATCACGTCGAAATAGAGCTTCTTGGCGGTCTTCGGCTTCTGGAACATGTAGAGGGAAAGGCTTTCCGTCGGCGCATAGGTCAGCCATTCGTCGATCGTCAGGCCATTGCCCTTCGACTTGGAGATCTTCTGGCCCTTGTCGTCGAGGAAGAGCTCGTAGTTGAAACCTTCCGGCGCGCGGCCGCCGAGGGCCCGGCAGATCTTCGACGACAGCGTGACGGAATCGATGAGGTCCTTGCCGGCCATTTCGTAATCGACGCCGAGCGCCGTCCAGCGCATGGCCCAATCGGCCTTCCACTGGCACTTGACCTTGCCGCCGGTGACTTCCGTTTCCACATGCTCGCCCGTATCCGGGTCCTGGTAGGTGATGGTGCCCCTGGCGACATCGCGGCCGATCATCGGCACCTGCAGCACGATGCCGGTGCGCGGCGAGATCGGCAGGAAGGGCGAATAGGTGGCGCGGCGCTCCTCGCCGAGCGTCGGCAGGATGATGTTCATGACCTCGTCATAGGCGGCCAGCATCTTGAGCAGCGTCTCGTCGAAGCGCCCGCTGGCATAATAATCCGTCGCCGAGGCAAATTCATAGTCGAAGCCGAACCGGTCGAGGAATGCCCGCAGGCGCGCATTGTTGGCGGCGCCGAAGGAGGGATATTCATTGGAGAAAGGGTCGGGGATGCGGCTCAGCGGCTTGCCGAGCTGCGCCTCCATCATTTCCCGGTTGGGCACATTGTCCGGCACCTTGCGCAGACCGTCCATGTCGTCGGAAAAGCACAGGATGCGCGTCTTGACCCTGTCGCCGGTCAGCACGCGGAACGCATGGCGCACCATGGATGTGCGCGCCACCTCGCCAAAGGTGCCGATATGCGGCAGGCCGGAGGGGCCATAGCCGGTTTCGAACAGCACGGTGTCCGGATAGCCCGTCTTCTCGTAGCGTTTGATGATCTTCTGCGCCTCTTCGAACGGCCATGCTTTGGCCTCCGCCGCCGCTGCGATGAGCTCGGGGGTCAGTTCGATCTTTGTGTCGGGGCGCGAAATCATTCTGTGTTCCTGTGTGTCCTGTCATTTGCGGGGGCGCGCGGACACTATGGCGGCAGCATCGCAACGTCAATTGGACTGGCGCAGGCAATCGTCGATTGAGTGACCGAATCTGACGTTCGCTCCCGCATCGCAGCGGCGTCAGATGGAATTCAGGTTCGGAACAACGCTAGTAGAAATCGACCGGAAAGTAGCGCAGGTAAAGCTCCGAAATGATGCCCTTGGCTTCCATCGCTTTCAATGCGAAGTTGAAACCATCGACGAGCTGCGCATTTTCGAGCGTCGTCGCGATCATCAGCCCGTCGCCGAGGAATTGCGGCGCGACATAGGGTCCGCCGGCGAAGATGCAGCAATTGTCCGCCTCGGCGCTGGCCAACCAGAAGGCGAGTTCGGCGCCGTCTCCGAAAATCGCGTCGATCTTCTTGTCCTTCAGGTCCTTCACCAGCAATTCGCGCGTCGGGTAGCCGACCCAATGGGCCTGCGGGAAATAATCCGCGAAGATCGCCTGGTGCACCGAATCCGCGATGATCCCGACCGTCTTCTTTTCGAGCGACGCCGCCATGGGCGCCGGCAGCGTCGCCCCCCGCAGCGTGACGAAGCGTGCGGGAAGGCGCATATAGGGCGCGGTGAAGGCGTATTTCCGGCGCAGCGCATCGGTCGGGCGCAGGCCGGCAAGTATGGCCTCGGCTTCGCCGCTCTCCAGCGCCGCGGGGAGCTCGTTCCACGGCCGCGCTTCCACCTGGCAGATCGCGGTGATATCCAGTTCCTTGCAGATGGCGCGCACGAGATCGATGTTGAAACCGGAAATGCGGCCATTGCTGTCGACGAAATTGAACGGCGGATAATCGACGGTGGTCACGAACCGCACCCGCTTCACGGTGCGAAGGTCCGGCGTCGCGATCCTCTCGCGGCCTTCCCAGTAATGCGGGAATTTGGGCGCAGCACCCGCCGTGCCGGCGCCGAGGCCGAGGCCGATGACCGCCATGGCGATGATGACCGGTCTGATGGCGACCGGGCGGGTGATAACCAGACGGATGGCCAGACGGGGGATCAAGCTGACGGTTTTGGTAAAACTGGCGATGGTATTGGCGAGATTGGCGATGGTCGCCAGCCTGATGCGGGTCGCCAGATTGACGGCCAGCCCGGTTGCGGTGGCTGATCCCCCGATGGTGACCAGACGGGCAATGGTGGAAAGGGTCTGAAGCAGCATGCGGTCTCTATTGGCCGGGTGATTTCGCTGCAACGCTAGCATGATTTGGCCGCTGGCACCATTGCCGGGCGTGCTGCAGCACAATCGCGCTGATATCTACAACTATCGACGTATTGACAATATAGAACAGAGAATATTCTATATCGATATTACTTTACCTATATTTCAATTGTTCGTTGAAAGTCATAAATATGCAACCATTCAGCAATGATAGTGGTTAATACCTTTAAATAGGGCCGCGCAGCCGCCGCCATTACAGTAAATGTGCCTTTGTAGAGTTACCGCATGGTCTCGACTGCATATTCTATTGAAGCATCCATTGCAGCGCGTCTATGCCGGGCTGGCATGAGCAAGGCGTCAATTATAGAAGCCTATCGCCGTGCGCGGCTCGATGGCACCTGTTTCATCGATGAGATTTATGGGTGCGGTGGGCTGCCGGCGGATGTCGTCGCGGCCTGCCTTGCGCAGGTGGCGGGCGTCAGTTCCGGCAATATTCCGGCCAAGGCACCGATCGTCGCGCCGCGCTTCGATCAATTGCAGCATCTCGGCCGGATCAGCCGGGCGGCAATTGCCGATGCCGATGGCATGATCAGGTTCTATATCGCGCCGAAACTCAGCGATATCGCGGCGATCCGGCGCAATCTGTCGGCGGGTTCGCCGGACAGGCGGCGGTTGACGTTCACGCCGCCCGCGGTGCTGGCGGACCATCTGGCCGATTACTACCGCGAGCCGCTGGCCCGCCGCGCCGCCGGCATGCTGGAAGATGCCGCGTCGGGCCGCTCCTCCAGGATCGTCGTCGATGGCGGCCAGGGAGCCCTCATGGGGGCGATACTGACCTCGATGGTGTTTCTGTCGATACTATCGCAGCAGGCGTTGTTTTCCGCGCTCCACGCGATGCTGTCGGGGCTGTTTTCCAGCAGCATCATCCTGAGAGGCATGGCGGTGCTTCATGCCCGCCGCGCCAGGCGGCCGCCTCGGCTCGAAAGCACCGGCGGTGTGCCGCCGGTCTACAGCATATTGGTCGCGCTCTACCGCGAAGCTCCCGTTGTACCCCAGCTGGTGCGGGCGATGCGGGAGCTGGACTGGCCACCCGCCCGGCTCGAAGTGCTGTTTCTTTGCGAGGCTGACGATAGGGATACGCTGCGGGCATTCGCGGCGCAGAAATTGCCGCCGGGGTTCAGGGTGGTCGTGGTCGCCGGCTTCGGTCCGCGGACCAAGCCGAAGGCGCTGAATGTCGGGCTCCAGCTTGTTTCCGGCGAGTTCGTCGTCGTCTATGATGCGGAGGACAGGCCGCATCGGGGCCAGTTGCGCGAGGCCTGGCAGAGGTTCAGCCGTGGCGGGCCCCGGCTCGGCTGCCTGCAGGCGCCGCTCGACATCTGCAACGGCCGCGACGGCTGGATACAGCGCCAGTTCGCCTTCGAATACCGCGTTCATTTCAGGGGAATTCTGCCGTGGATGGCAGCGCAACGGCTGGTCATGCCGCTTGGCGGCAGCTCCAATCATTTTCGCCGCCCGAGCCTTGCCGCGCTCGGCGGGTGGGACGCCTTCAACGTCACCGAGGATGCGGAGCTGGGGCTGCGGCTGGCGCGCTCGGGCTATCACAGCGAGATGCTGACGCTGCCGACCTATGAGGATGCGCCCGGCGAGGCAGGCATCTGGCTGAAGCAGCGCACGCGCTGGATGAAGGGCTGGATCCAGACCTGGCTCGTCGAGATGCGCGATCCGCTGCCCCTGCTGCGGCAGGTCGGACTGCGGCGGTTCCTGCTGTTTCACCTGTCGTCGGCGGGCCTCGTCGCCTCGGCGCTGATCTATCCCCTCATGCCGTTTCTCGTCCTCGATACCATGCTGCGCGCCCTCTGGCTGGGGAGGGAGGCGCTCCCCTTGACCTGCGTGCTGGACTTCATGAATGTCGCGCTCGCCTTCCTCTCGTTCCACGCTCTCGGCATGATTGCCGGTCGGGGCCGGCCGACCGACGGAGGTCTGCTGCTATCGATGCCGCTTTATTGGCTCATGATCTCGCTGGCGGCATGGCGGGCCATAGGACAACTGCGGCTTTCGCCATTCCTGTGGGAAAAGACGCCGCATCTGCCGAGCCGCGCCCCGATGCAAAGGAACCCGGCACCGGAAGCCCAGGCCCGGGAACCGCTCGTGCCGGCGGAGCCGACAACGCCGCCGGGATAGGGAGTTTGCCGCACCGGCATCGTGCGCGGTTCGATGAATTTACGATCGAGGGTTCTGCAGCCCTCCAAGGCAAGAGATGGCAATACTGTAGTGACGTGCTTCGTGGTTCGGCAGGCTTAGCAGCTCAGCATGAGGGAGGTTGGCTCAGCATGAGGGTGGTGGAGATTGGCATAGGCGAGGTGGATTAAATACACAAAATCCGCACCACGCCCGCTTGATTGCGTCTGGTC
The DNA here is from genome assembly GCF_026420825.1 of Phyllobacterium sp. 0TCS1.6A. NCBI lineage: Bacteria > Pseudomonadati > Pseudomonadota > Alphaproteobacteria > Hyphomicrobiales > Phyllobacteriaceae > Phyllobacterium > Phyllobacterium sp. 0TCS1.6A. The sequence goes on from NZ_JAPMAB010000008.1 coordinate 258,425, forward strand.
ATTGAAAATGGGGGGAGACGGGCGGTCTTCAGCGCGTCAGTAGTGGTATCAGGGTCGAGGTCCGAAG
>NZ_JAPMAB010000009.1:0-244428 GCF_026420825.1 Phyllobacterium sp. 0TCS1.6A
CTTCCGACCATCCGGCAACGCCACCCTTTCCCAGCTTGTCGAAACAGCACCGGAAGCTGCTCCCCCACTGGAAAGGATTTGTACAGAATACCCCGGTTTCAAACAGGTGGGATAAGTTTCCACTTATCCCACCAGAGGGGACGGGCGTTGCATTACTGTTGTGGGGTCCTTCAACAAGCTCAGGATGAGGATGATTGATTTTATTGCAGAAAAGCAGGGAGCCCAGGTTGGAAACCTTGCAGAATTATCCCCCTGCCAAACACCCAATTCCCTCATCCTGAGCCTGTCGAAGGGCGCAGCAACGCTTGTGCAATCTCTTTTTTTTTGGTCGCATCAAGATCGTGCGTGCTTCGTGGTTCGACTAGCCATGAGGGGCTCAGCATGAGGGAGGTGGGGAGGTTACGGTAGGGTTGGGAGCTTGGGTTTGAAACCTTGCAGAACTGGAACCCTGCAAAACTATACTCTCCCTCATCCTGAGCCCCTCATGGTGAACTCGAACCACGAAGCACGACCAACGTTTATGCGATCGCATTTTTGAGCATGAGAAAGAGTGCGCCCCGAATCCCTGGCTACCCTAGCTTTTCAGCCGGTATCCCGTCTTGAAGATCCAGCGCAGGACCAGCATGCAGCCGAGGAGGAAGAGCGCCGTCATGGCGAGGCTCGTGCCGATATGGACGTCGGCGAGGCCGTAGAAGCTCCAGCGGAAACCGCTGATCAGGTAGACGACCGGATTGAGCAGCGTGACGTTCTGCCAGAAGGGCGGCAGCATGTCGATCGAGTAGAAGCTGCCGCCAAGGAAGGTCAGCGGCGTGACGATCATCAACGGCACCAGCTGCAGCTTTTCGAAGCCGTCGGCCCATATGCCGATGATGAAGCCGAACAGGCTGAACGTCACCGCCGTCAGCACCAGATAGAGCAGCATCACGAATGGATGTTCGATCCGAAGCGGCACGAACAGCGCCGCGGTGGCGAGGATGATCAGGCCGAGGATGATGGATTTGGTCGCCGCCGCCCCGACATAGGCGATGACGATCTCCACATAGGAGACGGGCGCCGACAGAACCTCATAGATCGTGCCGACGAATTTCGGGAAATAGATGCCGAAGGAGGCGTTCGATATGCTCTGCGTCAGCAGCGACAGCATGATCAGACCGGGCACGATGAAGGCGCCATAGCTCACGCCGCTGATCTCGGGGATGCGGCCGCCGATGGCCGAGCCGAACACGACGAAATAGAGGCTGGTGGAGAGCACCGGCGAAATCACGCTCTGCATGATCGTCCGCCATGTGCGGTGCATTTCAAAGAGATAGATGGCTTTTATGGCGTAGAGATTCATTGCCGTTCCCTCACCAGGCTCACGAAGATTTCCTCCAGCGAGCTTTCCTTGGTCTGTATGTCGTTGAAGCGCACGCCGGCCTGGTCGAGATCCTTCAGCAGAGCGGTGATGCCGGTGCGTTCCTTCTGGGTGTCGTAGGTGTAGACGAGCTCCCGCCCGCCGGCGGCAAGCTCCAGCCCGTATTTCTCAAGGTTGCCGGGTATGGATTCATGCGGCTGGGCCAGTTGCAGGCGCAGCTGCTTCTTGCCGAGCGAGCGCATCAGCGCGTCCTTCTCTTCCACCAATATGATCTCGCCGCGATTGATGACGCCGATGCGGTCGGCCATCTGCTGGGCTTCCTCGATGTAATGGGTCGTCAGGATGATGGTGACGCCGGATTCACGCAAGGCGCGGACGACGTTCCACATGTCGCGCCGCAACTCGACGTCGACGCCGGCCGTCGGCTCGTCGAGAAAGAGGATTTCCGGTTCGTGCGACAAGGCCTTGGCAATCATCACGCGCCGCTTCATGCCGCCCGAAAGCGTCATGAGCTTGCTGTCCTTCTTGTCCCAGAGCGAAAGCTCCTTCAATATCTTCTCGATATGCGCCGGATTGGCCGGCTTGCCGAAAAGCCCGCGGCTGAAGCTCACCGTCGCCCAGACGCTCTCGAAGGCGTCGGTGGTCAGTTCCTGCGGAACGAGGCCGATCTTGCTGCGGGCCGCCCTGTATTCCTTGATGATGTCGTGACCATCGGCAAGAACCAGGCCGGAGGTCGGGTTGACGATGCCGCAGATGATGCTGATCAGCGTCGTCTTGCCGGCGCCATTGGGGCCAAGCAGGGCGAATATCTCGCCGCGCTCTATATCGAGATTGATGTTCTTCAGCGCCTGAAAACCGGACTCGTAGGTCTTGTTCAGGCTGTTCACGGAAATGGCAGAGGACATGATGATACTCGGGAGAGTGAGAAGAGAGCCGCGCACTACCGGATAGCGGACGGGCCTGTCGGCCCGGCCCCCATGGAATGCTGTTCCTTATATGGGTATCACCGTAGAAATACAAACCACCCCGCTGACAATTGCTGCCAGCGGGGTGGTTGAAAAGCGCCCGGTTCAGGCCCGTGCCGTTTCGCCGCGAACCTCTTTCATGCCCGGCAGGAAGATCGTCAGCAGGCCAAGGAACGGCAGATAGGAGCAGACGGCATAGACGAAATCGATGCCCTTGTTGTCTGCGACGACACCCAGCACCGCCGCCGCGATCCCGGCCATGCCGAAGGCGAAGCCGAAGAATATCCCGGCGATGGTGCCGACCCTTCCCGGCACCAGTTCCTGTGCGAAGACGACGATCGCCGGGAATGCCGAGGAGAGGATGAAGCCGATGATGACGGTCAGGACGCCGGTCCAGAACAGGTTGGCATAGGGCATGACCAGCGTGAAGGGCAGCACGCCGAGGATCGAGAACCAGATGACGGCCTTGGTGCCGATCTTGTCGCCGATCGGTCCGCCGAGCACGGTGCCGACCGCCGCTGCGCCGAGGAAGAGAAACAGCAGCATCTGCGATTCCTGCACCGTCACGCCGAATTTGTGGATGACGTAGAACGTATAGTAGCTCGAAATGCTCGCCAGATAGATGTTCTTGGTGAAAACCAGCAGGGCCAGGATGACCAGCGAGATCACCACCTTTCGGCGCGGCAGCCGCAGGGCACGGCTTGCCGCCGGCCTGTTGGCATTTGCCGCACGATAGCGCTGGTACCAATTGCCGACGAGATAGAGGATGATCATGCCGACCAGTGCCGCGGCGGAGAACCAGGCGATGCTCTGCTGTCCGCGCGGCAGGACGATGAACGCCGCCAGCAGCGGGCCGAGCGCCGTGCCGAAATTGCCGCCGACCTGGAAGAAGGACTGGGCAAGGCCGTGGCGCCCGCCGGATGCCATGCGCGCCACCCGCGACGATTCCGGATGGAATATGGAGGAGCCGATGCCTATCATGGCCGCGCCCAGCAGCAGCATGTAGTAATGCGCGGCGACGGAGAGGATGGCGAGGCCAGCAAGCGAGAACGCCATGCCGACCGGCAGCGAATAGGGCATCGGCCGCTTGTCGGTATAGGCGCCCACCACCGGCTGCAGAAGCGACGCGGTGACCTGGAACGTCAGCGTCAGCAGGCCGATCTGCTTGAAGTTCAGCCCGTAATTGTCCTTGAGCATCGGATAGATGGCAGCAAGCAGCGACTGCATCATGTCATTGAGCAAATGGCAGAAGCTGACGGCGAAAATAACGGCGAATACCGTTGTTTCAGCGGAATCCCGCTGTCTCTGAATGGTGGTATCAGTCATGGCGTTTCCATTGGACATGGGCGCCGCGCTTGCGGGCCTGAGCGCTACTGATATACAACTTGCAGTACACCTGCTTTCGTGGTTTGGTCCATTTATTACGCGAGTGGGCCAATGCAGCACTATAGAACCCATAAACCGCCGGAGATCAAGGAGACCGACCCCGGCCGCCTGCATCGCATGCGCGTCGACTGGCTCAATGCCGCCGATGGCGACGTCTTCGCCCTCGCCTGCATCTACCCCTCCGGCTGCCACATTCCGGAACATCATCACAGCCAGTCGCAATTGTTGCATGCGCTGACCGGCGTCGCGATGGTCACCACCAAATTCGGCCGCTGGATGGTGCCGCCGCACCATGCGCGCCGGCGGGCACGCGCCATGCGGTCGACATGCTCGGCGAAGTGTCGATGCACTCGATCTATGCCCGGCCGGAAGCGATCGAGGGGCTGAAGCAGCATCTGCATGTGGTCGGACTGACGCCATTGATGGACAGCCTCATCCGCGAGGCGGTGAACATCTCCCCCGCCGACCAGGCCGACGACCGGACGAACTATCTGATGGGGCTGTTGCTGCACGAGATCCGCAACCTGCCGGAGCGGCCGCTCGGCCTGCCCTTCCCGCAGGAACGACGGTTGGCCGCGCTATGCCGGAGCTTCGTCAACATGCCCTCGCCGCACACGGATATCGATGCGTGGGCGGAAAGGCTGAGCATCAGCCGGCGCACATTCACGCGCCTGTTCAGGCGGGAGACGGGCCTCAGCCTGTCGACCTGGCGCCAGCAGGCGCTGCTGCTATCGGCCCTGCCCCGCCTGACGCGCGGCGAGCCGATAACGACTGTCGCGCTCGATCTCGGCTATAACAGCGTTCCGGCGTTCACGACCATGTTCAAGCGCATGCTTGGCGTTCCGCCGCGCCATTATCTTCATTCCGCCGCCTGAAGCTTCGGGCCCGGCACGTAGTTGAGGATCGGCCCGAGCCAGCGCTCGACATCCTCGACCGGCATTGCCTTGCGGGCGGCATAATCCTCCACCTGGTCGCGCTCGACCTTGGCGACGCCGAAATAATAGGCTTCCGGATGGGCGATATACAGTCCGGAAACGGACGATCCCGGCCACATCGCATAGCTTTCCGTCAGTTCGACATTGATCTTGTTCCTGGCATCCAGCAGGCGGAACAGCGTGTCCTTCTCCGTATGATCCGGCTGCGCCGGATAGCCCGGCGCCGGCCGTATTCCCGCGTAGGGTTCGCCGATAAGCTCTTCTGGCGCGAAATTCTCGTCGGGCGCGTGGCCCCAGAATTCCTTGCGCACGCGCTCGTGCATGAGCTCGGCAAAGGCCTCGGCAAAGCGATCGGCCAGTGCCTTGACCAGGATCGACGAGTAATCGTCATTGGCGCGCTCGAACCGCTCGGCAATGGCGATTTCCTCGATGCCGGCAGTGACGACGAAGGCGCCGACATGATCCTTCGCCCCGCTATCGCAGGGAGCGACGAAATCGGCGAGGGCCACATTCGGCCTGCCATCCCGCTTCGACAGCTGCTGGCGCAGCGTATAGAAGGTGGCAAGCTCCTGCTGTCGTTCCGGATCGGCAAAAAGCTGGATATCGTCGCCGCGCGAGCCCGCCGGCCAGAAGCCGATGACCGCCTTCGGATTGAACCATTTCTCGTCGATGATCTTGGCGACCATGGCCTGCGCGTCGTCGAACAATTGCCGCGCCGCCGCGCCCTGCTTTTCGTCGTCGAGGATCGCCGGATAGCGCCCTTTCATCTCCCAGGTCTGGAAGAATGGCGTCCAGTCGATATAGCGGGCGATCTCGCGCAGGTCGTAATCCTGGAAAACGCGGGTGCCGATGAATTGCGGCGTGGCGGGACGATAGGACGACCAGTCGATCCGGTGCGCATTCGCCCTCGCCTTGGCGAGAGGCAGCCGCTGCTTGTCCGTCTCGTTGCGGGCATGGGCCTCCGCCACCTTGGCATATTCGCGCTGCACGCCTTCGATGAAGGCTGGCTTGGCCTGTTTCGACAACAGGTTGGAAACGACGCCGACCGCCCGGCTGGCATCGGTCACATAGACCGCCTGGCCGCGATTGTAGCGCGGGCTGATCTTGACCGCGGTATGGACCCTGCTCGTGGTGGCACCGCCGATCAGAAGCGGCAGGTCGAAGCCTTCGCGCTCCATCTCGGATGCGACGTGCACCATTTCGTCGAGCGACGGCGTGATCAGTCCGGAGAGACCGATAATATCGACCTTTTCGTCGCGCGCCGTCTGCAATATCTTCGATACGGGCACCATCACGCCGAGGTCGATGATCTCGTAATTGTTGCAGGCGAGCACGACGCCGACGATGTTCTTGCCGATATCGTGGACATCGCCCTTCACCGTCGCCATCAGCACCTTGCCGGCGCTTTCGCGTTCCGTATTGCCCGCGGCGGCCTTCTCCGCCTCCATATGGGGCAGCAGCAGCGCCACCGCCTGCTTCATGACGCGGGCGGATTTCACCACCTGCGGCAGGAACATCTTGCCGGCGCCGAACAGATCGCCGACGACGTTCATGCCGGCCATCAGCGGCCCCTCGATGACATGCAGCGGCCGCTCGGCGGCCAGCCGCGCTTCCTCGGTGTCTGCCTCGATGAATTCGGTTATTCCGTTGACCAGCGCGTGCTCGATGCGCTTTTCGACGCTCCATTCGCGCCAGGCCAGGTCCCGCTCGCGCGCTTCCTTGCCGACGGCGCCCTTGTAGCGCTCGGCGAGATCGAGCAGCCGCTCGGTCGCATCGTCGCGGCGGTTGAGGACGACATCCTCGCAGGCCTCGCGCAGTTCGGGATCGATCGTCTCGTAGACGGCGAGCTGGCCGGCATTGACGATGCCCATGTCCATGCCCGCCTGGATGGCGTGATAGAGGAACACCGCGTGCATGGCCTCGCGCACCGGCTCGTTGCCGCGGAACGAGAACGACAGGTTCGAAATGCCGCCGGAAATGTGCACATGCGGCAATGCCTGCGTGATCTTGCGCGTGGCCTCGATGAAAGCGACGCCGTAGCCGCTATGTTCCTCGATGCCGGTGGCGACGGCGAAGACATTGGGATCGAAGACGATGTCTTCCGGCGGGAAACCCGCCTCCTTCACGAGCAATTCATAGGCGCGGCTGCAGATATCCACCTTGCGCTCCAGCGTATCCGCCTGCCCGGCCTCGTCGAACGCCATGACGACGACGGCCGCGCCATAGGCCCGCACCTTGCGCGCATGATCGATGAAGGCCTGCTCTCCCTCCTTCATGGAGATGGAATTGACCAGCGGCTTGCCCTGGACGCATTTCAGTCCCGCCTCGATGACGTCCCATTTGGACGAATCGATCATCACCGGCACCCGCGCGATATCGGGCTCGGCAGCGATGAGGTTGAGGAATTCGACCATGGCCTTTTCGCTGTCGATGAGGCCTTCGTCCATGTTGATGTCGATGATCTGCGCCCCGTTGGCGACCTGGTCGCGGGCAACGTCCAGCGCCGCCGCGAAATCGCCCGCCGTGATCAGCTTGCGGAATTTCGCCGAGCCGGTGATGTTCGTGCGCTCGCCTACATTGACGAAGGGTATGTCCTTGGTCAGCGTGAAGGGTTCGAGGCCCGAAAGCCGCATCAGCCGCGGGGACGTATCGACCTGGCGCGGCTTGTGGCGTCCGACCGCCGCGGAAATCGCCCTGATATGTTCCGGTGTCGAGCCGCAGCAGCCACCGACGATGTTGAGCAGGCCATCGCGCGCGAAACCTTCGAGCTGCGCCGCCATTTCCTCCGGGCTTTCGTCATATTGCCCGAATTCATTGGGAAGGCCGGCATTCGGATAGGCGCAGACGAAACTGTCGGCCACGCCGGCGATCTCGGCCAGATGGTCACGCATGGCATTTGCGCCGAGGGCACAGTTCAAGCCGATGGAGAATGGATTTGCGTGCCGGACCGAATACCAGAACGCTGTGGGTGTCTGGCCGGAAAGCGTTCGGCCGGAAAGATCCGTGATCGTGCCTGAAATCATCACCGGCAGGGTTATCGCCTTCTCGGCGAAGACCTCATTGGTGGCAAAGATGGCAGCCTTGGCGTTCAGCGTGTCGAAGATTGTCTCGATAAGGATGATGTCGGCGCCGCCATCGATCAGGCCGCGCACCTGTTCGGCATAGGCCGTTCGAAGATCGTCGAAGGTCACGGCGCGATAGCCGGGATTGTTGACGTCAGGCGAGATGGACGCCGTGCGGTTCGTCGGGCCAAGCGCGCCGGCAACGAAGCGCCGCCGCCCGTCCTTCTGTTGCGCCTTGATTGCCGCCCGTCGCGCCAGGCGTGCGCCGTCGCGGTTGAGCTCGTAGACGACCTCCTCCATCGAATAATCGGCCTGCGCGATGGTGGTGGAGGAAAATGTATTGGTCTCGAGAATATCGGCGCCCGCCATGGCATAGGCGTAGTGGATGTCTTCGATGGCCTGCGGCTGGGTCAGGATGAGAAGATCATTGTTACCCTGCAGATGACAGGAGCAATCGGAAAAGCGGTCGCCGCGGAAATCGTCCTCCTTCAGGCCAAGATTCTGGATCTGGGTGCCCATGGCGCCATCCAGTATCAGAATACGCTCCCGGGCCGCTTCATTCAGGGCGGCAAATACTTCCGAGCCGTCCCTTGGTGCCCCCAGGGGACCGAATAGATCATCCAATGCCATTATCCGTACGCCTCACGCTCGATCGATTGCGTAATGTTCACATAAAGATATCTTTATGTCAACAAATCAGGCCTGCTTGCGCCATGAAATGTCGCATCCATTCCTGCGCATGAACAGGCGCCATGCCCGGTCGGCAACGGGTGAACGGTCAGAGAATGGCGGATTGCGGCAGGATGAATGGGCGCTGGTCGGTCGGCAGGGTGCTGACCTTCAGATTGCAGTCATAGACACGGCGGATTCGCGCATCGGTCAGCGCTTCCGTCGGTGTGCCGACGCAATCCACCCTGCCATCATTCATGACGATGACGCGATCCGCATACATCGACGTCAGGTTGAGATCGTGCAGGATGGCGATAACGCCGCCGCCCTCCGACGCGAAGGTGCGGGCGATGTCCATGATGATAAGCTGGTGCTTGATGTCCAGGCTGGAGACCGGCTCGTCGAGAAACAGGAAGCGCGGCTGCCGGTCGAGCACCGGTCGCCAGACCTGACACAGGACACGCGCAAGCTGGACGCGCTGCTGTTCGCCGCCCGACAATTCCTGGTAGAACCTGCCGCCGAAGCCGGTCAGATCGACGCGTTCCAGCGCCTTCTCCGGCAGCCGCGCCAGTTCGTGCTCGGCGGCGCCGCTTCGCCCGCCGGTGAGGCCGAGCTTGACGATTTCACGGACCGTGAACGGGAACGCCAGATTGGTCGATTGCGGCAATATCGCCCGCATTGCAGCCATCTGCCAGGTTTTCAACGTTTCGAGCCGGTGGCCGTTCAGCGTGATCCTGCCGTCATAGCGCAGATCGCCGGCAAGGGCGCGCATCAGCGTGGTCTTGCCGGACCCGTTCGGACCGACAATGGCCGTCACTTCGCCGGCATTGGCTTCGAAGCTCGCATCCTGCACGATGCGGCGGCTGCCGATGAAAACCGAAATATCCGAAACGACGATCATCTTCAAAGATCCACGATGCCGCGCCGGCGCAGCAATATCCAGAGGAACACCGGCGCGCCGACGGCGGCGGTGATGATGCCGATGGGCAGTTCGGCGGGGGCGACGATCGTGCGCGAGACCGCATCCGCCAGAAGCAGCAGGATGGCGCCGAGCATCGCCGCTGCCGGAAGCAGATAGCGATGATCCGGGCCTATGACGAGCCGCAATATATGCGGAACGACGACGCCGACGAAGCCGATCGTGCCGCTCACCGCCACGGATGCACCCGTGGCCGCCGCCACCGTGACGATAGCGATGCGCTTGAAACGTTGAACCGGTATGCCGAGATGGTTCGCAGCCGCCTCGCCCAGCGCCATTCCGTTCAGCCCGCGGGCGAGAAAGGGCGAGACGAGCAGCGCTACCGCGATGAACGGACCCGATGCCAGGATCTTCGACCAGCTCGCCCCTGCGAGCGAGCCGAGGAGCCAGAAGTTCAGGTCGCGCAACTGCCTGTCATCGGCGATATAGGTGAGCATGCCCATATAGGCGGTGGCCATGGCGCCGAGCGCGATACCCGCCAGGAGCATCGTTGCGATCGACGTCTGCCCCCGCCGTGTCGCCACGCCGTAAAGAATGAGCGTGAACAGCAGCGAGCAGGCAAACGCCGCGATCGGCAGGGAGAAAGTGCCGAGAAACAGAACGACGGGCGCAAACAGCGTATTGCCGAGAACGATGACGCTCAGTGCGCCGAGGCCGGCGCCCGACGAAACGCCGACAATGCCGGGATCGGCCAGCGGATTGCGGAACAGCCCCTGCATCACCGCGCCGGAAACGGCCAGCGCCGCGCCTATCAGCGAGGCGAGGACAACCCGTGGCAGCCGGATATCCCAAATGATGATGCGGTCGCGCACCGACAGCGCTCTGGCAATGCCGGACGTGTCGAAAAAGGAGGCGATTACCGAAGTGACGGAAGCATCCGACGCACCGGACGCCAGGCTGACAAGCACGATGACGACCAGGGCGACGAAAAGCACGATCAGCGACAGGCGCGCGATGACCGCCCGGTCTCCCTCGGCGGAGCTTGCAAGTACCCGCCGCCTCCAGTCAACGGCAGGTTTCATTACCATCTCGCTCATTGGCCCGGTTGTCATTGGCCCGGTTGTGACTTGTAGAACGCATTGTAAAGGTCGCGAACGGCATTGGCGGTCCTCGGGCCGAAGCCCAGCATATATTGCCCACCCAGGCGGACTATCCTTTTGTCACGCCCGGCAGGCGTCGCCGCCAGCGCCTTGTTCGCCAGCAGTTCGGCATTGTCCGCCTTGTGATCGCCGCCGCTCCGGTCCATCGCCAGGATGACGTCGGGATTGGCCATGATGATGCTTTCATCATTCAGCGGCTTGTAGCCCGAAAATCCCGTAACCGCATTCTGCGCGCCGGCAAGCTTGAGAATGCCATCGGCCGCGGTGCCGCTGCCCGCACCCATGATCTTGCCGCCCTTGGAGCTCAGCACGAAGAGAACGCGCTTCGGCGTGGTGACCTTTTTCGCATCCGCCTGCGCCTCTTCGAGTTCGGCCTCCGTGCGCCGGGCCAGTTGCTCGGCCTTCTCGTCCACGCCGAGCGCCCTGCCGACGATGCGGATCTTTTCCACCAGGCTTTCCGCCGTATATTTCTCCGGCACGAAGACGAAGGGAACGCTGGCCTTGCGCAGCACGTCCACGGCTTCCCGCGGGCCGCTGCCCTCGACCGCGATGATCGCGGTTGGATTTATGGACAGGACGCCCTCCGGCGAGAGCGCACGCATATAGCCGACATCGGGCAATGCGTTCGCGGCGGCGGGATAGGTGCTCGTGCTGTCACGCCCGACGAGCCGCTTCTCCTCGCCGAGTGCAAAGACGATCTCCGTTATCGAATCGCCGATCGAGACCACCCTGCTCGTGTCGGGTATCGCGCCTTCGATCTCCCTGGCGGCAACGGGGGCCGCAACGCAAGCGATGAAAAAGATTGCGGTCAGAAGCCCGGCGACAATGCTGTTTCTTCGCATCGCCGGCCCCTTACGCCGCATTGCGCATGAGGCGCGGCAATTGCTCGGCGATATTGCGCCAATCTTCCCTCTCGGCATTGCCTTCGACACGCTTGCCGAAGAACTGGATGATCATCTCGCCATCGGCGTCATAGGCTTCCACCGAGGTCAGCGGGCCGTCCTTCGTCGGGCGGCGCACAGCCCATACTTCAGCGATATGGTCGGTGCGAAGATGCATGTGGAACGTCTCGTCGAGAATATTCGCCCACGGCCCCATCAGCTTGATGTTCTCGATCGGTCCGCCATGGATCTGGATGCAGCCGCGATTGCCGATGAAGCACATGATCGGCACCTTGGCCTCGGCCACCTGCTCCAGCATCGTCGTCGCGGATCCGGTGTCGAGCTGCCAGGCATAGTCCTCGCCGATCGCCTGGATCGCCTGGTGCCTCGTCAGTTCGAGCGCACGGAGAATGCCGACGAACTCATGGACGTCCTTCATCTGGTTCCAGCGGGCGCGAAGGTTCTCGACGTCGCTTTCGGCGATCTCGCGAGTCTTCACCTCGGTCTTCGGCAGCGCCTGCAATTCCACTTCCTGCGATTGGTCCGCGAGGCGCAGCTTGGCCACCAGCGCCTCATAGGCTTCGAGATTGGAGGCCGGGCGCAGATGGATCTTGTGGACGGCCTCGCCTGCCGCATCGAAGAACTGCAGGCTCCGGCGGATCGTCTCGCCATCGGTCTTTTCCACGGCGAAACCATGAACCCACTGCTTGTGGAATATGCGCAGGTCGATCTGCTCGCCGAGCAGGAGAACGGCGGCCTTGCCGGCTATTGGCTTGTCGTAGACACCGATCTTCTCATGCACCGCGCTTTCATTGCGCGTCAGCGCCATGACCTCGCCGAGCCCTTCGAGGTCCATCAGGAACTCCTCGATCCTGGCGCTGATCCGCGTCGACGAGATGCCGCAGTAGGCCGCCACGAATTCGGCCTCCGAGATGCCGAGCTGCTGCGCCAGATCGCGCTCCCGCATGGTGGGATTGTCGGTTCTCGCCTGCCGGATCGCCTGTGGCGTAGCTCTGTCTGCGTTCATCGTCTTTTCTGCCTGTGTGAGGGATTATTTGTTGAGGATCAGTTTGCCCTGGCGCGTGATCTTTAATCTGTAGAGGGAGCCGGCGTGTTCGATACCCACCTCGCTGGAGCCATCGAAAAGAATATCGCTGCCGAAAACGCGGATGTCCTGCTTGGCGGGGCGGTGCAGTGCAGTCCGCATGGGAGTAGCCTCCGGCAGCCGGACTTGCAGATCGATGATTTGGCGTCGTGACATGGCACCTGTCTCTTCATATGCGGCGTTCTTTCGCCCGCACTTGAATTTTTCCTTGGCGAATAACTTGACTAGATTATTCACCTTATTACTCAATACAAAGAAGAGTGAATTAGTCAAGTTATTCGCCCCGAAATTCGGCATCTGCACCACCCCGGGTGGTATGCCCAACGTCACAGGATGAAGCGCAATGGATTTATCGAGGTTCGCAGCAGGAATTGGCCGGAGCATGACCGCTGCAATGGCCATGTCCTTGCTTGCTGCGACAGGGTCGGCGTCGGGGCAAGAGATTTCCTCCCCGGCGCCTGCCCTGACATTGGAGCTCAATGCTCTGCAGCCGTCCGAAAAGGGATGCAGGCTGACCTTCGTCGTGACCAACAAGCTGGGCGGAACGCTCGACAAGGCGGCGTTCGAGGTCGCGCTTTTCAATGAGGCGCAGGTGGTCGATCGCATCACGCTCCTCGACTTCAAGGACCTGCCAGACGGCAAGACCAAGGTCCGGCGCTTCGACCTCGGCGAGGTGGATTGCGCCAAGGTGTCCCGCGTGCTGATCAACGATTCGACGGAATGCTCCGGCCAGGGCATCGACCCCAAGGCCTGCATCCGCCAGTTGCAGCCGGCGTCGAAATCCGGAATCCAGTTCGGCAGCTGAACTCAACGCCGGACAAGAAAAAGGCCCCGTTCGAGGGGGCCTTCTTCGTTTTTGGCACCATGCCGGATCAGAAGGGCGAATCCGGGAAGTAGAATTCCTGTGCGTTGTCCTTGGTTACCAGCGTCGCGTCCAGGATGTAGCTTCCGCGGACCGGCACCTGATCGTAGAAATGGGCAACCGTGAGTTCGAGCGCCGTTGCGATCATCGACGGCGGATAGAGCACGTTGATCGGGGTCATCGCATCGCCATCGGCAACGCGCTTGATCATGTCCTTCATGCCGGCACCGCCAATGACCATCTTGATGTCCGTGCGCTTCGCCTGGCTGATGGCTTCGAGCACGCCAACCGCCATGTCGTCGTCCTGGCACCAGACGGCATCGATCTTCGGGAACTTCGTCAGATAGTCCTGCATGACCTTGAAGGCATCGTCGCGCGACCAGTTGCCGAACTGCTTGTCGAGAACCTTGATGCCGCTGCCGGCAATGGCTTCGTCGAAGCCCTTCTGGCGCTCTTCGTCGATGACGATCGGCAGGCCGCGAATGACGACGACTTCGCCTTCCTTCAGCGTGTCCTTCAGGTACTGACCGGCGACGCGGCCAAGTTCCGGATTGTTGCCGGCGACATAAAGGTCCTGGATCGTCGGATCGGAAAGCGCCCGGTCGACGACCGTCACGAACACGCCCTTTTCCTTGACCTGGCGAAGCGGATCGGTCAGCTCATCGGAATTGTGCGGCAGGGTGACGAGAGCGTCGATGCCCTGTGTCGTCAGGTCCTCGAGCGCATTGGCCTGCGAGGCGCCGTCCGGAGAGGTCTTGACCGTGATGGTCAATCCCGGATGATTTGCCTGCAAGAGCTTGGCAGCCCGCTCGGCATGATAAACGACGCCGCCGGTCCAGCCATGATCGGCGGCCGGAATCGATACGGCGATATTCACCTTCTTGTCCTGTGCATAGGCGAATGTCATGGTCGAAGCGAGCGCCGCCCCCACCAGACCCATCATCAATTTACGCATGTAATCCTCCCACTATGATTTCGGGCCTTGATTGCGGCTCGGCGGGTGGCCCCTTTCCCCCGTCCCGTGAAGAGAGGCGGGCATTCCGCCTCCTTGAACTCCAGTTTCATGACTGTTTTTTCTTCTGCAAGGTGCGCTGCACCAGCATGGCGATGATGATGATCGTGCCCTGTACGGCGCCGATCAGATACTCGCTGACAATGTTGGAAAGCACCATGATATTGCCGACGACTTCGAGCATGAAGGCGCCGCAGATCGTGCCCCACACCCGGCCTACGCCGCCGCGAAGGGCCGTTCCGCCGATGACCACGGCGGTGATCGCCTGCAATTCCCACAGCAGGCCAGTCGTCGTCGTCGCCGCACCGAGGCGCGGGATGTAGACGATGACCGCAATGGCGACGCAGACGCCCTGCAGCACATAGGTCAGCGCCCTGACGCGATTGACATGGATGCCGGAATAGCGTGCGACGTCCTCGTTCGACCCTACGGCGATGACGTGACGGCCGAATGACGTCTTGTAGAGGATGAAGGCCGCAAGCAGACCGACGACGATGATGATCCAGACGGGAATGGGCAGCCCGAGGAACGAGCCGGTATAGACCGGCCTGAAAAGACTGCGCATCTCCGGCGATTTCATCGCGATCGACCCGCCATCGGCCAGCCAGACCGTTACCGAGCGGAAGATCGCCATGGTTCCGAGCGTGACGATGAAGGGCTCGATCCGGCCGATGGTGATGATCGCGCCATTGAGCAGCCCCGCGAGGGCCCCGACGCCGATCGCCACCACCACGCCGGCGCAGAGCATGGCCATATTGCCGTCGACAGCACCGGAATTGAGGAACAGCAGCATGATGCCGGCGACGAGCGCCGCCATGGAGCCGACGGAAAGGTCGAGCCCGCCGGCTGAAATGACGAAGGTCGCACCCACCGCGATGATGGCGATGAACGACGAGCGCGTCAGCACGTTGAGCAGGTTGTCGACGGAAAGGAAGTTGGGATTGACGAGGGTGCCGAGCACGAACAGGGCGGCAAGCGCAAGGAACGGCGCCAGCGCCGTCATGTCCAGATCCGCCAGTTTGCGTGCCGCGCCTGGCGCCGCCGTGCTTGTTTTCGTGTCGCTCATGCGTTCTCCGCGCTGTATAGCTCTGCTTCGTTGACTTTCACACCCGTGGCGTAGACGACGATCTCGTCCTCCGTCATCGCATCCCCGGTTACCTCACCGACGATGCGTTGCGACCGCATGACCAGGATCCGGTGGCAGACGCCGATCAGTTCCTGCATCTCCGAGGAGATGACGACGACCGATTTTCCCGATTTCGCCAGTTCGGATATGAATTTGTAGATCTGTTCCTTGGTGCCGATATCGATGCCGCGCGTCGGCTCGTCGATGATGACGATGTTCGGTTCGAGCAGCATCATCTTGGCCAGCAGCAGCTTCTGCTGGTTGCCGCCGGACAATTGTCCGGCCAGAAGATCGCGGCGGCGGGCGCGGATATCGAAATCGGTGATTGCCTGGTCGAGCCCGGCATTCTCGCGCTTGCGCTCGATGAGCGGACCGCGGGTGAATCTGTCGAGCGTGGCCAGGGTGAGATTGGTTCGCAGGTCCTGTTGCAGCAGCAAGCCCTTGCCCTTGCGATCCTCGCTCAGGTAGACGAGCCCCGCCGCCATGCTGTCGCGCACGGTCTTGAAGCGGACCGGCTTGCCTTCGAGCAGCACTTCCCCGTGATGGGTGCGCAGGCCGACTATGCCTTCGAACAGCTCGGTACGGCCAGCGCCGATAAGACCGGCAAAGCCGAGGATCTCGCCCTTGCGCAGCACGAACGAGGCATCCTTCGCATAGCCCGGCACGGAGAAATTGCGCACCTCGAGCATGACTTCATGCCCTGCGCTGTCTTCACGCTCCGGATAGAGTTTCGACATGTCCCGGCCGACCATGAGCCGCGCCATGTCCACCGGCTGCAGTTCCGAGGCAGCGCGCGTGGTGACGAGCTTGCCGTCGCGCAGCACCGTGATACGGTCGGCGATGGCAGCGACTTCCGGCAGACGGTGCGAGATATAAAGAACGGCGACGCCTTTCGCACGCAGCGCGCGGATCACATTCAGCAGCGCCTCCGTCTCGATCGGTGTCAGCGACGCCGTCGGCTCGTCGAATATCACGATGCGATGCGGTACCTGGAGCGCCCGCGCGATCTGCACGAGCTGCCGCCTCGCAATCGACAGGCGCGAGACCGGAACCGTCGGGTCGATCTCCGCGCCAAGGCTGCGCACGGCTTCGGCCGCCTGGCGGTTCATCTCGCGGTCGTTGACCATCAGGCCGCGCCTGAGTTCACGTCCCATGAAGATATTCTGCGCAACCGTCAGGTCGGGAGCGAGCAGGATTTCCTGGTGGACGAGAACGATGCCGCGATGTTCGGCATCGACGGGATTGTGGAACTCGACCGCATTGCCGTCCATCGCCACGGTACCGCGCGTCGGCTTCAGATGACCGCTGAGAAGCTTCATCAAGGTCGATTTTCCGGCGCCGTTCTCGCCGATAATGGCGTGAACCTCACCGGGCAATATCGTCAGATCGATATCCGTCAGCACCTCGACCGGGCCGAAAGCCTTGGCGATGCCGCGGGCTTCAAGCACCGGCTGTCCGGCGGATTGGTCTTTGGTATCGATCGTCGTCATACCTTGGTCCAGACGCCGCCCGCCTTGGACGACTTGACGGCTGCTTCGATGAATTCCATGCCAATGAGTCCATCTTCCACGGTCGGGAACAACACGTCTTTCGGCGTCTTCTTGCCCGTCCGCGCCGCGATGATCGCCTCGGCAGCTTCGGAGTATATATTGGCAAAGCCTTCGAGATAACCTTCGGGATGCCCGCTCGGCACACGCGTCAACCGCGCTGCCTCCGGCGTTGCGCCCGCACCGCCGCGGGTCAGCAGCTGCTTTGGCTTGCCGAAGGGGGTGAACCAGAGATAGTTCGGGTCCGCCTGCGTCCATTCCAGCCCGCCCTTGGTGCCGTATATGCGCAATTTGAGGCCGTTCTCATTGCCCGGCGCAACCTGGCTGGCCCAGATCATGCCCTTCGCACCGCCATCGAAGCGCAGCAATATCTGCACGTCGTCGTCGAGGACCCGGCCCTCGCCGAAGCTCGTCAATTCGGCGCAAAGCTGTTTCAGCTTCAGTCCCGAAACGAAACAGGCGAGATTATAGGCATGGGTTCCGATGTCGCCGATCGCACCGCCCGCGCCCGACCGCTTCGGATCGACGCGCCATTCGGCCTGCTTGGAGCCGGTGCTCTCCGTCTTCTCGGTCATCCAGTCCTGCGGATACTCGGCCTGGACGACGCGGATCTGACCGAGCAGGCCCTTCTCGACCATGGCGCGCGCCTGGCGCATCATCGGATAGCCGGTATAATTATGGGTGACGATGAACTGCTTGCCCGTCTTCTTGACGAGGGCGACGAGGTCCTTTGCCTCCTTGACCGTCGTCGTCAGCGGCTTGTCGCAGATGACATGGATGCCGGCCTTCAGGAACGCCTTCGCCGCCGGGGCGTGCATGTGATTGGGCGTGACGATCGACACCGCCTCGATGCCATCAGGCCTCTTGGCCTCGGCCTTCGCCATCTCCTCGAACGAGCCATAGGCCCTTTCATCGGCGATGCCGAGTTCGCGCGCCGATGCCTTGGCGCGGGCCGCGTCCGAGGACAGCGCGCCGGCGACGAGTTCGAACCTGTCGTCCATGCGCAGGGCGATGCGGTGCACGGCGCCGATGAAGGCGCCCTGGCCACCGCCGACCATGCCGATCCTGATTTTCCGGCCGGTTGCCTTTTCCTTCGAAGCTTCGATAGCCATTGCGCCCTCCTATTTCAGACCAAGAATGCGGCGGTTTGCGGCGTCGTCCGTGCCGGCGCCGGCGAAATCGTCAAAAGCCCGTTCCGTGACGCGGATAAGATGCGCGCGGATGAAATCGGAGCCTTCGCGGGCGCCGTCTTCCGGATGTTTCAACGCGCATTCCCATTCGAGTACGGCCCAGCCATCGAAATCATAGGCAGTGAGCTTGGAGAACACCGAGCCGAAATCGACCTGCCCGTCGCCGAGAGAGCGGAAGCGGCCGGCGCGGTTCACCCAGGACTGGAAGCCGCCATAGACACCCTGGCGGCCGGTCGGATTGAACTCGGCATCCTTGACGTGAAACGCTTTGATCCGCTCGTGATAAATGTCGATATAATCGAGGTAATCGAGCTGCTGCAGCACGAAATGCGAGGGATCGTAGAGAAGATTGGCGCGCGGATGATTGTTTACCCGCTCCAGGAACATCTCGTAGCTGATACCGTCATGCAGATCCTCGCTCGGATGTATCTCATAGGCGGCGTCGATGCCCTGCTCGTCGAGATAGTTCAGGATCGGCGTCCAGCGCCTGGCCAGCTCGTCGAATGCCGCTTCCACGAGCCCCGCCGGCCGCTGCGGGAACGGATAGAGGAATGGCCATGCCAGCGCACCCGAAAATGTCGGCATCGCCTTCAGGCCGAGATGGCGCGAGGCCCGCGCCGCACGCTTCAGCTGATCGACTGCCCATTCCTGACGCGCCGCCGGATTGCCATGCACTTCCGGTGCGGCGAAACCGTCCATCAACTCGTCATAGACGGGGTGAACGGCTACCAGCTGACCCTGGAGATGGGTCGAAAGTTCGGTGATCGTCAGCCCATGCGCGGCCGCCACGCCGGCGATCTCGTCGCAATAATCCTTGGAATCCGATGCTTTCTTCAAGTCGATAAGGCGGGAATCCCACGCCGGTATCTGGATGCCTTCGTAGCCCATTTCAGCCGCCCAGCCGCACATGGCGTCAAGCGTGTTGAACGGAGTCTCGTCTCCAGCAAACTGCGCGAGGAATATGGCCGGTCCCTTGATCGTCTTCATCTCTGTCTCCGATTCCTACCAATGATGTTCATGGAATATTGTCCCTGAGAAAAATATCGATGCGGATATGTTCCTGGCCGGTCACTATGGGACGCCCTTCGCGCAGCGCCGTCAATATGCGCGCCGTGCTGCGCGCCATATGGCCGGCATCCTGGTTGATGAGCGCGTCTACCGTTCCCTTCACCAGATGGCGCCGCGTCGACGCCGTGAGTTCGTGCGCGACGAATACCACCTTCGATGCGCGATTGGCGGTTTCGAGCGCCGACATGACGCCGAGCTGGCCGCCGCCGGCATTATAAATGGCAACGAGATCCGGATGATCATTGAGGAGCGAACGGGCGACGGCCTCGACGCGGGCATTCTCGTCCCGGGCCTCGCGGACCGGCAGGACTTCGAGATTGGGGTATTCGCGCGAGATGACCTGTTCGAAGCCGAACTGCCGCTCCACATGGTCGCGCAGCGCCAGCGAGCCGGCGATCATCCCGACCTTGCCCTGGCGCGCGCCGACGAAACGGCCGATCAACGAGGCGGCAGTGCGCCCCGCCGCGAAATTGTCGATGCCAACGAAATGGGCGCGGCGCGAGTTCGGCACGTCGGAAACCAGCGTCAGCACCACTGTTCCCGCATCGGCCAAAGCGTTGATCGCCTCCGTTACC
This sequence comes from Phyllobacterium sp. 0TCS1.6A, assembly GCF_026420825.1. NCBI lineage: Bacteria > Pseudomonadati > Pseudomonadota > Alphaproteobacteria > Hyphomicrobiales > Phyllobacteriaceae > Phyllobacterium > Phyllobacterium sp. 0TCS1.6A. The sequence goes on from NZ_JAPMAB010000009.1 coordinate 19,817, forward strand.
GCCGGATGATCCAGCGCCACCACTGCGACGCCATCGATGCCGGACGGCAGCTTCTCGAGCGCTGCCGCCAGCGCTTCGCCATCGAACGTATCGACATATTGGATCGTGAGGCGCACACGGTCCTGGAGCTGCCGCTCGCGCGCCGCCTGAAACTCCGCGGCCAGTGCGTTCATGAATTCATTTTCGCCGGTCGGCAGCACGATACGGAAGTCATAATCGCGTGTACGCGCCAGGCGGGAAGCATGGGGATCAGGAAGAAAACCGAGTTGCTTGATGGCCGCATTGACGCGCTGGATGGTGCGTGCATGCACGCCAACCCTCCCATTCACCACGCGATCGACCGTTGCCAAGCTTACCCCGGCTTCTCGGGCGACGTCTTCAAGCGTCATCTTAACCACGAGAAATCTCCTCCGGGGAAACTCGTAATCGAAAGGAATGAGGTATGCAACTCTTTTTGATCGGTTCTGATGGGAAATGAGGTGAGGCTTGCGGCAGGCCGGCGTCCTTGCGATCGACGGCAATTACCGGGTGAACCGCTTCACAATGCGGGCAAGCGAGGCCTTGTCGGCCTGCTGCTTGCCAAACACCATGGACTCCAGATTTTCAATTGCAGACCGTGGGTGTCCATCAACCTGCCGCTGCAATTGCCAGACCAGGGCGGCATCGCCATCATTTGCAGCGCGCTTCATGCGAAGGCCGGTCCTATAGGCTCGCCAGCGCAGCGCAATTTTCGCGATTTGCGCCCGGAACTGCCTGGAACAGAAGAACAAAGTCACGATCAAGGCGCCAAGATAGGCGATCGCAATCAAGGCACGATCGATTGTAAGCATTCCTCGCGCACCAGTACGCTCGACGATGCCAAGCGACCGCTCCATGTCTGCGAGTGTCGGACCGGTATCCTTCAGCGCAACGGTACGTCCGGGAATGATTATCCGCTCCATGGCATTCCGGTCCGTATTGTACCAGGGGATTTCAATTGCCGGCAGGGCTGCAGGGTCGCCGGAAACCGGGCGGATGGTCCATGAATAGGTCACTGATGAAATCGGACCTTCTCTGCCCTCGACAATTTTGTAGGGGCCTGGTTTCTTGAGTCTCGGCAGCTGGTTCAGCGGTTTGCCCAGGCCGATCTCGGTCTTTCGCACCGGTGCCGCCGGAACAACGATCAATCCCGACGCCCTGATTTCCGGACGCGGCGGCAGCTGGTCGTCGGTCACGCCCACCCCGGTTAAGGTGATAGACCTTTTCACCGATTGGCCGATGTCGATGCCATCCGGATCGCGGCTCCACTCCTCCTTTGCGGTGATGCTGCGGGCGGCAAGCCACCAGGAACTCGCATCCGTCAATTCCGGTGCGACCTGAATTGTCACGGGTTCGGTTTGAATGACCGTCGATACCCGGGCGCCGTCCCGGTCGATATAAGTCAGGTTCTGGATGAATGGCGGTATCACCAGATTGCCGCTTTGCTGGGCAAACACGGCGATGACCTGCTCGAAGCCGCGCACTTGAGGACTGTTTTCGACAGTGTCGGACCATTCATCCGTGCCAATGAGCATCCAGCGAAAACCGGGAAGCGCAGGTTGCTGCGTTTTGACGAGCGCGACAGGCCTCGTATAGGTGCCTCGCAGCCGCAGCAGGATCATCTCCTGCACGAAGGGCAGTCGGTCCGTCTGATCGACATCGACCCAGATACGCGCGACGGGTTGGGGTTGATCCTGAGCCCGTGCCATTGTTCCGGCCACGGCAAGCGTGAGAGCCAACAGGATCATGCGCGCCGTTGCAGCCCAGCTTACCATAGCGAATCCTTCGACTGAACGGCAATTCCCTGCTCCTGACGCTGCTTGTGCTCGGCTGCAATTCGCAACCGCAGGAACCTGACCGGATCGTCCGGGATTTGTGCCAGCCATTGCAGCGTGGCCTGTTCCGTTTCCAGCCTCGCTTCCGAAGCGTCCTGTGCGGGCACGGTATCGTCGACGCTGGCCCGGGTAGTCTGACCGCCATTTTTGCCGGCACTGCCGCCGCTATCCGTCGCCGCGCCCTTGGACGACCCCATCCCGGCCTGCAGTTCACTGTCGCGCGCCTCGCCGCGGCGATCGACCTTGCTGCTGCCTGCCATCTGCGCATTGCCTGCGGCTTCGCGCTGTCCGGCCATTCCGTCGCCGGATGTCGACTTCGTTCCCGCATCATCGTCGGAAGCATCGTTCTCGCCGCCTTGTTTTTCCTTGGCCGCCGTCGAACTCGCAAGACCGGCTACAGTGTCCTCGGCTTCCTTCCGGCTCTGCATCAGGGATTGGACGAGCTGGCGATTGGCATAGGCCGCATTGTCGCCCGGGTCGCGCTTGAGAGCGATGTCGTAGGCCCTTACGGCCAAGGGAAGATTGCCGCCGCGCGCGAGGGCGTTACCGAGATTATAGGCGGCTTCGGCACTCCGGGTGGCTTGCAGGGCTGCGATCGCGGATTTGTACTCGCCGGCCCGATAATAGGCGACACCACGCCAGGCTGGATCGGTCAGCATGTGCGCCGCAATATCCGGATAGCCCGCCCAGAGCACCAGGCGGCCGGCCCGATCATTGGAGATGAGCAAAAGGATCGCCACTATCAACAGGAGGAGCGCGAGCAATGATTTTTTCATATCCGCCTCCCGAACAGGCCGAGGAAGGGTATGGCGGCGAGGATCAGCATGTAACGGCCAAGGTCCAGCCACGCCAGTGCGGTATAGCCGTTTTTCTCGAGCTTCTGCCCAAGAGGTAGATCCAGCGCCGAGAGCAGCGGCGATAGATCGGCCGTATCCGCGAGAATGCCTCCGCCTTCGGCTGCCAGCCGCACAGCTCCGGCCCGGTCTGGCGCCGGCATATTGGCATCGCCCTGCGCCGAAGCGACAAAGAGGACGTTCGCCCTGCGCCCTGCCTTGCGCAGCGCCCTCGCCGCCTCGATCGCAGCAGGGTCGACGCCGCCGCCGTCCGTAACCAGAACGAGGTCGCCACCGATCATGTCGGCATCGGAAAACATGGTCTGCGCCAGCGTCATGGCCCGCGCCGGGGCGCTGCCCTGCTCCGCAACGACGTTGGAAAGGTCTCCGCCCAATAGCGGATACAGCATTTGCCGGTCAGCACTGAAAGGGCTGCCGAGATAGGCGTCTCCCGCGAAGAGAATGAGACCGACCTGCTGGCTCGCAGCGCTGTTGTCTATCAGATGCGTGGCTGCGATCTGCCCGTCGGTCACCGCTCCGCTATCGATCATGGATTTCGATGTATCGAGGGCGACGATCACGCCGTCGAGGTTGCGAAAGCTGCTACTGGCCGGGTTGCGGACCGCCGGACCCCCCAGCGCCGTGGCGATGATGCCGGCCACTATCAACCAGATCGACAATCGCGGACCACCTTTGCCGCGTCCCTTGAAGGCGCCGCGCTTTTCCAACGCGCGCAGCAGCGGTGGATCGGTTGCGCGCACCCAGTCCCCGCCATGGCCGCGGTCACGCAGGATGAAGCCCAGCGCCACCAGCAAGGGCGGAACGATCAGCCACCATGGACGGAGAAAAACAAATTCGGACAGGTTCATATGGCTCTCCGCGCTGCGAACAAGCCCACCAGGCACAGAAGCAAGGCAAGGCCGGCCGGATAGGGCCACAGGTTGTGCTGTACGAGGACCGATGGAGAGGCTACGCTGCTCGTCTCCAGCTTGTCCAGGGATGTTGCAAGCTTGCGAAGATCATCATTGGTCTCGATCATAAAGCTTTCACCACCGCTTGCCTTGGCGATATCGGCAAGCGTGATCGCATCTCTCTTGGGCGCAATCGTCGCTGAACTGACGTTTTCGTCGAGATCCGTGCCCAGCATGATCGTATGCACCTTGATCCCCAGAGTCTTGGCGAGCCGGGCCGCCGACTCGGCACTGGTCGCCCCCGCCGTATTCGCACCGTCGGACAGGAGGATCACCACGCGGGAGCGGGCCTGCGACCGCCGGAGAATTTTCAAGGACAGGCCCAATCCGTCACCGATGGCGGTGGAGCGTCCGACCATCCCGATCTCGACATTTCTCAGAGCCGTTTCGACGGCGGAAAGATCGAATGTCGGTGCCGCGGCAAGAAACGGCTCATCCGCGAACATCACAAGTCCCACCCTGTCGCCGGAGCGGCCGCGCAGAAACTTCGCGCCGATTTCCTTGACCACTTCGATGCGTCGGGTGGAGGTACCGTCGAGCGAGAAATCCTTGCGTTCCATGCTGCCGGAGAGATCGAGCGCCAGGATGATGTCGCGGCCCGAAACCGGCAATGCGGCGACGGGCTGTATGAGCTGCGGTCCCGCGAGGGCCAGCACGCCCAGCAACCAGACCGTCCAAAGGATCGCCGCAAGGCTGCGCTCGTCGCCCAGGATGCCGGTCTGCACACCGTCGATGTTGTCGAAAACCACAGACGAAGGGACCGTCAAAGTTCTCGCCTGATGCCGCCGCGCTTTCAACAGCCGCGCCGCAAGCAGCGGTAGCGGTATCGCCAGAAGCGCCCAGGGCGATGCAAAGGAGAAGCCCTCGATCATGACCTTCTGCCTTGCAACAGTTCGCGGAGCGTGGCTCCTAGTTCGGCGCTCCTGAACGGTGGTTGCCTCGAATAGAGGCCATCGAGCAAGACACGACCGTTGCCCTTGCGGAAGAATTCTGTACTGAAGAGATTATCGAGTTCCTCCAGCCAGTCTTCTCCCTGTTTGCGTGCCGCACCATCGCCCGCAACGATTTTCACATAGCCGCGCATCAACGAGGCCTGCGCTGCCAGACGCTCGTCGTCGCCAAGACTTTCCACTTCATCGATCGCAGCGATGAAACGCTGTTCAAGAGAAGCAGCTTTTCTTCTGTTGCGGTAAGCGAGTGCCATCTGGATGATTATCGCCGTTATCGCACCGGCAAGCAGCGCGACGGCCATCTGCTCCCAAAGCAAGGACGCCGGGACTGCAGGCAGGCGAATGGCTTGCAAGGCATTGAGCGGATCAGCTGTATCGGCCATGAAGTTCGCCCAAAGAGTTGATCTGTGCTTCCGGTTCGGTTTCGCTGTGGAATTCTACGATGCGAGCACCCAGGCTTTCGATCCGACGCAGCATTTCCTCGCGTTTTTTGCGGACCGGACTCGTGTTCGAAACAATTCGCACGCCCCTGACCGCATCGCGGGTCTCGAATGGAAACATCCCGGCTGGCGCATTCCGTTCGAAAGCATCGCTGATGCAGGCAATCTTCAGGTCGCAGCGATGCAGAACCAACTGCACGGCGTCTTCGAACTGTTCACCCCTGTCATCGAGATTGCTTGCGAGCACGATCGTTCCGCCCCTGGGCAATGCCTTGGCTGCAATGCGCAATGAGGCGTCCAGGGGGATGACGGGCCTTGCCGATGGCAGATCGAGCGATTGGCCGTGCGCCTTCAGCATGCCGGAAATCACCGAGAGCATGCCACGGTCCGATGGAGCAGCCCTTACCAACAGCGGTTCGATCCCGCCGATGGCAAGCAAACCGACCCGCCCGCCGAATTCCGTGGCGCGCCAGCCTGAAAGCGCCAGGATCTCGGCAGCAGCGACGGACATGAACACCCGCCTCGTTCCGAACTGCATCGCAGGCCTGAAATCGGCAAGCAGCAACGTCGTGTGTTCCCTTTCTTCCCGAAAGGTCTTTACGTGGGGCACACCGGTGCGAGCCGTGGAGTTGCGGTCGATGGTGCGAATGTCGTCGCCATAGGTCCACAGCCTGATGTCGTCGATTTCGCTGCCGCGGCCCCGTCGCCTGGTTGCAATGGGACCGGGCATGGACTGGGTTCTGATATTCCGGTTCTGCCTGGCGTTTGCCGCAGCGTGCTTCAGCAGGATCAGCGCCGTTGTATCAATGAAGGTGCCCTTGTCGCTCATTTGGGATACCGACCTACAGGGGCACGATACGATCGAGGATCGTCGCAATCACGCCGCGAGGCGTATCGCCTTCCGCTATCGCTTTCCAGGTCAGGCCGAGGCGGTGGGCGAGGACATCTCCGGCGAGAGCCTGAACATCCTCCGGCGTGCCGTAGTCGCGACCACCGAGAAATGCGCGCGCCTTCACCGTTGCCGCGAGCGAAAGGGAACCGCGTGGAGACACTGAATATTCGATCTTGGCTCTCGTATCCGCGCCTCCCGTTTCATCCCGGGTCGCCATTACCAGCCGGACGATGTAGTCCTTCAAGGCTGGCGACAGATGAACCGCGTTGACCTGCAGCCTTGCCCGCTGAATTTCGCCGATACTGATCTTCTCGCCGACAACAGGAACGCTACCGCCTCGCTCCTGTTCGACCAGATCGAGAATCTCACGCTCCGCCGCAGCATCTGGAAAATCGACGGTGACGTGAAAAAGAAACCGGTCGAGCTGGGCTTCGGGCAGCGGAAACGTGCCTTCATGTTCAATCGGATTCTGCGTGGCGACGACCATGAAGGGATCGGGCAAGGGATAGGTTTTTCCCGCTGCCGTGACCTGCTGCTCTGCCATGGCCTCCAGAAGTGCCGATTGTACCTTGGGCGGGGCGCGATTGATCTCGTCCACCAGGATCAGCGAATGGAATACCGGGCCTGCAACGAATTCGAAGGTGCTTCGATCGGGCCGCCAAATCGGCGTGCCGGTCAGATCCGCTGGCATCAGATCCGGCGTGCACTGTATTCTCGCAAAGGTCGTGTCAACATGATTTGAAAGCTGCTTGACAGCTCTGGTCTTGGCGAGCCCCGGCGCACCTTCGATCAGCACATGGCCGCCGACGAGCAGTGCCATAAGCAGCCTGTCGACGAGGGCAAGCCGCCCTATCAAACCGGCTTCGAGATTTTGGGCAAGCCGATTGAACCTCAGCCCGATATCCGTCTCGTTCCCGGTGGAGAAATCCTGGTTCACGCCTTCCATAAAACTTTCCCAGTCTTATGGTGCCCGAAGCAGACGATAGCCAAATCCTGGAAATGTTCAAGGAGAGATCAGAGACAAGAGGTGTATGGATGAACAGCTCTAAAAGAATGCCAACAACGCCTGTGCGTCAAACATGGTTCATTTCCGGTTCACATTGGAACCGTAGACTTCAGTGACAAAAAACAAGCAGCAGGAACAAGCGTGCGCCAAAATTGCCTGATTTCCATCTGATGGACGGGACGGGGGGGCGACAGGACACAGGTCATGAAAGATTTTCGGCAGGAAGAGCGGTGCTTCGTACTGGGAGCCAGCGGCACGTATGATCCATCCTTGCAAGATCGGGAGGCCCGGCATTGAACCCGTTCGTTGCCAAGGCGGCCATTGTCATCCCCGCCCATGGCCAGCCTTTCCTCACTTACGAAGCGCTGCACTCGGCCCTGGCCCAGATCACGGATTTCGACTACGCGGTTGTCGTCGTCAATGACGGCTGTCCGACGGAAGAGACCCATGTGGTCTGCCAGAGCTTCGCCACGGCCTTCCCCGAACGCATCTTCTACCTTGCGAAGCGGAATAGTGGCCTGAGCGCTGCGCGCAATTCCGGGATTGAATTCGCACTCGCCGCATTTCCCGAACTTGAAGCAGTGTATTTCCTCGATTGCGACAATCGTATTGGCCCGCATTTGCTACAGCGCCTCCTGGATGCGCTCCGTGCTTCCGGGCCGGAAGTCGGCTGGGCATATCCCGACGTGGGCAAGTTCGGCTTCGCGGAACACGCCGACACGTCCGGCCCATATTCGCCTCTGGAGCATCTGTTCCGCAATTTCTGCGAAGCCGGCAGCATGGCGTCGCGGCGAATGCTTGACGCCGGAATACGTTTCGACACCGAAATGCGTCAGGGAGTCGAAGACTGGGAATTCTGGCTACAGGGCCTGGAGAAGGGTTTCCGTGGAATTCATGTCCCGGATACCGGCTTTGCCTATCGCAGAAGAGGTGAAAGCATGCTCGTTGCCGCGGAACGGGAGTTTGACGCTATCAAGCGCTTCATCCGCAATCGTCACCCGGATCTTTACAACACCCGCCATGTCCTGGGACTGGAGGTGGAGGCCCGCTCACGCTACGCGGTTTTTCATCCGGACACCGACATGGTCAGTTGCTTCACTGCGGCCGATGATCTGGAAACATTGACCAGAACCGAATTCACCATCCGCCTTCTACGATCTGGCCAACGTCCTTCCTATGGCGCGTGCCCCGGCCAGTTGATTGTCATGACTCAATCGCTGTTCGAGGCATTCCGCGCGGGCGGTATACTGGCGGGGGTGCTGTGGACGCTGGAATGCGCGCTCGCTCGGGCGACCATCGTCAGTTGCCTGGCGAGGAGACGCCCCGCTGCACGCGCCACCATAGACTGGGCAAAGGGGCAGCCCAGCGACATGGACCAGCCGGCAGACCTCTGGCCGGAAACGATATGGGCGGTGGAGAGCAATGTACTGGTCCGTCATGCACTGTCCAGTACAGTCGATATTCGTCGCGGCGAGATGCAAAGCAGCAAGCGCTATCATCATATACCACTGCGGCTGCAATATTCCGGCCTGACGCCGCCGGTGCAATCCCGTGGAGGCCCAGATGGCCTCGTCACGCTGTGTGATGGAATTGTAAAGGCGGCCGAGAGTGAGCATTATTCATTGTGGAACTCCATTCCCATGGACCGTTACCGTTCTCATCCTGCTTTGCCACGCCATGTATATCCGGAACTGTTTAATGTGCCGTCGGTTCTGCCGGCTCGAACGTCCGGAGGAAAGAGGCACGTTGCGTTCATATTGTCATCGGCGGAAGCTCGGCACATAAAGATTGCCGAAGACCTGGCACGGGCCTTGATGAACCGGGAAACCGTGCTCCATCTGGTTATTTTCGGCACCGCCAGTCCCGACGTCACCGCTGGCTCGATCTTCTCCGAAACGATCGTTCTGTCGCTGCCGCACCTGCTGGACGGCGTCCGGTTCGATACATATCAGGCGGCCGCGCTTCCCCGGCTGGAGCCGGCGCATATGAGCGACGCGGTCGGCGCCATGGCTGCCTACGATCTCGTGGTTAATGTGGAAGGTCAGCTGGCGCACTCTGCGATGGGGTCGCTCAAGCGGCTCAATGTGGAAACATGGCTGCTGCTCGGGGGGCAAGCGAGCAAGGTGACAAACGCCGATATCAGCGCCTGTTCTGCCTTTGAGCAGGCATACCGATCCATCATTGTTCCTGACACGGATTCTGCCCATTTGTGCCGGGCCTTCGGAATACCCGAAACGAAACTGCGTCTATGGCAGGACCTCGTGCAATCGGACGACCATGTCCTGGCGGATATTGCATGATGCTGCACGCGCCGGCTCACATGCTGTCAAGGCTTTACGATGGCAATCCGAAGGTCCTGGTTCTCGCCGACGGCCTGATACCATTCGGTCGCGCGCAAACGCATCTGGATCACTACCTGTTCGCCCAGGGCCAGGACGGTCGGTTCGTATTGCAGGGAGCCAACGACGAAGCTGGTCTTCACGCACTCGAGCTTCCCCCGACAAATGTATGGGCAATCTGGGTGCCGGCTCCGGTCAGCGCTGCGACACTTGAGCAAATGAAAGACTGGTGCATCGGCAAGGGTGGCGAGCGTTTCGAAGCAGTGATCGTCGAGGGCGGACACGATGAGCTTGTGCAGGCACTGCTTGGCCGCTCGCTGCAAGAGACAAGGAGGCTGGCAGACTCGAATGTCGCATTGATGCGCGACGTCGCGGCAATGCGTGAAAGCTGGGAAAGCCACGTCCGCATTCCGGCAGAAATCGAGCAGCTCCTGCAGAATTTACGGCTCAGTTCGCCTCGCCTGATATTCGACAATGGAGAGACGCCTGGCCAGCGGACGTTGCCGGTCGGGCCATCGGAACGAGCCTGCATTGTCCAGCGCCTGCCCATCGGTGCGCGCGGCCTGCTTGGGTTCGATTTGCGCCTGACTGGCGTCAGCGATCCGCGCGGCTCTCTCTTCGCCCGGCTGGTTGCGCGCGACACGGGCGCAGTGCTCGCCGAGGGCCGGACGACATCGCACAATCTTTCTGCCGGTTGGCTGCCGTTCCGATTGCAGCGGGCCATGTCAATTTCCGCGCATGCGACCGATCTTCATATCTGGACAGAGAGCGACAGCGGCGGACCCGTGGCCGAGTTGGCGATCGTAAGGACAGGTTTGCTGTCGGAATTTCAAGTTGCTCAGGATGGCGCCGACGCGCGCGACCCGGAGGTTCCCCACATGCTGGCGCTGCGCCTGTGGGGTGGCCTGCCCGGTGTCGATATCCTTTCCGCCGAGGGAGAGCTCGGCAATGGACCGCTGGCGGCGTTCACCATGTCCGTGCCCGATTTGGTCGTGCAGTCAGTGTCGTTGACGCGCGAACTGTCGGCTCCCTACCCGGTATTCGGGTACATGGAACATGGCAAGGTGCTGTTGCGTCCGCTCAAATCCATTCCCTCGGCCGCCGTATTGAGGCTGCCCCCGACGCGGGGACTTGTCGAGGTTTCCTGTGAAATATTCATCGATGACAAACGCTGCGAAACGCCGGGACTTGGCGCGCGCATCGTCGTGACCCGCAGAGGGGCCACGGTGGAAGAGGCGGAAAACGCAGAAGGTGCGCTTGCAGCTACGGACTGGGTCGAACTGAACGAGCCGCTAAAGACATCGAAACTCATCGCCCGTTTGCCGGATATATGGAACGAGCCGGTGGACGTGCATCTCTTCTCCCGCTTGCCGAAGCCCGGACCCGTGCCGCCGTATGGACGCGTCGTGTTCAAGGGTTTCGAAACGCAGGTGCATGCGGGCTCGGCCTGGGAGCGATCCCCCGTCATGCTGCAGGCATCCGGTCCAGCCTGAGAGCGCCATCGCGGCGATCCTGTTCCTTGCAACCGGACGTGCGAGAGATCAGGTCTTGCTTGAACGCCTGTGGAGCGCACGCGCGACGTAGATACCTCCGACCAGGCCGACAATGACGCTCATGGTCATGTTGCGCGTTGAATCATCCTTCACAATCGGGCGGACCATGACCGATCCATCCCGGGATTCCGCATATTGTGGCCCGCGCAGAATGAAAAAGCCCTGTGCCGCCGCGAAAAATGCTACGCCTGCAACGACACCCAACAAAACAGCTCGCTTGTTGGCGAAAATACTATTGCTCATAATGTTCCTGGTTTCCTGGTCGATATGGTCACGCTGCCCTTCGGCTTCACGCCTCGACAGGACAATCATGAGGGTTCGGATAACGCCTCAAACCCTGTAGATCAAGTCGCTCATGGCGAATTGTTGACGACTGCGCACATGGCTTGCAGGCTTGCCCGCGAAACCATGTGCGTCATCCTGTGGCAGGCCCGAACGGGTGTCAGCCCGCCTCGGCCATCCACTGCACCGCGTCCGCGCCCGCCGGAATCCTGAGTGGCGCATTGGCCTCCGTGGCCGCCTGCCAGACAGCCTCCGCCACATCGCTCGCATGGGTCACCGGACCGCCCGCCGCTTGGAAATCGGCGAAAATTCCTTCGATCAGCGGCTTGTAGTCAGGATAGTCGAGCCCGCGCAGGTGCGGCATAGCGTTATCGCCGAACTGGGTTTCGGGCGAACGGCCGGGGAGCACGATATGCACGCGCACGCCGAACGACTCGAGTTCGACCGCCAGGCTTTCGGTGAGCGCATTCACCGCCGCCTTGCTTGCGCGATAGACGCTGACGAGCGGCAGCGGCTTGAGCGTCACCGTGGAGGTGACATTGACGATCACGCCCGCCCGGCGCTCGCGGAACCCCGGCAGCACCGCCTGCAGCATTGCCAGCGTGCCCAACGTGTTGGTCTCGAACAGTTGGCGTGCGGTCTCTGGCTCGATCAGTTCGACCGGCACCGCGGCGCCAAACCCGGCATTGTTGACGAGCACGTCGATTTGCCCGGCCTTTTCCATCGCGCGGGCAATACTCGACGGATCGGTGACATCGAGCGGCAAGACCAGGAGATGGTCCGATGCCGGCAGGAGGTCGGTCCTGGGGTTGCGCATGGTGGCGATCACTCTCCAGCCACGATCGAGGAAGAGTTTCGCGGTTTCGAGGCCGAAGCCTGAGGAACAGCCGGTAATGAGGACGGTGGGCATGATATTGCTCCAATTGTTGAAAGTGATATGGAGATAGTCCCCAAACGTGATACCTTCTATGGGTGAACGTCTCGAATTCATTAGCGATAGTCCAGACATGACCGCCGACCCACTTGCCGAAATCGTGACCCTGCTCCAGCCATCGGCCAGTTTCTCGAAGCTGGTCGAATATGCCGGGCGCTGGCGTATCCGCCGCGACGTCGAGGGTAGGCCCGTCTATTTTGCCGTTCTGGAAGGCGAGTGCCGCGTTGTTGGCGCCAACCAGCCGCCATTCATAGTGCGCGCCGGTGATTTCGTATTGTCGCCGTCGAGCAACAGGCAGGTCATCGAGAGCATCGACGCGCCACCTCATGGCGTTGACATGCTGCCGGTCGAGCTTGGCGAAGGGCGCTTCCGGGTTGGCCGGACTAGCGCGCCTGTCAACCTCCGGATGCAGGTCGGCGTGTGCAGCTTCGCATCGCCGGACGCCGCCCTTCTCGTGTCCTTGCTCCCGGCGATGGTGGTGGCGCGGGGCGAACCGCGGCTTGCTACGCTCATGCAGTTGGTCGGCGACGAGACCCGGCAATCACGACCCGGGCGTGAACTGGTGCTGGAACGCCTGCTGGAGGTGCTGCTGATCGAGGCACTGCGCTGTGGCGCCGACACGGCGTCGGTACCAAGCCTGGCGCGCGGGATCACCGATGATCGCCTGGTTCTGGCCTTGCGCGCAATGCACACGAGACCGGCTCACGGCTGGACGGTTGCCGATCTTGCCGCCGAGGCGGCAATGTCGCGCTCTGCCTTCTTCGCCCGCTTCAACCGCGTCGTCGGACTGCCGCCGATGGAATATCTGCTCACCTGGCGCATGGCGCTCGCCAAACGCCTGCTGCGCACGCGCGAATTCGCGATTCCGCAGGTCGCAGCCCGCGTCGGCTATGGATCGGCGAGCACGTTCAGCACTGCCTTTGCCCGGCACGTCGGCATGCCGCCGGCGCGCTATGCGCGGGATGGAGCGCCTGGTTGAACCCTGCCTAGTTGCTCCTCGCCTCGACGAGCGATGCAAAGTAGGAGGCCCCGAAGGGCAGCGCTTCGTCGTTGAAATCGAACCACGCACTATGGAGGATGCGGCCGTTGTCGTCCGGTCCATTGCCGATCCAGCCATAGCATCCCGGCCGGTCTTCGAGCATGAAGGCGAAGTCCTCGACGATCATCGTCTGCGGCGGGTTCGTATCGATCCTGTTGAACACGACCGATCCCGCGGCTTCCGCCGCTCGGGCGGCAGCCCCCGCATTGATCAGCGTCGGATATTGCTGGACATAAGACACCGTGCCCTGCGCGCCGGTCGACATGCAGATGCCTTCGACGACACGCCGGACCGCCGTTTCCGCAGCCGCGCGCGCTGCGGGAGAAAACGCCCTCACGGTGCCCCGGATCGTGATCGTGTTCGGCAAGACATTATAAGCATCGCCACCGTGAATTTGCGTGGCGCTGACGACGATAGCATCCAGGGGATCGACATTTCGCGCGGAAATCTGCTGGAGCGCCACGAGGATATGCCCGGCGGTCAGGACGACATCAGCCCCCTTGTGCGGCTGTGCCGCGTGCATTCCGGTGGACGTCACCTCGATCTCGAACGCATCGCCGGAAGCCATCATCGGCCCCGCCTTCACGGCGAAGGTTCCGATCTCCATTCCGGGCCAATTGTGCAATCCGTAGATCTCGTCGCAGCGAAATTTGTCGAACAGCCCTTCCCGGATCATGCGGGCGGCGCCGCCGTCTTCGCCTCCCATCTCCTCGGCGGGCTGGAATATGAAAACGACGCGGCCGGAGAAATCCCTGGTCTCGGCCAGATAACGGGCAGCGCCGAGCAGCATCGTCGTGTGCCCGTCATGACCGCAGGCGTGCATGACGCCGCTCTTCGTCGAACGATGCGGGAAATCATTGCGCTCTTCGATCGCAAGCGCATCCATGTCAGCCCTCAGCCCTATGGAGCGTCCACTTTCACGGTTGCCATGAAGCACGCCGACAACGCCTGTCCCACCCACGCCTTCGGTCACTTCGATGCCGTAGGAGCGAAGCTTTTCCGCGACGAAGCTGGCGGTCGCATATTCCTGGTAGGAAAGCTCTGGATTGGCGTGAAGATGATGCCGCCACCGGGTCATTTCATCGTGAAATTCGGCGATTCTGTTCTTGATGGGCATCTTCAGTCTTTCCGCGTTCGTATGTCGCGATGGGCAAGCCGCAAATGCTCGCCCAGCGCCGCAATCGCGCCAGCCTCGTCGCCATCCCGGCAAGCCTGAAGCAATATTCGGTGTTCTGCCGCCGACTTTTCGGGGCGCGCGACGATGGAACTCGCGATCACTTCTGCCAGAGCCGATGCCTTGTTCAGTTGCTCGATGGTCCGCAGCAGCGTCTGCCGGTTCGAAGGACGATAGAGAGCGTGGTGAAAATCCCAGTTCAGAGCGGAGAGCCTCGAAGGCTCGTCTTCTGCGTCTGCCGCGTCGAGTGCCATCTCGGCCCTGGCAAGATCGAGCTTCGTGATCTGAGGAAAGGCGGATCCGAGCGCCAGCGGCTCCAAAAGCAGCCGCATCTCGAACAGATCGTCGATCATTCCCCGGTCAAGCTCTGCGACCCTCGCTCCCTTGTAGCCGGTCGTTTCGACCAATCCCTCTTCGGCAAGCGATTGGAGAGCGTGTCGCAGCGGCGTGCGGCTGACGCTCAACTGCTCGGACAATGCTTCCTGCCGCAGCGGCTGGCCCGGCTGCAACGTGCCGTTCAGGATCAACGTCCTGATCTTGACGGCGGTCGATTCTGCCTGTGTCTTTTGCGTATCCGAAATCATAATTGTATCCAATATTGATTTCGACTTGCCCTGTCAATGCCGTACGGTCACCGGCGATCCAGGTCAGGATGCTGCGGGAGTTCGGCAAACTGGCCTCGCCTTCAGCAGGCGCCGGCAATCAGTGAGCGAAACTGTTCCGTCACCTCGGAATTTGCCGGACTGTAGACCATCATGTTGAGATCGGACCGGCCTTCGACCGCGAAGGTCGAGAATTCCAGATCTATCCGTCCAAGGATCGGGTGGTGAAGGCTCTTGATGCCTTCGCGCGTGGTCGTGATTTCATTGTCGTCCCACATCGCCTTGAATTCCGGGCTGCTGGCCGAAAGTTCCTCGACCAGTTGGCGAATTTCCACGCCTGCCCCGGCGCGTGCAGCATCGGCCCGGAATGCGCCAACGACATAACGCGCGACGGTGCGCCAGTCGTCCTGCGCGGCGCGCATGCGCTCATCGGAGAACATCATGCGAAGAACGTTGCGTTTCTCCCTGGGCAGTTTGGCATAGTCCGTCAGTATCACGGCTGCTGCCTTGTTCCACGCCACCACATCCCATGTCGCGGTTCTGATGATGGCGGGGCTGAAGGGCATGGCGTCCAGTACGTGCTGCAGCCGGGGCGTGATGCCATCGTGCTGGCGGTAACGCGGCTCGGGAGGATGTCCGAAAGCGAGAATATGGAGATGATCACGCTCGGGCTCGGTCAGCATCAGCCCCTTTGCGATGCGATCGAGCACGTGGCCGGACGGCGCTCCGCCCCGCCCCTGCTCCAGCCAGGTGTACCAGGTCGGGCTTATATTGGCGAGCAGCGCAACTTCCTCGCGCCGCAAGCCCGGCGTGCGGCGGCGCCCCGGCTGAAAGCCGAATGAAGCCGGTTCAAGGCGCATGCGGCGGTCACGCAGGAATGTGCCGAGAGCATTTTCTGTGACGTTGTCGCTCATGCGATCCTGTTGGCAATTATACTAGGATAAAGTCACTACTTTAACAGGACAATTTTCCATGAGATCACCCGGCACGTCAATACATGGAGATTTCATATGCGTGTTTTTCTGACAGGTGCCACCGGGTTCATCGGGTCCCGGGTCCTCCGCGAGCTACTGGCGGCTGGCCATGAGGTGACAGGCGTCACCCGTTCCGACGCCGGAGCGAAAGCGCTGGCCAGCGCCGGTGCGTCCGCTCATTTCGGAACGCTTGAGGACCCCGCAAACCTGGCCAAGGGAGCCGAGAATGCCGACGCGGTCATCCACACGGCGTTCGACCATGACTTCTCGAACTTCGTGGCCAATTGCGAAAAGGATCGCCGCGTCATCGGCGCGCTCGGGTCTGTCCTGAAGGGATCCGACCGGCCGCTGCTCATCACGTCGGGCGTCGGCATCGGCGATCCGGGCAATGGCGAGCCGGCGCGCGAGGATGTATTCGACGCCGGTCATTTCAATCCGCGCATAGCGTCGGAACTGGCCGGGCAGGAACAACTCGAGGCGGGCGTCAATCTCGGCGTCGTTCGGCTTCCGCAAGTACACGACACCGTCAAACAGGGTCTGATTTCACCTTATATCGCCATGGCGCGTGAAAAGGGCGTTGTCGCCTATGTCGACGAGGGCGCCAATCGCTGGGCCGCGGCTCATGTGGATGATGTGGCGAAGCTCTACGTGCTGGCGGCCGCTCGCACCGAACCTGGCCTCCGCTACCATGCAGTGGCCGAAGAGGGTGTTTCCGCGCGCGATATCGCCGAAACGGTGGCCACCGGCCTTGGATTGCCAGCCATCTCGCTCTCGAAAGACGAAGCGCAAGCCCATTTCAGTTGGTTCGCCATGTTCGCTGCGGCAGACATAACGGCTTCGAGCGCACTGACGCGGCAGAAGCTGGGTTGGCTGCCGACTGGTCCCAGCTTGCTCAGCGACCTCAAGGACATGGACTATTCGGTGATGCAGGCCTGAGGTCAGGCAGCGGATGCGGGGCCGCCCCTGACGCCGTCCGCTGCCGCTGAGGCCACGGTCAACGCGTCAGCCCAGGCCGCGGCCCGCGCAGCCATTGTTGCCAGATGGTCCGCCATGACAAATCCGGATACGCTTTTGCGCGGCCTGAAATCATGATCGCCATCCTCGAGCCAGAGCATCTCGATCTTGTCCGAGAGCCTATATCCGGCGACCTCGTCCCGGCTGCCAAACTGATCGCGAGTGCCTTGGACTATAAGCGTTGGCGTGGTCATCTCGGCGAGATGCGCCGTGCGTTGCTGTTGCGGCTTGCCGACAGGATGAAAAGGATATCCGAGACAAAGGAGCCCATTGATTTTGCCGGAAGCATGAAGTTCATCTGCAATCATGCTGGCAACGCGGCCGCCCATGGATTTGCCGCCTATGAACAGAGGCCCGCGCGCATCGAGTGCTTCCACCGCGGCCAGATATTCCGGAATGAGACTTTCGGCACGGGGCGGCGGCTTTCTGCCGGCCGATGTTCGCCGCCCTGCCATGTAATCGAATTCGAAACGCGCAACCCGAAAACCTACCCCCGCCAGTGAGCGGGCGATGGCTGTCATTGCATCGGAATCCATAGGCGCACCGGCCCCATGAGCGAGCAGGATTGTCCGACCGCCAGTATCGTCGCCATCGATAAGAAAATTTGCCATCGTCCGGATCTACTGCAGTTGAGGCTTCTTCAGGAAGCTGTTGCGATCAGCCGTCTTTATTCGCAGCCATGCCTCCCGTCCGTTGCGGATGACCCTTAGCGGTATCTCTGATCCGACCGGCCCGCTCGTCCATACTTTTCGGTAGAAATCGGCCAAGCCGTTGATCTCGGCGCCTTCGATTTCGGAGATGATATCGCCATCGCGCAAGCCGGCCTCGGCGGCCGGGCCTTTCGGCGAAACGCTCATGACAACGACCTTGCCATTGCTCTCGGCAGAAAAAGCGCCAAGCCAGGGGCGCGGCGGCTTGTTGACCCTGCCCTGCACCAGCAGATCGTCGAGGATCGGAAGCAACAGGTTTATCGGCACGATCATGTTTATGTCGGCCCGGTCTTCATTCATCATCATCTGCAAATGCAAGGAGCCGATACCGAGAAGCTTTCCGTCCTGGTCGAAGAGCGCGGCACCACCCCAGGACGGATGTGCCGGTGCGATGAAGATCGCTTCGTCCAGAAGATATTCCCAGTATCCCGCAAACTCCTGCTTTGCGACAATTCTTGACCGCACCGTCTGCCCGAGCCCGTCGATCAGCGCTACGGGGCTACCCAATGATGCAGCACTGGCGTCTCCGAATTTCACCGAAGGAAGGTCGAGCGGAGCCATGGGCAGTATCAGACCGAACCCGCTTTCCTGATCGTAGGCGAGGACGTGTCCGGGCACCACATGCCCATCGTGTCGGGTCAGCCAGATCTCCTCGGCTTCCGTGATCAAATAGCCGATCGTCAGCAATAGTCCGTCTTCGCGGATGACGACAGCGCTACCTTCTCTGACTGTCCCCAGTGCCGGCGCGGTGAAGGCATCGTCCGGGATCACAGACCGCAAAACTACGATTGATTGTGAGAGCTCGTTGGTCGTCATGACATCCATCTCAAGCGGAGGAATAACTTATCCTCTATGAAAACAGCGGATCGTGTTCAGCATCGCACATTCGGCCGTGCTGTCAAAACAGCTGGCCTCTCCCTGTCGGATTTGCCCAGCGTCGTGCGTCCTAGAGATATAATGCCATTGGAGTATGACGATGCAACAGACATTGGACGAAGCTTTCGAAGCAACAATCCAGAGGAGCCCGGCCAAGGGCGGCTGGACCTATGTGGTCTGGCCGCACTCGGTGGAGTTCTTTGGTACCCGGGGACTGATAAAGGTTCGGGCGGTCGCCGAGGGCGTGCCATTTCAGAGCTCTTTCATGGCTCTCGGGGATGGCCGGCACAAGCTGCCGCTCAAGGGCGACCTGCTCAAATCGATCGGCAAGCAAGCCGGCGAGATGATCAGGATCAGACTGGTCGAACGGTTGAGCTAGGGACAACGGCCAGCGGCGATCGAGAGGCGTCCCAGCTATTCTGCCGCCCTTGGCATGTTTACCGCCAACGCATCTGCCATAGCAGCGGGATTGGGCACCTCGTCCCGCGCGGGCTTGATGCCAAACCATGCGGCATAGAGCGCCGGCAGGAAGAGGAGGATCAGCACCGTGCCAGCTGCCGTGCCGCCGATCAACGTATAGGCCATCGAGCCCCAGAACACCGAATGCGTGAGCGGAATGAAGGCAAGAACAGCCGCAAGCGCGGTCAGGATCACCGGCCGTGTCCGCTGAACCGTAGCCTCGATGACCGCATGATAGTCATCAAGGCCTGCCGCCCGGTTCTCCTTGATCTGCTCCGTGAGGATCAGTGTGTTGCGCATCAGAATACCGGCCAGTCCAATCAAGCCGATTATGGCGTTGAAGCCAAACGGCTGATCGAAAACGATGAGCATCGGGACGACGCCCGCGAGGCCGAGCGGGGCTGTCAACATGACCATGGTCATGGTCGAAAGACTGCGGACCTGCAGGATGATGATGATCAGCATGGCGGCAATCATGACCGGGAAAATCTTTGCGAGCGCAACGTTGGCCTTGAGCGATTCCTCGATATTTCCGCCCATTTCGATGCGATAGCCCACGGGGAGCGAAGCGATCAGCGGCTGCAAGGCCGTCATGACCTGCTGTGAAACCTCCGGTGGCTGCGTCCCCTCGCTGATATCCGAGCGGATCGTGATGATCGACGTTCGGTCTCGACGTTTGAGGATCGGCTCTTCGAACCGAATTTCGGAGTACCCGATCTGATCCAGCGGAATTTGGCGGCCATCCCTGCTCATCAGCGAAAAATCGGCCAGTCTTGCCGGATCCAGGCGATTCTCGCCGGCACTGCGGGCTATGACAGGTACGTCGCGGATGTTCTCACGCACCTGCGTAAAGGGAATGCCCGTCAGCAGAAGCTGCATCTGCTGGGCTGCCTCGGTCGGCGAAAGACCGATCAGGCTAAGCCGTTCCTGGTCGGGGACATAACGAAGAACAGGCGTGCGATTGCCCCAGTCGCGGTTTGCCTGCCTGACATCGGGGACGCGCTTCATGATATCGAGGGCTTGCTCGGAAATCCGGTATAATTGCTTCGGATCCGGACCCATGATGCGGAATTCGACGGGGAATGGCGTATATGGACCGAATACCAGCTGCGTGACGCGCACGAACGCTTCGGGCGCAAGCCCCGCCGATATGGCTTCCCTGAGCCGATGCTTCAACGACTCGCGCGCCTCCGCATCCGGGGTAAGCACGACAATCTTGGCGAATGCCGGGTCGGGCAGTTCCGGTGCCATGGCGAAGAAGAAGCGCGGAGCCCCCTGCCCGATGTAGCTGGTAACGATCTCCGCATCGGGCTGGTCCTTCAGCCACCGTTCGAGCTTCTCGACGGCGGCAGTCGTCGTTTCAATGCTTGTGCCCTCCGGCAGGCGGACCTCGACGAGGACTTCCGGGCGATCCGACGTCGGGAAGAACTGCTGTTTCACCACGCCCATTCCGGCGACCGAGAGAGCCATGACGACGCCGACGATCGTGCATGTCAGGAATTTGTGGCGCACGGCGAAGGTGATCAGTCTGCGCAGCCGGCGGTAGTTTGGCGTATCGTAGATCGCCTCGTGGCCCCCATCCACCGGCTTGATCGCCGGCAGCATCTTGACGCCGAGATAAGGTGTGAAGATCACCGCGACGATCCAGGAGACGATCAGCGCGAAGCCCACGACCCAGAAGATGTTGCCCGCATATTCGCCGGCGCTCGATCTCGCAAAGCCAACGGGCATCAACCCAACGATCGTCACAAGCGTTCCGGACAACATGGGTGCCGCAGTATGGCTCCAGGCAAAGGCCGCCGCCTTGATGCGATCCATGCCCTCTTCCATCTTCACCACCATGACCTCGATGGCAATGATGGCATCGTCAACCAGAAGTCCAAGCGCCAGGATGAGAGCGCCGAGCGTGATACGGTCGAAAAACCTGCCGGTCTCCAGCATGATGAGGAACACGACCGCAAGCGTCAGTGGGACCGCGAGCGCCACTACAATTCCAACACGCCAGCCGAGGCTGACCAGGCTCACGAACAACACCACGCCCAGCGCCATCGCGAATTTCAGCATGAACTCGCCGACGGCCTCGTCGATGTTCACCGCCTGATCGCTGACCTTGGCAAGCGTCATGCCGAGGGGCAATGTCTGCGCGATCGCAGTCGATCTTTCTTCCAGAGCCTCGCCCAGATCCAAACCGTTCCAGCCCTGCTGCATCACGGCTCCGAGCATGATGGTCGGCTCGCCCTCATGGCGGATGATGTAGGTCGCCGGATCTTCATAGCCACGCCGGACATCCGCGATGTCGGACAGCTTCAACGTGCGTCCGGCAGCGACGATCGGCGTATCGGAGATCGCCTGGATGCTGTCATAAGCCCCGTCGAATCTGATGAAGACCTGCGGCCCGCGCGTATCTATCGATCCGGCCGGCGTGACGGTATTCTGCCGCTGCAAGGCCGCAGCTATTTCCTGCACCGATATCCCGAGAGTTGCGAGCTTGTCATAGGAAAACTCCACGAATATCTGTTCGGGCCGCTCGCCCAGAATGTTGATCTTCTTGACCCCAGGGACATGCAGGAGGTCCTGCCGTGTCAGTTCTGCCTGTCGCACAAGCTCCCGCATTGGCATGCCCTTGGCCTTCAAGGCATAGAGCGCAAAGCTCACATCAGAATACTCGTCGTTGACGAAGGGGCCGAAAACGCCCCGCGGCAGGTTTCCGGCCTCGTCTCCGAGCTTCTTGCGGGCCTGATAGAACTCTTCCTCGACCGCATCGGGTGGCGTGCTGTCCTTCAGCGTGACTGTCAGGAAGGCAAAGCCCGGCCGCGTCGTTGTCTCGACCCGGTCATACCAGGTCAGTTCCTGGATACGCTTTTCGAGCGGCTCGGCAACCAGGTCCTGCATCTCGCGCGCCGTCGCGCCTGGCCATGCGGCGGTGACCGTCAGGGTCTTGATGGTGAAGGATGGATCCTCCGCCCGGCCGAGCTTGGCAAAGGCGTAGATGCCGGCCGCAGCCAGAAGGAGGATGAAGAACAGGGTGACGGCTCGCTCGCGAACCGCCAGCGCGGAAAGGTTGAAGCTCATCACTTGGCTGCCTCTGCCTGGAGCGCGGTCCTCACGGCAGCGCCTTCCTTGAGAAGATGTGCCCCCAGCGCAACGACCTCCTGCCCGGGCGCGATGCCTGTCACGATGGCCGTTTCTCCGCCGAGCTGTTTGATCCGGACGGCGGCGAAGCGCACGGTCGACGAGCTCCGATCGAGGATCCAGACCCCGGTGCGATCGCCATCATCAAGCACGGCCCCGATCGGCACGGAAATTTCCGGCTGCCTTTCGCCGTTGGAAATTCTGATCGTCACCGTTGAGCCGAGTGGTGCCAAAGCAGCATCTCCCTCGAGCACGTAGCGCGCCTCATAGGTGCGGGTCTGGGCATCAGCAGCATCGGAAATCTGTCGAAGGCGCGCTGTCCCGACCCGCTGGGCGTCACCATATCGCCAGGCTTCGGCCTCCGAGCCTATGGTGGGACGTATCGTTTCAGGAAGGGAAACCACCGCCTCGCGCGGGCCGGCATGCGCCAGTTGAACCACCGTCTGTCCGGCGGCGACGACTTGTCCGGGTTCGCCGAGCGCAGCGGTCACCGTTCCGTCTGCGCCTGCCACCAGCGTGGAATAGGTCGCTTCATTCCCGGCAACATTGGCTTCCGCTTCAGCCGCAGCCAATTGTGCTTCGGCCGTATCCAGGGCCGCCTTGGCCTGCTCGTAACGCTGCGGCGTTGCTGCCACCCTGTCCCTGACGAGTGACGCATAACGCTTCTCGTCGGCACTCGCCTGGACGAAGGCTGCGCGCGCGGCAACCACCGCATTGCGCTTCGCCGTCAAGGCAAGGCGCAGATCCGTGTCATCGATGCGCATCAAGGCTTGACCTGCCTTGACCTGCTGGCCGGCATCCACAAGGCGTTCGACAATCTTGCCGGGGACGCGAAACCCGAGATTGCTCTGGATCCGCGCCGCAATCGTGCCGGTGAAGGACCTTGAAGCGCTTGCCACACTCGCCGTTTCGACTGTCTTGACCAGTTGCGGGGCGATGCGGGGATCGATCGCAGCCGACGCCTCCCGCTCCGGCCATTGCGAGAAAAGAACAACCGCGGTGACGGCGGAGGCCGAAAGCACAATCGTGCCGATGAAAAGAAGCCGTTTGTGCCTCATGCCTTTTAACCTCGCGGAGTGTTCGCTTACGGTACAATTTAGATTATGATCGAACTCTATAATTCATTTAAAGTTCGAACGCAATCTAAATTCCGGGCAGTTGCACGTAGGTCTCGTAGCGATGATCGACCGGCAAGAACTTGCATGGCAGCAGCCCATCATTTATAGAGTTCGAACACCATCTAATTGAAAGAAGGTCACCATGCGTGTCAGTCGGGTTCAAGCATCGGAAAACCGCCAAGCGGTGATTGAAACTGCAAGCCGTCTCTTCAGAGAGCATGGCTTCGATGGAATCGGCCTGAAGGGATTGATGGAAGCCGCCGGTCTGACGCAGGGGGCGTTCTATAAGCAGTTCGCCTCCAAGGAAGATCTCATCGCACAGGCCTCAGCCCGGGCCTTGGAAAGCGCGACACAGCAATGGTCGGCGGCAGCAACAGCAAAACCGATGGATTCGCTTGGCGGAGTTATCGCGTTTTACCTCAGTCCCGAACATCAGAACGAAAAGATGGATGGCTGTCCTGTCGTTGCACTCGGTTCGGATGCCGCCAGGCAGGGCAGCGCCGTGAAGGCTTCTTTTGAAGCGGGAATAAAGACATATCTCGACATACTCGAGCGCATGATTTCCGAAAGTGGCGATGGGGAGATAGAGAGCAAGGCCATGGCAATTCTCTCCATCATGGTCGGAGCGATGACGCTCGCACGCGCCGTAAACGACCAGGCCCTCGCCCAGGCATTCTTCGATGCGACGGTAAAACAGGTCAAGGCGATCGCCGCGTCATGAGCAGGGGCGATGGCCACCTTGCAACTGCCGAATAGCTCGCTCGAAGGTCAAACCGCGGCGGAGCGGACTTCACGGCGGAAGTCGGAGGGCGCCATGCCGGCGATCAGCCGAAAAGCCTTGTTGAAGGCGCTGACCGAGCCGAAGCCGCTATCCATCGCGATTTGCAGGATGCTGCCATTGCCGCTGACCAGCATGGCCTGCGCCCGGGAAAGCCTGAGCAGTGTCAGGTATTTGATCAAGGTCATGCCCGTCGTCTTCCGAAACAGGTTCATGGCATATTTCGGGTGAAGGCTGGCGGCAGACGCGATATCGCCGGCATCGATCTCCTCGAGGAAATTGTCGGCGATGAAGTCGCACATGCGCACAACGCTGTCCGAAAGCGAAACCGACGGATTGTCGTTCACGATCCTGTTGTCGGACGAAACGATGGAATAATGCTCGATAAACATCCGTTCGACACGCAGCAGAAGCTCCTCCACCGCGTGTTGGGCTTTCAATGTGTCGCCGGAAGTCACATAGCGATACCAGCGGGGGAAATTCTCGTCGTCGGCGTTGTCCGTCGCGGAGGTCAGCATCGTGGTGCCGCGCATCAGCATGCCCGATACAGCGGCCGGAAGGCGCATGCGGAAGAAATAGACGAGCGGCAGATGTGCACCGGCATAGATCGAATCGTCGGATGATCGGTCCATCTGGTGCGGCTGTCCGCCCCAAAAGAGGCACATCTGGCCGGCGTCGAGCTGCAGATCATGGCTGCCCATGCGGTAATGTACTGATCCGCGCATGATGTAGTTCACCTCGATTTGCGCGTGCCAGTGAGGTCGAAGCATGATCGGCGGATGGCCGTGGAACAACTGCAGCGTGGTCGGAAAGCCTTCGATGCTGCTGGCTCCGGGGTGGTAAATCGCTCGCTCGCCGACCTTACTTTCTGCCAAATTCATGTTCCCATTGTACGAGACAAATATCCGCTTGCCGCTAATCTGCCCATGTTCGATCAGAACGGCAATTGAAAAGGGAGGTTTTCAATGTGCGTCAAGTTCCTCGGCGCGGCGGTTTCGCTCGCGCTTGTCTGGGCAGTTCCTGCCGCCGCGCAATCCACCGACATAACGATCTGGAGCTGGAACGTCGCCGCCTCGGCGCTGAAATCCACGCTCGAAGGCTTCAACAAGAAATATCCCGACATCAAGGTCACGATCGAGGATCTCGGCAACGACCAGGTCTTCGACAAGGCGCTTGCCGCCTGTGCCGCTGGCGGTGACGGGTTGCCTGATATCGTAACCATTGAAAACTTTGAGGCGGAAGTGTTCTGGAACCGGTTTCCGGACTGTTTCACCGATCTGACGGAACTGGGCTATACGCCCGAAGTGCAGGCGCTTTTCCCGGAATTCAAGCGGACCGAGCTCGAAGTCGATGGCGTGGCCTATGCCATGTCGTGGGATTCGGGGCCGGTTGCCATGTTCTATCGCCGGGACTTCTACGAAAAGGCCGGCGTCGACCCCGCGACGATCAAGACCTGGGACGATTTCATCGTGGCAGGCAAGAAGGTGATGGAGGCCAATCCCGGCACGGTGATGGCGCAGGCCGACTTCAACGGCGACAGCGAATGGTTCCGCATGATCTCCAACGAGCAGGGATGTGGTTACTTTTCGACAGATGGCCAGAGCATCACGATCAATCGCCCGGCCTGCGTCGCAACCCTTGAAAAGCTCAAGCAGATGAAGGATGCCGGCATCATCACAGCTGCGATCTGGGACGAAAAGATTCAGGCGAATACCGCGGGCAAGACCGCCAGCCAGATGTATGGCGCCTGGTACGAAGGCACCATTCGCTCCGGTTCGCCGGATCTCGCCGGCAAATGGGGCGTCTATCAGATGCCGAGCCTGACGGCCGATGGGCCGCGCGCCGCCAATCTCGGCGGATCGTCGCTCGCGATCAGCGCGGCATCGGAGAACAAGGACGCCGCCTGGAAATATATCGAATATGCGCTGACCACGAATGAGGGCCAGGTCGCGATGCTGAAATCCTTTGGCCTCGTTCCCTCGCTTCTGAGCGCCGTCAACGATCCTTTCGTCAAGGAACCGCAGCCCTATTGGGGCGGCCAGGCCATCTGGTCCGACATTCTTGCCACCTTGCCGAAAATCGTACCGGCCAGGGGCACCGCCTTCCAGTCCGACGCTGATTCCATCTACCAGGCCGTCCAGACCAAATATTTCGCCAACGGTTATCCCGATGCGAAAGCAGCCCTGGACGACGCCGCCAAGCAGATCGAAACGGCAACCGGACTTCCCACAGCGGAATGAGCGTATCTGGCCGGCATGAAACAATGCCGGTCAGGTCCATTTCATTGAAACTCGGTGATGGGAGAAGATGATGCTCTTGCGCAACAGGATCGCCTATGCGTTCCTCGCCCCCTATCTTTTGATCTTCGCGACCTTTTGGCTATGGCCGATCATAAGTTCGTTTCTGATCTCGTTCCAGAACACGCGCGTCAATCCGTGGAAGTTCAATCCTTCCGCCAACTGGGGACGCCTGGTCGCCGATCCGGCGTTCTATAACGCGCTCTACAACACGCTGATCATCCTGGTCGTCCAGGTGCCGGTGATGATTGCACTCGCAACCATCATGGCCGTGCTGCTCAATTCGCCGCTGCTGAAGGCAAGACCGTTCTATCGTTTCGCCTTCTTTGCGCCGGTAGTTGTCGGCGAGGTGGCCTATGCGGCGGTCTTCAGGCTGATGTTCTCCATCGATTTCGGCATCGTCAACAAGCTGATCGGCGTTGCCGGCCTGGCGCCCGTCTCATGGTTCGACAATGGGACGGCAGCCATGGCGCTGGTCATCATCGCCGTGACATGGCGGTGGGCCGGTTACAACGCCATCATCATCCTGGCCGGCCTGCAATCCATTCCCGGCGACGTCTACGAAGCCGCGACCCTCGACCGCGTCAGCAAGATACAGCAGTTCTTCCACATCACCCTGCCATTGCTCAAACCGATCATTCTGTTCTGCGTCGTGCTTTCGATCATCGGCACGATGCAACTGTTCGCCGAGCCCTTCCTGATCACCAATCGCGGCGGTCCGGGCGGCGCAACGGAAACGCTTGGCCTGCTGCTCTACAGGCAGGGCTTCACCTCGCTCAATTTCGGCTATGCATCAGCGATAGCATATACGATTGCCGCTTTGGCCGTGGCTTTCTCGCTGCTCAATCTACTAGTAGGGAGGGAGGCGAAATGAAGTCCAAGTCCCGCACGCTGATGATGCGCAAGCTTGTTCTCCATGCAGCGCTGACGCCACTCGCGATCATCTGGCTGTTTCCGCTGTGGATGATGTTCGTGTTCTCCACGACGCCGGATTACGGTATTTTCAGCCCGGAAATCGTGCTCTGGCCATCAACGAACTTCGTCGAGAACTTCAATAACCTGCAGTCGGATACGAATTTCCTGCGGGCAATGTTCATCTCGATCACCGTCGCCGTCATCTACACCGTCCTGTCGGTCATGCTGACCTCGATGGCGGGCTGGGCCCTCGCACGCTATCGCTTCGCCGGCCGCTCCGTGGTCATCGCCATCATCCTCGGCACGATCACGCTTCCCTTTGCCGTGGTGGTGATCCCGCAATTCATCATGGTGGCACGGGAATTCAAGCTGGCCAACACCTGGGTGGCGCTGATCGTGCCGCCCTTGTTCAATTCGCTCGGCGTCCTGTTCATGCGGCAATCCTTCTCGATGATGCCCTCGGAACTCTTCGACGCCGCCCGGGTAGAAGGCGTGAAGGAATGGCGCATTTTCCTGCATATCGCCCTGCCGCTGGCGCGGCCGACCATGGCCGCCCTGTCGATCATCCTCTTCCTGGCTTCCTGGAACAATTATCTCTGGCCGCTTCTGATCAATTCGCGGCCGGGCGTGATGACCGCTCCCGTAGCGCTCGGCACGCTGATCGGTCTCACAAAGGTCTCCTGGGGAGGCATCATGGCGGGAGCGGTACTCCTGACCGCGCCGATGCTCGTCGTGTTCATCTTCCTGCAACGTCATTTCATCTCCGGCATCGCAGCCGGGGCCGTCAAGTAACGGGAGGCAGCATGGCCGGACTCACACTTACCAATGTCATCAAGCGGTTTGGAACCCACGAGGTCATTCACGGTGCAAACCTCGAAGTAGCCGATGGCGAATTCGTCGTCTTCGTCGGCCCCTCGGGATGCGGAAAGTCGACGCTGCTGCGCATGATCGCGGGGCTCGAGGACATATCGGACGGAACCATCGAGATCGGCGGCACGACGGTCAACGATGTGGAGGCGTCGGAGCGGCGCATAGCCATGGTGTTCCAGTCCTACGCGCTTTATCCGCACATGACCGTGCGCCGGAACCTTTCCTTCGGCCTGCAGATGAGCGGCAATCCGCAGCAGGACACCGAGCGCCGCGTTGCGCATGCGGCGAACATCCTGCAAATCAACGATCTGATGGATCGACGCCCCGGCCAGATCTCCGGCGGGCAGCGCCAGCGTGTCGCGATCGGACGCGCCATCGTGCGCGAGCCGCAGGTGTTCCTGTTCGACGAGCCGCTGTCCAATCTGGATGCCGAGCTTCGGGTGCAGATGCGCGTCGAGATATCGAGGCTGCACAAGCAGCTCGGAACGACGATGATCTACGTCACCCATGACCAGACGGAAGCGATGACGCTGGCGGACAAGATCGTCGTATTGCGGGCGGGACGCATCGAGCAGGTCGGCGCGCCGCTCGATCTCTACGACAACCCGGCCAACCAGTTCGTTGCCGGGTTCGTCGGCTCGCCCAAGATGAACTTCCTCAAGGCGAAAGTCGAACAGCGGCGGGATTCCGGCGTCACCATCTCGCTTGTCGCGGACCCGGACGTCAAGCTGACGCTCCCTTTGTCGAGCGCGATACCGGAAGGATCGCAGGTCACGCTCGGCATCCGGCCCGAGCACTTCCTCGATGCAGGCGCCGGCGACGCCGACCTGACCGGGCGCATCGATGTCGCCGAGCATCTCGGCCACACGAGCTACGTCTACGCTACCCTCGCCGATGAATCGCTCATCATCGAGAGGCCGGAATCGCGCCATGCCGGCCAAAGCGACCGCCTCACTATCGGGCTTTCGGCGGCGCGAAGCTTTCTCTTCGACGCGCAAGGCAACCGGCTGCGCTGATCCCATCCCCTCCTCCCAGGACTAGCCAAAAGGAAAACCAATGACATCACAGCAGAAGATCCGCTGGGGCATTATCGGCCCCGGCACCATCGCGCGAACTTTCGCGGAAGGCATCGCCCATTCCGAGACGGGCAGCCTCGTGGCGATTGCCACCCGGGATGCCTCCAAGCCAGGCTTGAGCGAAGCATTTCCGGGCGCGCGCGTCGTAGAGGGATACGAAGCGCTGCTTGCCGGGGCCGATATCGATGCGGTCTACATCGCGACGCCACATACGGGGCATGCCGAATGGGCCATCAAGGCCATCCGCGCGGGCAAGCACGTGCTGATCGAGAAACCGATGTCGCTCTCGGCCTTCGATGCCGATGTCATCTTCCATGAGGCCAGGAAGGCCGGCGTTTTCGCCGGCGAAGCCTATATGTACCGCTTCCATCCGCAGACGCTGCGGATCGTCGAACTGGTAAGGCAAGGCACGATCGGCGACGTGCGCATCATTCGTTCGAGTTTCGGCTTCAATATGGGTAGTTTTCGTCCCGAACATCGCCTGTTTGCCAATGACATGGCAGGGGGCGGCATTCTCGATGTCGGTGGTTATCCGGTTTCGATGGTGCGCTTGCTGGCAGGGGCGGCCGAGGGCAAGCCCTTCCTCGATCCCGTTGCCGTCTCCGGTGTCGGCAATCTCGGCGCTTCCGGCGTCGATGAATGGGCGTCGGCCGTACTGAAGTTCGATAGTGGCATCATCGCCGAGGTATCCTGCTCGATCATGGCGCAGCAGGACAATACATTGCGCATCATCGGCTCGAAAGGTTCCATCGAGGTCAAGGATTTCTGGTTCGCCTCCGGCCGGCAAGGCGGCGTCGGCCTTATCGACATTATCAATGGCGAAGAGCGGCGAACGATCGAAGTGGAAGAAAAACGCTACCTCTATTCCTTTGAGGTGGACGCCGTGGCCGAAGCTGTCCGTGCCGGCCAGACCGAGTTTGCATCCCCGGGCATGAGCGCGGCGGATTCCCTTGGCAATCTGCGCGTTCTCGATCAATGGCGGGCATCGATCGGCCTCGAATACGACGTCGAGACGGCTGCCAGGCGCGTCACGAATATCGCTGGCGCGCCTGTCCAGCCCGGCAATACGCTTCCAAGGCGCCAGCTCCCCGGTTTCGCCAAGCCGCTTGCGGCAGCGGCACTCGGATTTGAGTTCTTTTCCAACTTTGCATCCGCATCACTGACGCTCGATGCCTATTATGAAGCCGGTGGCAACGTCTTCGACACCGCCTATATCTACGCCGGAGGCAAGACAGAGAGCATTTTTGGAGACTGGCACACCAGCCGCAAGGTGCCCCGAGACGACATCGTCGTGATCGGAAAGGGCGCACATTCTCCGCTTTGCTATCCGGATGTCATCGCCAAGCAGTTGGACCGGACCCTGGAGCGACTGAAAACGGACTATGTCGATCTCTATTTCATGCATCGCGACAATCCGGACATCCCCGTTGGCGAGTTCGTGGATGCCATGGATGCGGAAGCCAGACGAGGACGCATACGCGGCTTTTTCGGCGGCTCGAACTGGACGCGCGAGCGGATGGACGAGGCTATCAGCTATGCCAATGCGAATGGGAAGACCGCGCCTGCGGCGCTGTCCAACAACTTCTCGCTGGCCGAGATGCTGGACCCGATCTGGGACGGTTGTGTCGCTGCTTCCGACGCCGAGTGGAAGGAGTGGCTGAATGCCCGGCAGATTCCGAACTTCGCCTGGTCGAGCCAGGGACGCGGCTTTTTCACTGACAAGGCCGGTCGCGACAAGCGCGATGACGCCGAGATCGTCCGCGTCTGGTATTCGGACCGAAATTTCGACCGTCGCGATCGGGCGATCCAGTTGGCGAAGGACCGCGGATGCAGTCCGATCCAGATCGCGCTTGCCTATGTGGTCTGCCAGCCGCTCCCGGTCATACCGCTTATCGGACCACGAACGGTAGCAGAGCTTGAAGACAGCCTTGCGGCACTTCAGATAAAGCTTTCGGAAGACGAAGTGCGCTGGCTCGAAGGCTGACCTGCAGGCAGCTTCGGATGGCACCGCCCGAGGAGTGCTATTCGTTCTGCCTGCCGCGTTGCCGGGGGTCGACACCTCCGGCAGCGGTCGTGTCATTTTCCACATCGCCTTCAAACGTGTTTTCGCCGTCTGGCTCCGCGTCGCGGTCCCGGATCGTTCCCTTCGATGTCCCGATTCCGGGATTGCGCTTCAGGTCGACGTCGCTGGGCGTCGCTGTTTTGGGGTGCTTGCTGTTCATCGATCATCTCCTGCAGCTGGATGTCACCGCATCGTTTCGCTGAACGCCCCCAACCTCCGAGTTCGCCGCCGGTTCCCCATAAGCCTCGGCGATCAGATGACCTGCCCGCCGGAGACTTCGATGCGCTGCGCAGTCAACCAGCGGTTTTCAGGACCAAGCAGGCTGGCGACCATGGGCCCGATATCGTCGGGCACTCCGACGCGGCCCAGTGCGGTCATGCTCGCGAACTCGCTGTTGAGATCCGGCATGTCGCGAACGGCGCCACCAAGGAAATCGGTCTCGATCGCCCCCGGCGCCACGGTATTCGCGGTGATGCCGCGAGCAGCGAATTCCTTGGCCATGTAGAGCGTGAGGATTTCGACGGCACCCTTTGCGGCGGAATAGGCCGAGAAGCCGGCAGCCGATATCCGGGTGAGGCCCGAGGAGAAATTGACGATACGGCCACCGTCTGCGAGCAGCGGCAGCAGTGCCTGCGTCAGGAAGAACACGCCCTTCACATGGGTGTCGAAGAGTGCGTCGAACTGCGCTTCGGTCGTCTCGGCAAAACTCGCCATTTCACCCTGGCCCGCATTGTTCACCAGATGGTCGAACGTATCGCGGCTCCAGATGGAGGAGAGTGTCTCACGGACAGTACCGGCAAACGCCTTGAACGAAGCCACATCCGCTACGTCGAGTTGTAGGGCAACCGCCTTGCGGCCAAGGGCCTCGATCTCTTCGACGACTGCCCGGGCGTCGTCCGCGCCGCTGCGGTAGGTCACGATGACGTCGCCGCCGTGGCGCGCAACGCTGATCGCGGTGTTGCGGCCGAGCCCGCGGCTGCCGCCGGTGATGATGGAAACTGTGCTCATGTCTGAATTCCCTGTAATCCAAGAGTTGGGTTGGTGACCCTGGTCTTATGACAGGTGGCGTGGCCATTCTGTTGCTCGATCCTCGGCAAGCATTGCCTATTTCTCCGAACAGATCCTGATCGGACCAGCAGTGCTTTGCCAAGAAATCCCGAAGTCTTGCCTGATTCCACAGGCCGACTTGCCTAAGGCTCCATTTCACGCTCTACTATGCTTGCAGATCCAGTATCTCCGGACGGAAAACATGAGCAGCAACCTTCTCGATTGCGTTCGCCGCTTCGCCGA
The DNA here is from genome assembly GCF_026420825.1 of Phyllobacterium sp. 0TCS1.6A. Classification (NCBI taxonomy): domain Bacteria; kingdom Pseudomonadati; phylum Pseudomonadota; class Alphaproteobacteria; order Hyphomicrobiales; family Phyllobacteriaceae; genus Phyllobacterium; species Phyllobacterium sp. 0TCS1.6A. The sequence continues at coordinate 52,256 of NZ_JAPMAB010000009.1, forward strand.
CGCCCATGCCGACAGGTCCGGCGTCGCCCGCACGCCAATTCCGGGCCTATATGCGATGCGCGCGACGGCGCCGAGCCAGATGCAATATGCGATCTCGAAGCCACTCGTGGCGATGGTGCTGCAGGGCAGCAAGCGCGTGATTATGGGCAGCACGACCTTCGATTTCGGCGCCGGCGATTCCCTTCTCATTTCGGCCGACGTTCCTAACGTCAGCCAGATCACGCGTGCCACTATCGGTGCACCATATTACTCGTTGGTGCTGGATATCGATCCCGCCGTCACGCAATCGCTCGTCATGGAAATCGGCGTTGCCAATGCGGAGGCAGGTGCTCCCGTTCGGGTCGATGCGACCGAAGCGGAGGTGGCGGACACTGCACTGCGTCTCATGCGCCTGCTTGATCGGCCAAGCTCCATCCCGGTCTTGAAAGATCAACTGGTTCGGGAACTGCACTATTGGCTGCTGACCGGTCGTCACGGAGCCGGCATCCGCTCGCTCGGCTTTACCGACAGCCACGCCAACCGTATCGCCCGTGCCGTGGCGCTTATCCGGAACGCCTACGCCGAGACCTTGCCGGTGGAGCGTCTGGCGGACGCCGCCGGCATGAGCCTTTCGTCATTCCATCAGCACTTTCGGGCGGTCACCTCTCTTTCTCCTTTGCAGTTCCAGAAGCAGCTTCGCCTCCTGGAAGCGCGGCGAATGATGATTTCGGAAGGGGCAGCCATCAGCAATGCGGCCTATTCGGTAGGCTATGAGAGCATTCCGCAGTTCACGCGGGAATATGGCCGGCTGTTCGGGTCATCGCCGGCCAAGGATATCAGAGAGAGCGTCGGAAAAGTTCAGGTAGCGGCGTGAATGCCGTTGCCCGTCTTGTGCGGTCACACCCGGTCTGCATATTCCCATGAACCGGAGGTGCCCAAGGCCTGCCGGAACAGTTCGCGGCCATCGGTTTCGAGCCAATGGGCAAACGTCGTCATCTGTGGGTTGATCACCCGCAACTTTTCGAGATCGGCCTTGCCTGACAATCTCCCGGCATCGAAAAGCGCAGTGAGCTTTGCGAGGAAAGCGTTGCCCGCCAGTACCTCCTCCGGAAAGCGCTGGTAAGCGATGGGCCGGCCCGCGGTTCTGGAAAACAACGCCTGCAGTTCCCCGCCGGTGACCCGATCACTGGCAATCTCGAAGGTTTTGCCGCCGAATTCGGCAGGATTGGCGAATATTGCGGCGACAAATCTGCCAATGTCCGCGACTGCGATGAACTGCATCGACTGGTCCGGCCGCATGAAAAAGTTGAACTGTCCCTGATCCAGGCCGAAACCCGGCATCATCAGCATTTCCATGAAGGATGCCGGGCGCACGATGGTCGCCGTGATCGGCAGCTGACGGACATGCGCTTCGATCTGCGCCTTGCTGTCGAAATGGCCCATTCCCGTCGGTACATCGCCGACAGCGCCGCCCGAGCTATAGACCAGATGACTGACCCCTGCCTCCACCGCAAGGTCGGCGATGGCGATACCCATGCCGACTTCCTCTTCGTCGGTGACCGTGCCTCCGGGTGAACTCGGCTGCACGCTGAAGACACCGTGGACGCCAGACATCGCATCGCGGATGGTTTGCGGCTCGGCGAACACACCCTGAACCACCTCGATGCCATTGGCCTGAAGGGCCAGCGCCTTGGGCCCGTTCCGGTCACGGACGAACGCGCGAACGCGCCAGCCCGCATTCGACAAGGCGCCGGATACGGAACCGCCCTGCTGGCCGGTTGCTCCGAAAACCAGGATGGGACGATTATGATTGGACATCTGAGAAACCCTCTATGTTGAACAAGGGTTACCCATATATACTATTGGAAATGCGATTGAAGACGGCACATTTCTGAACCCAGAGCACAAGGATGATACGCTTGGAGAAACTCGTGCATGGCAGGCCCTATCAACTGACGGAGCGGGGGCCCAAATTCAAACCCTGCGCACCCAACAGCGTGCTGGCGCGGCTTGGCGACAAATGGACGATACTCGTCATGTCGCATCTTGCTATCGCCCCCGGCCATCGGCTGCGTTTTTCGGAGCTGAAGACCGGCATCGAGGGCATCACGCAGCGAATGCTGACGCTCACACTCCGCAACCTCGAGCGTGACGGCCTTCTGGTACGGCACTATTTTCCCGAGGTGCCGCCACGCGTGGAATATGAACTGACCGGCATGGGGGCGAGCATGCTGCCAGCGCTTGAAGGCTTCACGTCCTGGATCCGCGAGCACTGGCCCAGCATCGAGGCATGCCGCCAGTCCTATGACGAGACGCAAAAGCAGAAATAGCGGTCAGGCAGATACGGACTCCGCCGAGATTTGCCTTGCGACCTCACCAATCAGCGAGCGTAGCCACCGATGCGCCGGATCGCTGCGATATCGGACGTGCCAGGCAAGCTCGACAGGAAAGCTCCCGAGATCGACCGGCGCAGGTAGAACCTTCAGCCGCCGGTCACGGCGGAGCCGCTCGCAGATCAGCCGTGGCAGCGTGGCGCAATAGTCCGTAACGGCAATCATCTCCGGAACGGCCAGAAAATGCGTCACCGATACTGCCACGTCGCGTTTGACGCCACGTTGCTGCAACGCCTGGAACAACCCGGTGCGCATCCGGCCGGGAGGCAGCACATTGACGTGCTTCATCCGCTCGTACTGTTCCTGCGATATGCTGTCGCCGATTTCCGGATGATCCTTGCGCACGACGCAGGCCAGGCCATCATCCATGAGATGCTGAACGACCATGTTGTCCGGCGTATCCATGATCCTGCCGAGCACCATCTCCGTCGTCCCGGAAATGGCCCCCGTCTCGACAAGATCATTGCCGAATGGCGTCAGACGAAGCCTGAGACCCGGGGCCTGTTCGCGCAGCCGTGCGGCGATCACCGGCATCAGGACGAATTCGACATAGCTGTTGGGGGCGACGGTAAACTGACGGGTAGCGAGGGCGGGATCGAATTGCTGTTGGCCCAGAATCGCGTCGTCCAGGCCTGCGAGCGCGGCGCGCACGACAGGGGCAAGTTCCTCGGCCATCTGCGTCGGCTTCATGCCGTAGCGCTCGCGGATGAAGAGAGGATCGCGCAACGTATCGCGCAGACGATTGAGCGCATTGGACAGCGCTGGCTGCGTCATTCCAAGCCGCCGAGCAGCGCGGGTAACGTTGCGCTCGTCCATCAGAGCCAGGAAGATCGGTAGGAGATTCAGGTCATACTTCATTCAGTCATATTGCTTGGAACATATCTGCAATCAAGAAGATAAATTTCCGAAATAATCAAACCTGAGGCATGATCAACGCATCCAAACAGCTGCTACAGCAATTCGAAAGGATCAAGCACATGAACATCCTGATGGTGCTCACCTCGCATGACGAACTCGGCAATACCGGCCGCAAGACCGGCTTCTGGCTGGAGGAATTCGCCGCGCCCTATTACACCTTCCTCGAAGCGGGCGCGACGGTCACGGTCGCATCTCCGAAAGGAGGCCAGCCGCCGCTCGACCCGAAGAGCAACGAGCCGGACTCCCAGACGGAGCAGACCCGGCGTTTCCATGACGACTCCGCCGCGCAAGCAGTTCTTGCATCGACGGTGCCGCTCGCGTCGGTTGCCCACGACGATTACGACGCCGTCTTCTATCCCGGTGGCCATGGTCCGCTTTGGGACCTGGCGGAAGACCGAAATTCAATCAACCTCATCCAGTCCTTGTACCGTTCCGGCAAGCCCGTCGCCTTCGTTTGCCATGCACCCGGCGTTCTGCGGCATGTCCAGGCCGAAGACGGCACGCCTCTGGTCAAGGGCAAGAAAGTCACGGGCTTCAAGAACACGGAAGAGGACGCCGTCGGCCTGACGGATGTCGTCCCCTTCCTGGTCGAGGACGTCCTGAAGCAGAATGGCGGCATCTATTCGAGCGGCGCCGACTGGTCATCCCATGCGGTCGAGGACGGCTTGCTGATCACCGGCCAGAATCCGGGATCCTCCGTGGAGACAGCAGGCATACTGATCGGCAAGCTGAGATCAGCGACAGCCGCCTGATCGGAAGCGCGCACGGCAATGACTGCATTTTCGGATGGTGGCGCTATTGCCAGTCCAGCACCACCTTGCCGGAGTTGCCGGAGCGCATCGCATCGAAGCCGATCTGGAATTCATCGATGGGCAGCCTGTGCGTGATGATGGGCGAGAGGTCAAGCCCGCCCTGCACGAAGGCGATCATCTTGTACCAGGTCTCGAACATTTCGCGGCCATAGATGCCCTTCAGGTTGAGCATCTTGAAGATGACCTTGTTCCAGTCGATCTCGAAGCCCGTCGGTGCAATGCCGAGAATGGCGATCTTTCCGCCATTGTTCATCTTGTCGATCATGTCGCGGAAGGCCGGGGCGGCACCGGACATTTCGAGCCCGACGTCGAAGCCTTCGGTCATGCCGATATCCTTCATGACATCGGCGAGATTCTGCTTCGACGCATCGACGACATAGTCGATGCCGAGTTGCCGCGCGAGGGCGAGCCGGATCGGATTGATGTCCGTTATGACCACCTTGCGCGCGCCGGATCGCTTGGCGACGAGGGCACCCATGATGCCGATCGGCCCGGCGCCCGTTACCAGCACGTCCTCGCCGACGAGATCGAAGCTCAGCGCCGTGTGAACGGCATTGCCGAAAGGGTCGAATATCGCCGCCACCTCGTCGGGCACGTCATCGGGGATCGGCACGACATTATATTCGGGAATGCAGACATATTCGCCGAACGAGCCGGGCCGATGCACGCCGACGCCGAGCGTATTGCGGCACAAATGGCCCCGCCCGGCCCGGCAGTTGCGGCAAACGCCGCACACGATATGGCCTTCGCCGGACACGCGCTGCCCGACCTTGTATTTTGTCACGGCGGAGCCGACATCGGCGATCTCGCCACAGAATTCATGGCCGACGACCATCGGGACCGGGATCGTCGCCTGGGCCCACTGATCCCAATTGTAGATGTGGACGTCGGTTCCGCAGATCGCGGATTTCCTGACGCGGATCAACACGTCGTTCGGCCCCGGTTCCGGCACGGGCACCCGCTCCATCCAGATGCCGGGTTCGGCTTTCGCCTTCACGAGGGCTTTCATCATGTTGGACATGTCAGTTCGCTCCGATAATTCCAAGCTCGCGTCCGACTTCGGCGAAGACTTCGATTGCGCGGGCCACATCGTCGCTCGTATGGGCGGCGGACATCTGCGTACGGATACGCGCCTGTCCCTTGGGTACGACAGGGAATGAAAAACCTATCACATAGACGCCTTTTTCAAGCATGCGTGCGGCCATTTGCTGGGCCAGCGCGGCATCCCCGAGCATGACCGGGATGATCGCATGATCGGCGCCGGCGAGCGTGAAGCCGAGCTTTGTCATGTCGCGCCGAAAATGCTCGGCATTCGCCTGCAGCCTCGAGCGCAATTCGCCCCCGCTCTCGATGAGATCGAAAACCTTGAGCGAGGCAGCGGCAATGACCGGCGCAAGCGTGTTGGAGAACAGGTAGGGCCGCGAGCGCTGCCGGAGCCATTCGACGACTTTCGCCGATGCCGACGTATAGCCGCCGGACGCGCCGCCGAGCGCCTTGCCGAGCGTGCCGGTGATGATGTCTATCCGGCCTTCGACGCCGCAATGTTCGGGCGAGCCGCGGCCATGCTTGCCGACGAAGCCGACGGCATGGCTGTCGTCGACCATGACCATGGCGCCATATTTGTCGGCGAGATCGCAGATGCCGCCGAGATTGGCGATAATGCCGTCCATCGAGAAGACACCGTCCGTCGCGATCATCTTGAAGCGGCTGCCTTCGGCCTTCTTCAATTCTTCCTCAAGCGCCGCCATGTCATTATTGGCGTAGCGGAACCGCTTGGCCTTGGAGAGCCGCACGCCGTCGATGATCGAGGCATGGTTGAGGGAGTCGGAGATGATCGCGTCTTCCTCGCCAAGCAATGTTTCGAACAGTCCGCCATTGGCATCGAAACAACTCGAATAGAGGATGGTGTCCTCCATGCCGAGAAAGCTCGAAATGCGGCTTTCCAGCTGCTTGTGTTCCTCCTGCGTGCCGCAGATGAAGCGAACCGAAGCCATGCCATAGCCGTAACGGCTCAGTGCCGCTCTGGCAGCCTCCGCCAGTTCCTCATTATCGGCAAGGCCGAGATAATTGTTGGCGCAGAAGTTCAGGACCTTTGCGCCGGATGCGACCTCGATCCTGCCCGATTGCTTGGAGGTGATGACGCGCTCGGATTTGTAGAGCCCGGCGTCCTTCAGCTCTTCCAATTCTGCCGAAATATGTTCGATGAAAGACTTGGTCATGGCGGTCCCGATGTCGACACGGTCAATTGATGCCGGTTGTCATCTCATGAACCGCCTGACGGCTCAAGTCCGTATTCGTCCGGAGCTCCAGAATACGCCCTGTTCAGACCTGGACGAGATGGCCGGCGGCGACTTCCCTATATTGCCGCTCGGGCATGACGAAGTCTGGCGGGCGAACCGGGCTCCTGATCTCGTCATTGGAAACAGGCCGTTTCAGGCCACGCCTCGAAGGATCGGGGACGGGTACCGCGGAAATGAGTTTCTTCGTATAGGGATGCTGCGGATTCTCGAATATGGCGGCGCGCGAACCGATCTCGACGATTTCCCCGAGATACATCACCGCTATGCGGTGGCTGACGCGCTCGACGACCGCGATATCGTGGGAAATGAAGAGGAATGCCAGGTTCAGGCTCGCCTGGAGGTCGAGCAGCAGGTTGATGACCTGCGCCTTGATCGAAACGTCGAGCGCCGACACGGATTCGTCCGCGACGATCAGCTTCGGATCCAGTGCCAGCGCGCGGGCGATGCAGACGCGCTGACGCTGGCCGCCGGAAAACTCGTGCGGATAGCGCGCCGCCATATCGGCGGACAGCCCGACCCGCTCCAGAAGATCGCTCACCTTTTCCCGCGCTTGCGAGCGCGAGCCAAGCCGGTGTTCGAGAAACGGCTCGGCAATGGCGGCGCCCACCGTCATGCGCGGGTTTAGACTGGCGAAGGGATCCTGGAAGATCATCTGCATCGTCCGGCGCGCGGCCTTCATCTGTGCTGCGTCCATGGTCAATACGTCCTGTCCGTTCAGGAGCACCTCGCCCGATTGTGGCTGCACCAGCCGCATGATCGAACGGCCGGTCGTCGACTTGCCGCAGCCGGACTCGCCGACAAGCGAAAGCGTTTCGCCCGGCTGCAGCGAGAATGACAGGTTCTCGACCGCATGGACCCGTCCCTCCAGCTGGCCGAACATGCCGGAATGAATGTAGAAACGGGTCGTCAGGTTGCGCACTTCGAGCAGCGGCGGCTTGTCCGCCTGCACGGTGTCGGCCGCCTCGACCGGCTGATCGGAGGTGCCGGTGAGCTTGTCCACGACCGGGAACCGCAAGGGTCTTGTATGGCCCTGCATCGAACCGAGAATCGGCACGGCGGAGAGCAGAGAACGCGTATAGGCGTGTTGCGGGCGCTGGAAAATATCGGCGGTAGCACCGGTTTCCACTGCCTCGCCATTATACATGACGACGGTACGGTCGGCGATTTCGGCGACGACGCCCATGTCGTGCGTAATGAAAAGGACGGAGGTGCCCTCCTCGTCCTGCAGCAGCTTTATCAGATCGAGGATCTGCCCCTGGATAGTCACGTCCAGTGCCGTCGTCGGCTCATCGGCGATCAGCAGTTTCGGCTTGCTGGCGAGGGCCATGGCGATCATCACCCTTTGCCGCATGCCGCCGGAGAACCGATGCGGAAATTCGTCGAACCGGGCCTTTGCCGCCGGGATGCGCACCTTTTCCAGAAGACGGATGGTTTCGGCCTTGGCGTCCGCCCGCGACATGTCATGGTGGCAGAGCAGCGCTTCGCTGATCTGCCGGCCGATGGTGAAGAGCGGGTTCAGGCTGGTCATCGGCTCCTGGAAGATCATGGCGACGTCATTGCCGCGAACGTCGCGCATGCTCCGCTCGGGCAGCGCCAGGATGTCCTTGCCGCCGAGCATTATCCGGCCTTCGATGCGGCTCTTGTCCTTCTGGAGCAGCCGCATGATCGACAATGACGTCACGCTCTTGCCGGAACCGGATTCGCCGACGATCGCCACGGTTTCGCGCGGCGCGACGTCGAAGGACACGTTGCGAACCACCGGCCGCCATTTGCCATCCGCCAGGAAGGATGTGGTCAGGTTGGAAACCGAAAGAACCGGGCTGGTCACTCTATCCATTGCGTTTCCTCAATCCGGCCATTGCAGGAGTTTGTCGATACGCGCGGCGTAGCGTTTCTCATATGGCGTGGCGATGATCTCGTTCGACTGGCGCGCCTTGCTCAACTCCTCGTCCAGACGGGCGGCGACGATCTCCGCCTCGCCAGGATGGAGATTGCACGGGTCCATGTAGAAATAGCCATGCTCGGTTTCATGATCGCGAACGATCACCGGACGCGCTCCCGAAGCCAGGGCATCCGCGAGATCCCAGGCCGTGATATGCGCCTCCTGCGGATCGATGGTTACGCGCAGCCGGTCGAGCGGATTGTGGGTCGGGTCCGGCTCCAGCGCCGTGGCAACGCCCGGCCTGCCGGCAAGGGTGCGCTGCCACAGATCGAGATAGCCGCTTTCGGTGGCGCGGATTGCCGCATGATCGCGCTTTTCCCATGCCTCCAGCGCGGCAATCGTGCCGAGGATGCTTTCCTTGCCGACCTTCATCCCACGGCCGATGCCGCGATTCTGCAGAAACGCGCTGCGAACGAGGGATTTTGAACCGGCGACGATGCCACCCGTAGGGCCGCCCAGGAACTTGTGCGAGGAATAGAGCACCACATCGGCACCCTGTTCCAGGAACAGCCGCAGATCATATTCGGACGCCGCATCGACGATGACCGGAACGCCCCGCGCATGGCAGGTCTCGGCAAATTGCTTCAGGCCGATAAGCCCGTACTGGACGGTGTGGTGCGAAACCACGAAGACGGCCGCCGCCGTCCGTTCATTGATGGCGCCATCGAGATGATAGGGATAGCAGGAGGTTGCCTGGCCGATATAGATGGCCTTGGCGCCAGCGAGCCGGATGCCCTGATCGACCGGCGCGCCATAGCTGACGACCTGGCCGGTCTGGATGATGACTTCGTCCTTGAGGCCGGTCGCATCCGGCAGTCGCTCGATGGCAGCCAGATCATCGCCAGTCATCGCACCTGCCACGGCAAGCGTGATGCCGGCTGAACAGGACGCCGTGACGAAGCCCGCCTCGCCGCCGGTGAGACGCGCGATGACGGGACTGGCGATCTTGTGCAATTCGTTGATCTCGACGAATTCCGGCAGGATGGCGGCAACGGCAGCCACCGCTTCCGGCACGACGATCGACGCCCCCAATGCCGTCATGGTCCCGGAGACGTTGATGACGGGCCGCAGTTTCCGCGCTGCGCGAATATCGGGTGCCAGGCTCAGATCAGTCATGAAGGTCTCCATTGCAAGGAAATAAGTTCCATTTCTTTGGCATATGCCGTAATAATGTAATAGCTTTCGCCAGAATCCTTCACCAAAGGGGAGCCGGACACTTGGACAGCACTTCCATCGCGCAGACTGAAGCGGCCTCTCAAAAGGCGAAGCGCTCGCGCGTGAGCGGAATAGATCGCGCGCTGCAGGTCATCGACTATCTTTATGACACCGGGAGCGCGGTCGGCGTCTATGCCATAGCCAAGGCGATCGGCGCTCCGCTTTCCACCGTCTATGTCATCATCGACGATCTGGTCGAGAAGAACCTTCTGTCCCGCAACCGGGATGGAACGGTCTGGCTCGGTGCGCGGCTCTACCATTACGGCCTGGCCTATGGTCGGTCGCTGGATTTTCTCAACGTGGCCAATCACGAAATGCACGATCTGAGCCGCCTTGCCGGCGAGACCGTGCAGGTTTGCGGCCGCGATGGAGATCATATGATCGTTCTCGCCATGGCCGATGGCCCCGGTCACTTCCAGGTCGCCTCGCGCGTCGGAACGCGCGTGCCGTTGAACTGGACGGCTTCCGGCCGGCTTCTCGTCGGACACCTGCCCGAGCAGGAGCGCCTCGATCTTTTCGAACATTGCGCCAAATCCTCGCCGACTGGCCGGGCCATCATCGATCCCGCCGCGCTGTCCACTGCGGCGAGCGAGGCCCTCAAGACGCGCATTTCCATCCAGGCCGGCGAGTCGGATTACGCCGTCGCCTGCGTGGCCTCGCCGATCTGCGACGACAAGGGCGCCTGCATCGCCACGATATCGATCGTCCTCGCCGAGCAGAAGATCGCCGAGAACCCGGAACGCTATACGGCCGAGGTCATGGCGTCGGCGGAGCGGATCGAGACGGTTATGGGCTGGCGCGGTCATTCCTGATCTTCCGTCAGCTCTTCAAGGCGACGATCGCCTCGATCTCGACTGTGATGTTGCCCGGCAGCGAGCCGAAACCCACGGCCGAACGGGCATGATTTCCAGCCTCGCCAAACACCTCGATCAATAGGTCGGAGCAGCCATTGATCACCGAAGGATGGTCGCCGAATTCAGGTATGGCATTGACCATGCCGAGCAGCTTTACGACGCGCTTGACCCGGCCGAGATCACCCAGCGCGGATTGCATGACCGCGAGCAGGTTGATGCCTGTCAGCCGCGCATGGTGGTAAGCGTCCGCGGCGGAGACGTCCCGCCCGACCTTGCCCGTATGGAGGAAGCCGTCATCCTCGCGCGGCCCCTGCCCCGACAGATAGAGAAGATTGCCCTCCTGGATATGGGTGACGAAGTTCGCAATGGGGCTTGGCGGTGGCGGCAGCACCACGCCGAGCGCCTTCAGCCGCTCATAGGGCGACTGGGTCTCGGCGATCGTATCGGAATTGGAATTCACGACGGGGTCCTAACGGTAAGAATAGGGCGCAATGGCGCCGGATGTTTCGGGTTTCTGCGGCTGGTGGCGGCTCGCGGAATGGGTTTCGTTGCCGAGAACGACGAGCCTCGGCTCGAAAAGCCTGTCGAGTTGTGCTTCGTAGCCCATGGAGTCGATGACGCGCAGATCTGAATCGGCAAGATCGAAAAGGGTAAAGTCGGCGCGCGTTCCCTTCGCAAGCAGGTTCTCCGTCGGCAGGCCGATGGCAGATGCCGGCGAGATGGTGACGGCCTCGACCACCTTGTCGAAAGGCATGCCGACGCTGAGCAGCTTGGACATGGTGGTGCTGAGGTCCCAGACCGAGAAATTGAGGCTGCGCAGGTGGATATCGGTGGAGATGGAAAACGGCAGCAGCCCGCGCTGGATTGCAACTTCAGCCACACGGAACGAGAACGATGCGCCACCATGGCCGATATCAAGACGGATGCCCTCGCCGGCACAACGCTCCGCCAGCTCGAACAGGTCGTCATCTTCGATGATGCTGCTGCCCACCTTGCCGTTGAAGCAATGGGTGATGATATCGCCCGGCCCGAGGATTTCGAGCACTTCCTCATAGAGCGCCGGCGGTTCGCCGACATGCACCATCATCGGGATCTTCAGGATCTTGGCGATCTTCTTGCCGAGCTTTACCGGGGTCACGCCCCATGAACCGGTAATGACATGGCTGGCGCGCACCTTCAGGCCGACGATGTGATCGCGGTTCTCGTTGACGCAGGCGACAGTGCGGTCGATGTCGATCGAACGGATATCGCTCAACTCGCTGACGCGATTGCAGGCAACAAGGCCGATCGACCCGAGGTTGAGGAACGCCTTGATGCGCTCCTTGGCGGGATCGATGATATATTCACGGAACCCATGGAAATTCGCCTCGCCGGCCGAGCCCGCATCGACGATCGTCGTGACGCCGCGCTCGATACCGCAAAGCTGCGGGCGCACGGATATGTCCGTGCCGCCGTGCCAGATATGGGTGTGAAGATCCACCCAACCCGGCGAGATCCAGGAACCGCCGCCATCCACGCGCTTGATATCGCCCGGCACATCGAGCGACGGCCCATGGTCGGCGATGGTACCGTCGGCGCCGATAAGGATGTCGATGGTACCGGAAGGCGTGGAAGGACCGAAAGCAACCGGTTTGACATTGGTTACCAGGAGGCGCCCATCGGTTGCTGGGGAGGCTTGCATTTCAGAGATCCTTTCTTAGGCGTGGGTCGAGAAGGTCGCGGAACCCGTCGCCAACCATTTGCAGTGACAGCACGGCAAGCACGATGGCGACGCCTGGGAAAAGCGTCATCCAGTCGGCGGTGCCGATATATTGGCGCCCGGCCGCTATCATGGTTCCCCAGGTGGGGATTTCGGGGCTGACGCCGAGGCCGAGGAAGGACAGACCCGCCTCTGCAAGCATGGCATTGGCGAAAAGAAACGTTCCCTGCACCAGGATCGGCGACAGCAGATTGCGCAATATGTGCCGCGTCATGATGTGCCAGGTGGAAATGCCGAGCGACGTCGCCGCCTCCACGTAGGGCAATTCGCGGATTACCAGCGTCGAAGCGCGCACGACACGCGCGAGGCGCGGCGCATAGACGATGCTGAGCGCGATGATGACCGTCGTGAGCGAGGGGCCGAGCGCCGCGACGAGTGCGATCGCCAGCAGAATATCCGGAAATGCCATCATCGCATCGATCAGCCGCGTGATCGGCGCATCCAGCCGGTGAAAGAAGCCGGCGAGCATGCCGAGCGTCACGCCGATCACCGATGCCAGGATCACGACGGCGAAGCCGACGAGCAGCGACAGCCGTGCCGCGAAGATGGTGCGGGAAAATACGTCCCGGCCAAACTCATCCGTGCCGAACAGCCAGCGCGCATCCGGCGGTTTCAGACGGTTGACGATCGAAAGCTTGTTGGGCGCATAGGGCGTTATGACTGGCGCGAGCGCCGCGAGCAGCACGAAGAGGACGAGGACGATCAGCCCGAACAGCACGGTCTTGCGCTTGATCAGCGTCCTCAGGAACTTTGCCCGCTCGGTTCGCGGTGCCGCAGTGGAGATATCGGCCATCAGTAGCGAACCCTCGGATCGACAAGAAGATAGAGCATGTCGATGGCAAAATTGATGAGCACGTAAAGTGCGGCGATGATCAGCAGCGCGCCCTGGATGACGGGATAATCCCGCCGCAGCACGGCCGAAACGACAAGACTGCCGACGCCGGGAAGACCGAAGACGGTTTCGGTGACGACGGCGCCCGAGACAAGCACGGCAGCGGTGAGGCCGATGACCGTCAGGATGGGAATGAGCGCGTTCTTGAACGCATGTTTCAACACCACGCTGCGCTCCTCGACACCCTTGGCACGGGCGGTGCGGATATAGTCATCGCCGAGCACGTCGAGCATCGAAGCACGGGTGAAGCGCATGATGAGGGCCGAGGACACGATGCCCAGCGCGAAGGACGGCAGGACCAGATAGCCGAGACGCTCGTGCAGCGCCGTTCCCGGCCCACCATAGCCGGAGACCGGAAACAGGCCGAAGCGAACGGAAAATATCTGCATCAGGATCAGGCCGAGCCAGAAGCTCGGAATGCTCGCCGCCAGCATGGCAAGGGCGGTGGCGGCCTGGTCGAACAGGGAACCGCGCCGATAGGCGGCATAGATGCCGATGGGAATGGCGATGATGCTGGCGATGGCGAGCGAGAACACCGTCAGGAAGAATGTCGGCTCGGCCCGTTGCACCAGCGCCTGCAGCACCGGCTGATTGAGGAAGATCGATTGACCGAGATCGCCCTGCAACAGGTTGCCGATGAAATAGAAATATTGCAGCGGTATCGACTGATCGAGCCCGAGTTGCTGGCGCAAGGCGGCGATATCGGCCGCCGTCGCCTCCGGTCCGAGCATCACGGCAGCAGGATCGCCCGGTGTCACCCGGACGATGACGAAGACGATCGTCACCACCAGGAACATCACGATGATCATGCCGATAAAGCGTTGTATGATGTAACGGAGCATCTGCTTGACGAAATCCTTGCGGCAGCAATGCGGCGGGCAGCCAGCCCGCCGGGCGGCGCTATTGCTGTTTCAGCGAAACGTTCCAGAAGTACGGCCAGGGCGCGGGCGTGAACCCTTCGAGCTTGGGCGATTTGGCCGACAGCGCGTTGAAATCGCCGATCTTGATGATCGGCACCTCCGCATAGATCACCTTCTGCACCTCGGCCCAGAGCGCGATGCGCTTTTGCGGGTCGACTTCCGCGTTGAACGCATCGACAGCCACCTTGCGTGCGGGCGTATCCCAATTGCCGGGGGCGCTGGTCGACAGCGATCCGATCAGCGCGGGCTCCGGAAGGAATGGGCTGTGGCTGATATAGATGTCCCAGAGCTTGGGGTCGGCGCGGCGCTGCGTCAGCGTCGCCCAATCGACGACCTGCATGTCGACGGTGAAGCCGGCAGCCTTCAGATATTCGGCCGCAACCTGGGCCATCTTGTAGTGGAACTCATATTGCCGGCTGGTGAGAATACGGATCGGCTCGCCATTGTAGCCGGCCTTCTTCATCAGTTCGCCGGCCTTTTCCGGGTCGGCGACATTATAGGCGCCCTCGGTGCCGGCATCGGTCTTCCAGCTATAGCCATCGGGGTAGAGCGAGGCGTTGAGCGCGTAGAATTCGGGGCTGCCGAACGCCGCCGCCATCATGTCTTCCATGCTGAGCGCATCACGTATGGCGAGGCGGATATCCTGGTTCTTGGTGATACCGGCCGCGGTATTCATGACGAAGACCGGCCATCCGAACGGCTTGAGCAGGACCGGTTCGGCCGTGGTCTGGCCCTTCAGCCGCTCATAGGCTTCGACGGGCAAACTATCCACATAGTCGAACTGGCCGGAAACTGCGCCTTCCACGCGGGTGTTCGCGTCCGGTACAGGCACGAAGCGGATCTCGTCGAGATATTGATGCCGCGCACCGCCATAGCCGTTTTCTTCGCCCTCGATCGACTTGTAGGCGTCAAAACGCTCGAGCTGGATATATTGGTCCGGCTTGCGCTCCTTCAGCTTGTAGGGTCCGGTTCCGACCGGCTCCGTCATCGGGTTCTGCTGCTTCTCGCTCGGGAGGATGATTGCTGCGGCATTGTTGAAGGCCAGCAGCGACAGCAGCGGCGCATGCGGCGCGTTCAGGGTGATCTTCACCGTCGCCGCATCGGGCGCCTCGATCGAGGTGATCAGCGGAGCGACCTGCTTGCCGCGCGATGCGAGCTCCGTCCACCGCTTCAGCGAAGCAACGACGTCGGCCGAATCCATGTCGGTTCCGTCGTGGAACTTCACGCCCGTGCGCAGCTTGATCGTATATACTTTTCCATCCGCCGAAATCTCGGGCAGCGCGGCGGCCAGCAAGGGAGTCGGGTTCCAGCTCTTGTCGAAGGTATACAGGGTCTCGAAAATGTGCTGCGAGACGATGCCGACAAGATCGGCCGTCGATGCCATGGCATCCAGCGTCGGCGGTTCGCCGATGGTCGCCACATTGATGACGCCGCCCTTGGATTGCGCGAAGGCGGATATATTGCTGGCGACGATCGCGGTTCCGAGCAGCAGCGCGAGTTTTAAAGCTTGCATCATGTTCCCCTGCATTGTTCTATAATTATGGATTAAAGTGCCTTATAGTAGAATAAGAACAAAAGCTGCATGGGATGTCAATGCAAAAAGGCAGCGCGCGGCGCTGCCTTTGCCGTTGATGAACCGGGAGATGCGAGGTTTGGCTAGACGATGCCGCCACCGCCGGCAATGGCGGCGGGCCTTTCCTTGCCGATACTGGCGCGATAGCCGCTCCGGCGATAGGCGGCTATCGGGTCGATGGCCCCACCAGAACGCAGGCGGGCTTCCGCCAGTATGGGCTCGACATCGGTGCGGTAGGCAATTTTCAGTGCCTGCGCCGCCATCAGCGCATCATTGTCGTCCTGATAGCCCTCCAGTGCCTCGCGGTCCACAAGCATGGCCTGGGCATAGGCCCGCCGAATCTCGTTGGCGCTGCTGATGAGGCTTTCGATCGGATCGGTCACATTGTGCGACTGGTCGATCATATGCGCCGGCTGGAAACCCTCAGCGCCGCGCCGCTCCGCATCGACGAGCTCGTTGAACACCAGGAACAGCCGGTATGGATCGATGGAGCCGGCGTCGAGATCGTCATCGCCATATTTCGAATCGTTGAAATGGAAGCCGCCGAGCTTGCCGAACTGGATCAGCCGCGAAACGATCATTTCAATGTTGGTATTGGGCGCATGATGACCGAGGTCGACGAGGCAGAACGCCTTGGGGCCGAGCGTCTGCGCAATAAGATAGTTGGTACCCCAGTCCTGGACCACCGTCGAGTAAAAGGCCGGTTCGAACATCTTGTGTTCCGAGAACAGCCGCCAATCATCCGGCAGCGCCTGGTAGATCTGCGCCATGGAATCCAGATAGCGCTCGAACGACCTGGCGAAATTGCTCTGGCCGGGGAAGTTGGACCCGTCACCGATCCACACCGTCAGCGCTTTCGAGCCTAGCGCCTTGCCGATCTCGATACATTCAAGATTGTGTTCGACCGCCTGGCTGCGCGTCGCCGCATCGACATGGCTCAGCGATCCATATTTATAGGAATGGGCCTGATCGGGCGCGTCCGAGAAGGTATTGGAGTTCATGGCATCGAAGCCGAGTCCCAATCCCTCGGCGCGTTGCTTCAGCTTCTGCACGTCCGCCTTGTCCCAGGGAATATGCAGCGAAACCGTGGGCGTCGCCCTCGTCAGCTGGTGGATGACGCCGCAATCGTCCAGCTTGTCGAAAATATCGCGAGGCTCGCCTCTCCCCGGGAACCGCGCGAAACGCGTGCCTCCCGTGCCGACGCCCCACGAAGGCACCGCGACGAAGAACTCTGCAACCTTCGCAGTTATCTGCTCGATGTCGATGCCGCGCCGCGCCAATTGAGCGCCGAGCACCTCATAGTCGCTTTTCTGCGCCGATTGCAGCCGTCCGTTTTCCTCAACGATCAGCTCGTCGCTTATCCGCTCAACCATTCTATCCTCCCCGACAATCTTAGCGTGTAAGCCCTGGCCTAGCGTGTAAAGCTCTGCGCGTTGCCCGCATCGACATTGATGATATTGCCCGTGGACTTGGACGAAGCATCGGATGCGAGGAAATAGATCGCTTCGGCGATATCTTCCGGGAACACGTTCAGTTTCAGCATCGAGCGTTTGCGATAATGCTCCTCGAGTTCGTCGACCTGGAGATTGGAGGACGCGGCGCGCTGCTCGCGCCACTCGCCGTTCCAGATTTTCGAACCGCGCAGCACAGCATCGGGATTGACGGTATTCACCCGGATGCCGGCCTCCGCACCTTCAAGCGCGAGACAGCGGGCGAGATGAATCTCGGCAGCCTTGGCCGCGCAATAGGCGCTTGCGTTCGGCGAGGCGGCGAGACCATTCTTCGAGGCGACGAACACGATATTGCCGCCCAGCCGCTGGCGCCGGAACAGGCGGAACGCTTCCCGCGACACGAGGAAATAGCCGGTCGCCAGAATATCCATGTTGCGGGACCAGACCGACAATTCGGTGCTCTCGATCGGTGCGGCGGATGCGATGCCCGCATTGGAGACAAGAATGTCGATGCCACCGAACTCGGCGGTCGCCTCGGCGAAACCGGCAGCAACGGCGGACTCGTCCGTGACGTCGAGCTTGACGCTGCGAACCGTGTCGGCGGTGAAGCGCTTGGCGAAGTCGGTTTGCGCGGCGGCAAGCGCGGCATCGTCGATATCGGCAAGCACGACGCAGGCGCCCTCGCCCAACAGCCTCTCGGCCGTGGCGCGGCCTATGCCGCCGGCACCGCCGGTGACGAAGGCGACACGACCGGCAAGCGATTTCGGCTTCGGCATGCGCTGCAGCTTGGCCTCCTCGAGCAGCCAGTATTCAATGTCGAACGCCTCCTGCTCCGGCAGGCCCTGATATTCCGATACGGTCGAGGCGCCGCGCATGACGTTGATGGCATTGACGTAGAACTCGCCGGCGATCCGCGCCGTCGCCTTGTCCTTGGCGAAAGACAACATGCCGACGCCGGGTATGAGGAAAATGACCGGATTCGGATCTCGCATGGGCGGCGAATTGTCGTGCCTGCAGGCATTATAATAGCGGGCATAGTCGGCACGGTAGGCCTCGAGCGCCTGATCCAGCGCAGCAATGACGGCGTCCGCATCGGGATTGGCGGCGTCGAAATCCAGCACCAGCGGCCGGATCTTCGTGCGCAGGAAATGGTCGGGACAGCTGGTGCCGAGCGCGGCAAGGTCGCGGAGCGCCCGGGAGTTCACGAATTCAAGCACGGCTGGCTGGTCGTCGAAATGGCCGAGCTTGCGCTCCGCCTGTCCGATGCGCCCGCGGATTTCCGGCATCAACCGCGCAGCGACGTCGCGCCGGGCCTTTGCATCGAGGCTGCCGCCAACCGCGCCGCCGAATATCTCTTTTCTGGCCGTCTGATCCTCGAACCAGACGATCGCCTTGTTGATGACATCGAGCGTCAGTTCATAGCATTCCCTGGCATCATCGGCCCAGGTAAAGAGCCCGTGGCTCTCCAGAACGACGCCTTTGGCGCTTGGATTGGCGGCAACGAAGGCGCCAAGATCGAGACCGAGCTGGAAACCGGGCCGACGCCAGGGCAGCCAGCCGATGTCATCGCCGAAGACCTGCCGGGTCAACTCGCGCGAGTTCTTCGAGGCTGCAATCGCAATGATGGCGTCGGGATGCATATGGTCCACATGCCTGAAGGGCACGAAGCCGTGAAGCGGCGTGTCGATCGAGGCAGCGCGGGAATTGAGGTTGAACGTGCAATGCGGCAGGAAGCCGACCATCCTGTCCTCATCCTCGACGCCCTTGTAGATCGATTTCAACGAATGCAGCTTGTCGAGATAAAGCGTGGCGAAGCCATCGAGCTTGATCGTGCCGACATCGCCGCCGGAGCCCTTCACCCAGAGGACCTCGACGGGCTCGCCCGTCAGCGGATCGGTCTCCGTTACCTTGGCGGAGGTATTGCCGCCGCCATAATTCGTGATGCGCTTGTCCGCACCGAGAAGATTCGACCGGTAAAGGAGCTTGCCGGGCTCGTCCAGGTTGGCCGCCTTGGCATCGTCCCAGCGATTATCAAGAAGTTTTACCTTGTCTGCCATTTGCGCCTCCCGGAAATATATTCAAGGCCGTCATCGCGCCTTCTGAGTTTCCCTAGCTATGGGCAGATCGGAATTTGATGTCAATCATAAACAATCATGTTCGATCATAAACTTCCATGCTGCAGCGCAATATGAAATTATATGATTGAAGTTGATTGACACCAATCCCGATTATGCGCATTAAATACGGCCAGGAGGAGCATTTGCATGCATGAGCGCGAACGCCACCGCATCATCCTGAGCGCCGTTCAGGAAAAGCCGGTCATCACGGTCCAGGACATTGCGGAACTGACGGAAGCGTCGGAAGCAACGATCCGCCGCGACATCGCCGCGCTTCATGTGCAGGGCAAGTTGCGCCGCGTGCGTGGCGGTGCCGAGGCGGTGCATCCGTTACAGCTCGCCCCCCTCGCCGGACGGCATTTTCATGTCTCCGAATCCGAAAATGCCGACAAGAAGCGCGCCATCGCCCGCGAGGCCGTCGCCCTTTGCGACGAAGGCGATGCCATCATCATCAATGGCGGCACCACGACATTCCAGATGGTGCATTTCCTCGCATCGCGCCGCCTGCAGATCATGACCAATTCCTTCGCCATCGCAGAGCATCTGGTGAAAAACTCGAAAAGTTCGGTGACGATTCCGGGCGGGGCGATCTACCGTGAGCAGAGCATCATCCTGTCGCCGTTCGACAATGACGTGACGCGCAATTTCTATGGAAAGCGCATGTTCATGGGCGCGCAGGGCGTCGGTTCGTTCGGAGTGATGGAATCCGACGCACTGATCATCCAGGGCGAGCAGAAACTGATCAACCAGGCGGACGAACTCGTTCTCC
Source organism: Phyllobacterium sp. 0TCS1.6A (assembly GCF_026420825.1). Lineage (NCBI taxonomy): Bacteria > Pseudomonadati > Pseudomonadota > Alphaproteobacteria > Hyphomicrobiales > Phyllobacteriaceae > Phyllobacterium > Phyllobacterium sp. 0TCS1.6A. Next base: position 72,150 of record NZ_JAPMAB010000009.1, read on the forward strand.
TGGTCGACTCGACCAAGTTCCAGCGGCGTTCCAGCCTGATACTCTGCCCACTCCAGCGGGTCTCCACCATCATCACGGATGATGGCATCGCCGAGGCCGACCGCAGGTTGGTCGAGGAGGCGGGCGTCAAGCTGATCGTGGCGAAAGTACAGGACAAATCCAGAAACTCCGCATCGGTAGCCTAGCTGCCGATGTGACCGGGTAAGACAGTCAATCTTTGGGAGGATGACATGAAACGATTGAAACAACTGATATTGGGGTCGGCATTCGCGGTCGCCATGGTGGCGTCGCAGGCCTATGCGGCAGAGACAGTGAAGATCGGCCTTGTGGCGAAATCGCTTGGAAACGGCTTCTTCGAAGCTGCGAACAAGGGCGCGCAGGAGGCAGCCAAGGAACTCGGCGATGTCGAGGTCATCTATACGGGCCCGACATCGACGACTGCCGAAGGGCAGATCGAGGTCATCAATTCGCTGATCGCCCAGAACGTCAATGCGATCGCCATTTCCGCCAATGACCCGGACGCGGTCGTGCCGGTACTGAAAAAGGCCATGCAGCGCGGCATCAAGGTCATTTCGTGGGATTCTGCCGTCGGCAAGGAAGGCCGCGTCGTGCACCTCAACCCTTCGTCGAACGAGCTCATCGGCAAGATGTGCCTGCAGCTCGCCGCGGATCACCTGCCGGACGGCAAGGGCGATTTCGCCATTCTCTCGGCAACCACGACCTCGACCAACCAGAACACCTGGATCGAGGAGATGAAGAAGCAGTTGCCGAGCTTTCCGGGTCTCAACCTCGTGACTACCGTCTATGGCGATGACCTTGCCGACAAGAGCTATCGCGAAGCGCAGGGCCTCTTGACCTCGCAACCGAACGTCAAGGTGATCGTCGCTCCGACGACGGTCGGCGTGCTTGCCGCCTCGCAGGCCGTCGCCGATGCCAAGAAGATCGGCGACGTCTATGTCACCGGCCTCGGCCTGCCCTCCGAGATGGCGGGCGCCATCAAGTCCGGCGCAACCAAGGAATTCGCCATCTGGAACCCGATCGACCTCGGCTATTCCGCCACGCAGATCGCCTATCGGCTGGTGAAGGAGGAAACCGACGGCGCGCCGGGCAGCGAGATCGCTGCGGGCCGCATGGGCAAGATCAAGATCGGCGACAATGGCGAAGCCGCCATGGCCGATCCCTTCGTCTATGATGCGAAGAACATCGACGAGTTCTCGAAAATATTCTGATCGCTGAACATTGTGCAGGGCCCGGCAGTCCGCTGCCGGGCATTTTTTCCGGTAGTTTCATGAGCCAATCCGCCCAGCCCGAGCCAGTTACCGATGTCCCGCTGCTTGAAATGCGTGGCGTCTCCAAGTCCTTTCCCGGCGTGATGGCGCTGGACGGCGTGGATATCGCGCTTTTCGCCGGCAAGGTCACTGCCCTGATCGGCGAGAACGGCGCAGGGAAATCGACGCTGGTCAAGATCTTGACCGGCATCTACGCGGCCGATGCCGGCGAGATCCTGGTCGACGGCGCGCCGGTGCATTTCGCCAATGCTCAGGACGCCATCAATGCCGGCGTGACCGCCATTCACCAGGAAACGGTGCTGTTCGACGAATTGTCGGTCGCCGAGAACATCTTCCTTGGCCACGCGCCGAGAACGCGCCTTGGCTTCGTCGACTGGAAGGCGGTCAATGCACGCGCACTGGCGCTGCTCCATTCGCTGGAAAGCAACATCGACCCCCGCATTCGCCTGAAGGACCTGTCGATCGCGCAACGGCATCTCGTCGCGATCGCGCGCGCCCTGTCGGTCGATGCCCGCATCGTCATCATGGACGAGCCGACGGCCGCCTTGTCGCGCAAGGAAGTCGATGACCTGTTCCAGATCGTCCAGCGTCTGAAGGGACAGGGCAAGGCGATCCTCTTCATCAGCCACAAATTCGATGAAGTCTATGAAATCGCCGATCATTATGCCGTATTCAGGGATGGCCGGGCCGTTGGCAGCGGCGAGCTGGCCGGCGTGAGCCAGGATGAGATCGTCCGCCTGATGGTCGGGCGCTCCATCGCCCATGCCTTCCCGAAGGCGGAGGTCCGATTGGGCGAGACGGTGCTTTCGGTGGAAGCCTATACGCATCCGACCGAGTTCAGGAACATATCCTTTGCCCTGCGCAAGGGCGAAATATTCGGCATTTACGGGCTCGTCGGCGCGGGACGTTCGGAAATATGCCAGTCGCTGTTCGGCATCACGCGACCTTCGGCGGGCCGGCTGGTGCTGGAGGGCCGCGAGATCGCCATCTACTCTCCCGGCGATGCCATCGGGGCCGGCATCGTCTACGTACCGGAAGAGCGCGGCCGCCATGGCGCCGTACTGCAATTGCCGATCTACCAGAACATCTCGCTGCCTTCGCTGAGCCGCACCTCGCGCTCGGGCTTCCTGCGCGCCGCCGAGGAATTCGCCCTCGCCCGCAAATATGCCGAGCGCTTCGACCTGCGTGCCGCGGCGCTGTCCGTCCCGGTCGGAACGCTGTCCGGCGGCAATCAACAGAAGGTCGTCATCGGCAAATGGCTCGCCACGCAGCCGAAGATACTCATCCTGGACGAGCCGACCAAGGGCATCGACATCGGGTCGAAGGCTGCCGTGCATGCCTTCATCAGCGAACTCGCCAGCGAGGGGCTCAGCATCATCATGGTATCATCGGAACTACCCGAAATCGTCGGCATGTCGGATCGCGTCATGGTCATGCGCGAAGGGCTCTCCGCCGGCATATTCGAACGGGACGGGCTCAACCCTGAAGCGCTGGTCCGGGCCGCAACCGGCAATGCGGGTATCCAGCCATGATCAAATATCTGCTCCGCTACCGTGAAATCCTGCTGGTCGTCATCATCGCCGTCCTCCTCGCGGTGTTCTCCACCCGCTCGCCGGGCTTCGCCCGTCCCGCCAATCTGTCGAACATCTTCAACGACACTTCGATCCTTATCATCCTTGCGCTGGGCCAGATGGCGGTCATATTGACCAAGTCGATCGATCTTTCCGTGGCGGCGAACGTCGCCTTCACCGGCATGGCGGTGGCAATGCTGAACGCCGCCTATCCGGGGCTTCCCCTGATCGTGATCCTCGCCGCTGCGCTTGGCATCGGCGCGGTACTCGGGGCGTTGAACGGCATCCTGGTCTGGAAGCTCAACATCCCCTCCATCGTCGTCACGCTCGGAACATTGACCATCTACCGCGGCATGGCCTTCGTCCTTTCCGGCGGCGGATGGGTGAATGCCCACCAGATGACGGAATCCTTCCTCCAGACACCGCGCCAGATCTTCCTCGGCCTGCCGCTCCTCGGCTGGACCGCAATCCTGATCGTCGCGGCGATGTATCTTGTCATGTCCCGGACATTGCTCGGCCGCGCCATATATGCTTCCGGCGGCAATCCCGCCGCCGCCGTCTATGCGGGGATCGATGTCGGCCGCACGCGCTTCCTTGCCTTCACCATCTCGGGCACCCTGGCAGGACTGTGCGGCTATCTCTGGGTCTCGCGCTATGCCGTCGCCTATGTGGACATCGCCGCCGGCTTCGAGCTCGACAGCGTCGCCGCCTGCGTCATCGGCGGCATCTCGACCCTTGGCGGCATCGGATCGGTCGCCGGGGCAGTGCTCGGCTCGCTGTTTCTCGGCGTCATCAAGAACGCCTTGCCCGTCATCAACATCTCGCCATTCTCGCAGATGGCCATATCGGGTGCGGTCATCATCGCCGCGGTCGTCTTCAATGCCAGGCAGGAGCGCCGCCGCGGCCGCATCATCCTGCGCGATCGTGGTGCATCCGAGCAGATCGAGGGAGTAACATGAGCACCATGCAGGAAAAGCGGAACATTCCCGACCGGCTCGGCACATCGACGGCGCGATTGCTCGGAAGCTGGGAGATGCTGCTTCTGGGCGTTGCGATCCTGATATTCATCGCCAACGCATTTGCCTCGCCCTATTTTCTCAATGCCTGGAACCTGTCCGATGCGACCTTCAACTTCACGGAGAAGGCGCTGGTGGCCTTCGCCATGGCGCTGCTGATCATTGCCGGTGAAATCGATCTCTCGGTCGCCGCGATCATCGCGCTGGCTTCCACGGCCATGGGAGCCGCGGCACAGGCGGGCGTCGGCAGCTTCGGCCTCGTCATGATCGGCATCGGCGTCGGCCTTGGCTGCGGCATCGTCAACGGCACGCTCGTTTCGGTATTGCGGCTGCCGTCGATCGTCGTCACCATCGGCACGATGAGCCTGTTTCGAGGCATCGCCTATATCGTTCTCGGCGACAAGGCCTATGGCGGCTATCCGGATTCCTTCGCCTATTTCGGCCAGGGCTATGTCTTCTGGGTCATTTCGTTCGAATTCGCCCTGTTCGTCGTCTTTGCGATCGGTTTTGCGATCCTCTTGCATGCGACGAATTTCGGGCGGCGCATCTATGCCATAGGCAACAATGAATTCGCCGCGCGGTTCTCCGGCATCCGCGTCGAACGCATCAAGTTCATCCTGTTCCTGTTGACGGGCCTGATGTCGGGCATCGCCGCCATCTGCCTCACCTCGCGCCTCGGCTCGACGCGACCATCGATAGCGCAGGGCTGGGAACTTGAAATCGTGACGATGGTCGTGCTTGGCGGCATATCGATCCTCGGTGGTTCCGGCCGCATCGGCGGGGTCGTCATAGCAGCCTTCGTCATGGGTCTCGTCACCTTCGGCCTCGGCCTGCTCAATGTCCCCGGCATCGTCATGTCCATCTTCATCGGCCTGCTGCTGATCGTCACGATCACGCTGCCGATCCTCATCCGCCAGATCAGGCAAAGGGCCACGGCATGATCCGGACGGAACGATACGCCTTCACCATGCAGCTCAACCCGGGCATGGAAGAGGAATACAGGCGCAGGCATGATGCGATCTGGCCGGAGCTTGTCGATCTCCTGCACGACGCCGGCATCAGCGATTATTCCATCCATCTCGACCGGGCGACCGGTACGCTGTTCGGTGTCCTGACGCGCCACGACGGCCATGGCATGGAGGCGCTTCCGGGCCACCCCGTCATGAAGAAATGGTGGGAGCATATGGCGGACATCATGCGGACGAACCCCGACAATTCGCCTGTGCAAACCGAACTCGCCTGCCTTTTCCACCTGCCATGAACGCTGCGGGTAACATCGCCGTCCTCGATGTCGGCAAGACCAACGCCAAGCTGGTGATCGTCGATGCGCGCTCCGGCAAGGAGGTCGCCGCACGCAACACCGCCAACCGCGTTATCGATAGCGGGCCCTATCCCCATCATGATGTCGATGCGCTGTGGCAGTTCTTCACCGAGGCGCTGCGTTCATTCGCCCGGGAGCCCGGCTTCGACGCCATATCCGTCACCGCGCACGGCGCCGCGGCAGCATTGCTCGGCGCGGACAAACTGGCGATGCCGGTCATCGATTATGAATTCATCTATCCTGAAATGGTGCAGGGGGAATATGACGCGATCCGTCCCGATTTCGCCGAAACGGGCTCGCCCCGCCTGCCCGGCGGGCTGAACGTCGGGGCGCAGTTGCACTATCAGAAGACGTGTTTCCCGGCCGATTTCGCCAATGTGCGAAAGATCGTCACCTATGCGCAATATTGGACGTGGCAGCTGACCGGCATCGCCGTCAACGAACTGACGTCGCTTGGTTGCCATACCGATCTATGGAACCCACATCAGGGCGGTTTCTCCAGCCTCGTCGGCAGGCTTGGCATTGCCGGACTTCTCGCGCCGATCAAGCCCGCCTTCGAGCCCATCGGCAAGCTCACGCCGGGACTCACTCAGACGCTCGGCCTGCCCGCGCCGGTGCCGGTCTATTGCGGCATCCATGATTCCAATGCTTCGCTCCTTCCGCATCTCGTCAGCCGCGAAGCACCATTCTCGGTCATATCGACCGGCACCTGGGTCGTGTGTTTTGCAGCGGGCGGCCAGATCGCCACGCTCGATCCGCTGCGCGACACGCTGATCAATATCGACGCCCACGGCAATCCGGTGCCCTCGGCCCGCTTCATGGGCGGACGGGAGTTCGACATTGCATGTCGCGGCAATGCCGCGACGGAACCGAATGCGGCCACCATCGCGCGCGTCATCGAGAACAGGCATATGATCCTGCCTGCCCTTGTCGCCGGCTCCGGACCCTTTCCGCAGACGCATGCCGCAGTGCCCGATCTTGCCTCGCTCGACCCCGAGGAACGGGTGGTCGTCGCCTCGCTCTATGCGGCTCTGATGACGCAGACATGTCTTCAGCTGATCAGCGGCGCGGGGATAACGATCGTCGAGGGGCCGTTCGCGCGCAACGGCGTCTACCTGTCGGCCCTGCGAACATCGACCGGACGCGACGTGATTGCCTGGCCGGGCTCCACCGGCACCAGCCTCGGCGCAGCGATCCTCGCCGGTGCACAGGCGCCATCCTCCGATGGCGGGGTGATGGCGACGCCGCTCGATGTCGATTTCAGCGATTATGCACGCCTATGGCACCAGCGGGCACGCGCGTCCTGATCCATGAAAACAAAAAAGCGGGGGCTGGCGCCCCCGCTCTGCCTGCATTTGACTGGAGGGTCAGCTGGCAACTGCTAATACGTCTTCCTCGTCGATACCGCCATTCATGGCCTGCTGCAGCTTGACCGTATCCAGCTCGCCTTCCCAGCGCGCCACGACGATGGTCGCGACCGCATTGCCGACGAGGTTGGTAAGCGCGCGGCATTCGGACATGAAGCGGTCGATGCCGAGGATGAGCGCCATGCCGGCGACCGGAACGGCGGGCACGACCGAGAGCGTCGCGGCAAGGGTGATGAAGCCCGCACCGGTAATGCCGGCGGCGCCCTTGGAGCTCAGCATGGCGACGAGCAACAGCAGGATCTGGTCTGAAAGGCTCAGGTCGATATTGGTTGCCTGCGCGATGAAGAGCGCTGCCAGGGTCATGTAGATATTGGTGCCGTCAAGGTTGAAGGAATAGCCGGTGGGAATGACCAGGCCGACGACCGATTTCTTGCAGCCGGCCTTTTCCATCTTGGCCATGAGCGTCGGCAAAGCCGCTTCAGAAGAACTCGTGCCGAGGACGAGCAGCAGTTCTTCCTTGATGTAGCGGATGAGCGCGAGGATGGAGAAACCGTTGTACCAGGCGACGGCGCCGAGGACGACCAGCACGAATAGCAGCGAGGTCAGGTAGAACGTGCCGATCAGCATGATGAGATTGGCGACCGAGCCGATCCCGTATTTGCCGATCGTGAACGCCATGGCGCCGAAGGCACCGATCGGTGCGGCCTTCATCAGGATGGCGACAAGCTTGAAGATCGGGGCCGACAAGGTCTGCAGGAAGTTGGTGACGGGTTCGGCCTTTTCGCCGACCATCGCAAGCGACAGGCCGAACAGGACCGAGAAGAAGAGCACCTGCAAAATGTCACCGGATGCGAAGGCGCCGACGATCGTCGTCGGTATGATGTTGGTCAGGAAGCCGACGATGCTCTGCTCATGCGCCTGCTGCGTATAGGTCGCGACGGCTTTCGGATCGAGCGTGGCCGGATCGATGTTCATTCCGCTGCCCGGATGAACGACATTGGCGACGATGAGCCCGACGATGAGGGCCAGCGTCGAAAAGGTCAGGAAGTAGATCATCGCCTTGCCGGCAACGCGGCCGACTTTCTTGAGATCGCTCATGCCGGCGATGCCGGTCGAGACGGTGAGGAAGATGACGGGTGCGATGATCATCTTGACCAGCTTGATGAAGGCATCGCCGAGCGGCTTCATGCTGGTGCCGATTTCAGGATAGTAATGGCCAAGCCCTATGCCGATGACGATGGCGACGATGACCTGGAAATAAAGATGGGCGTAAAGTGGTGTCTTCTTGGCAGGCTGCGGCACGGGTGCTGCATTGAGTGTTACTGGACTCATGACTTCCTCCATGATGCGAGCCTCGTTGCCAACCAGACGGCAACCTCCCAGGCTCCTACGTTCAAGGGCGGTCAAGCCTGCCCTGCCACTCCTTCAGCAAATGCCGTGCCAACAGAGGCTGGAAAGCTATAAGATATTGAATCTACGGTATAAAGTTTTTCGCGACCCTACAGAATGCTGCAAAATGTGCGAAAAACCGCACAAAGAATTTGATTGTCGTGCGGATTGATGCACAATGGCGCCATGACGACAGAAGCTGCAGGCGGCCGCAGGAACAACGGGCTTGCCGGGATAATCTTCGTGCTCGCGGTGCTCCTGCTTGTGGCCGGTGCGCTTTTCGTTGCCGATGGATATGGGCGCCGACGGGCCTATGACATTCTCGAGGCAAGAGCGACGAATGCCGCCGAGCTGAATGCTGTCCTCCTGCGCACGGTTCTGGAGAAGCAGCGCTCGCTGCCCTTCGTGCTGTCGCAGGATCGCGATGTGATCACGGCACTTCGCTCCAGGGACCCGGCGCTGCTGCAGGGGCTGAACGAGAAATTCGAGGGCCTGCTGCCCGGCACCCGGGCCTCGGTGATCTATCTGCTCGATGCGGCTGGCCTGTCTTTGTCCGCCAGCAACTGGAACCAGCCCGACAGCTTCGTCGGCGTCTCTTATAGTTTCCGCCCCTATTATACGCGGGCGATGGAGACCGGCAGCGCCGAACATTATGCGCTCGGGACGATCAGCAAGCGTCCGGGCCTTTATATCTCGCGGCGGATGGAGGGACCGGACGGCGTGCTCGGGGTCGTCGTCGTCAAGGTGGAGTTCGATGAGCTCGAAGCCGACTGGCGACGAAACAGCGACCCGTCATTCGTCGTGGATGGCCGTGGCATCGTGCTCATCACCAGTTCCCCGGAATGGCGGTTCATGGCCGCGGCGCCAATTGCCCGCGAGCAGATCGGCCCGATCCGCGAAAGCCTGCAGTTTGGCGACGCATCACTGGAGCCGCTCGCGATCAGGCCCTTGGCCCTGCGGGATCAACAGCCGGATCTCGTCAGGGCGCGCCTTCCAGACATGGAGAAAGACGGTTCGTTCCTGCGTGTCACCGCAGCCGTGCCGACGACGAACTGGACCCTGCAATTGCTGACGCCGGCCGCCGCGACAATTGCCGAATCCGTCAGGACCGCGCAATTGCTCGCTCTGCTTTTCCTCGCGCCGCTGGTGGGCATCACCGGCTTCTTCCTGCGCAGGCGCAACCTCGCGCTGCGACGGGCGCAGGAGCAGGAACAATCGCGCCTTGAACTGGAACGGCGCGTCGCCGAGCGCACTGCGGACCTCAGCAAGGCGCATTCCGAACTCCTCTCCGAGGCCGAGGAGCGCCAGAAGGCGGAAACCAAGCTGCAGACCGTGCAGCTGGAGCTGGTCCAGGCCAACCGCCTCGCCATACTCGGGCAGGTGACGGCCGGTGTCGCCCATGAGATCAACCAGCCTGTCGCTGCGATCCGCTCCTATGCCGACAATGCCGCCACCCTGCTCGCCCGCAACAAGTTCGATCCGCTGAAGGACAATCTTGCGGCGATCGCCGGTCTTACCGAGCGCATCGGTTCGATCACCGACGAGCTGCGCACCTTTTCGCGCAAGGGCACGGGCGACGCCGGTCCGGTCGCCGTTGCGGAGATCATCGAGGGCGCGCTGCTGCTGCTTGGCAGCCGCTTCCGGCAGCGGGCGGGCCAGATCCTCACCAAAGTGCCCGCGCCCGACCTGAAGGTTCACGGCAACAGGATCAGGCTGGAGCAGGTGCTGATCAACCTGCTGCAGAACGCCCTGGAAGCGACCGAGGGCGGACCGTCGAGCCAGATCAGCGTCCGCTACGCCGATGCCGGCGAGCAGGTGGAACTGATCGTCTCCGACAATGGTCCCGGTATCCCCGCCCATATCATGGAAGCGCTGTTCACACCGTTCAACACGTCGAAGGATCGCGGGCTCGGACTGGGCCTCGTCATCTGCCACGACATCGTCGCCGAATATGGCGGTCGGATCGAGGTGGAAACCGGCTCCAACGGCACAAAATTCACCATCTATTTGCGCAAGGCAGGCTGAAATGAGCGTTAATCACGTGGTTTTTGTCGATGATGACGATGATCTGCGCAGGGCCAACAGCCAGACCCTCGAACTCGCCGGCTTCACTGTCATCCCCTTCGCCGATGCGATGAGCGCCCTGCAGCATCTGTCACCGGACTTTGCCGGCGTGGTGGTGACGGATGTGCGCATGCCGCATGTCGACGGGCTCGAATTCGCGCGGCGGCTGCGGGAGATGGATGACGGCCTGCCGGTGCTGCTCATCACCGGCCATGGCGATATCGAGATGGCCGTATCCGCCATCCATGAAGGCGCCTATGATTTCATCGCCAAGCCCTATCCGGCGGAGCGGCTGGTGCAGAGCATTCGCCGCGCGCTCGACAAGCGTGCGCTGGTGCTCGAAAACAGGCAATTGCGGCTGGCGGCGGAAAGCTCGGAGGAGAGCCTGCCGCTGATCGGGCAGACCCCGGTGATGGAGAACCTGCGCAAGACGCTGCGGCAGGTGGCGAATGCAGATGTGGACGTGCTCATTGCGGGAGAGACCGGCACGGGCAAGGAAGTGGCGGCCGGGCTCCTGCATCAGTGGAGCCGGAGGAAAGATGGAAACTTCGTCGCGCTGAATTGCGGCGCGCTGCCTGAAACGGTTATCGAGAGCGAATTGTTCGGGCATGAGGCCGGCGCTTTCACCGGTGCACAGAAGAAGCGCATCGGTCGCATCGAACATGCCAGCGGCGGCACGCTCTTCCTCGACGAGATAGAGAGCATGCCGCTGTCGACGCAGGTCAAGCTGCTGCGGGTTCTCGAAACGCGGGAAATCGCCCCGCTAGGCACCAATGAGCAACGTGCCGTGGACCTGCGCGTCGTAGCTGCGGCGAAAGTCGATCTCGGCAGCCCCGAACAGCGCAGCAGCTTTCGCGAGGACCTCTATTACCGCCTGAACGTCGTGACGATTTCCATTCCGCCCCTGCGGGAGCGGCGCGACGATATCCTGCTGCTGTTCGCGCATTTCGCACGCCGCGCCTCGGCCAGGTTCGGCACCGAGCCGGTGGAACTGACGGCAACCCTGCGGGCGCGACTGCTGGAGCATGACTGGCCGGGCAATGTGCGCGAGCTTGCGCATTTCGCCGAACGGACGGCGCTTGGAATAAAGGAGAGCGAACCGGCCCGGGAGAGGAGCCTAGAGGCGAGCCTGCCGCAAGCCATGGAGCGTTTCGAGGCCAAGCTTATTCGCGATGCTCTCGAGGCCCATGATGGCGACGTCCGCTCCACCATCGAAGCGCTGGGCATCCCGCGCAAGACGTTCTACGACAAGCTGCAGCGGCACAATATCGACCGCTCCGCCTATGTGAAGTGATCTGCGCCCGCGGCGGAATGCTCCCTGCAGGCCGCCACCGAATGGCGCTCGACCAGCGGGCATTCCAGCTTGGTGATCGGATGGCGCTCGGGCCGCGCCCCATGCGTCACGTCGAGCTGTTCGATGGCCCAGCGACCCATGGCGCGGTGCGGCAGCACCGATGTGGTCAACTGGGGATGCAAATGGCGGGAGATTTCCTCGTCATCATAGCCGATGACGGAAATGTCGTCGGGAATGACCATTCCCGCCTCTTTCAGCGCCTCATAGCAGCCAATCGCCGTGCGGTCGTTCTGGCAGAAGATTGCCGTCGGCCGCTCCTGCAGGGCCAGAAGCTTCTTGGTCGCGTCATAGCCGGCGCTGGCCGACCAGTCGCCCTCGATGACCAGCGCGGGATCGAATGGGATATCCGCCGTGGCCAGGGCGCGGCGGTAGCCCTTGAGCCGGTCCTGCGCGGCCTCCATCCAGGGTTCGCCCGTGATCGTCCCGATCCGCCGGTGGCCATGTTGGATAAGATGCCGCGTCGAATGCTGGCCGCCGGCGATCTCGCTTGGAACGACCGCCGGAAAGGCGTGATCGGCCGTGTAGCAATTGAGCAGGATCACCGGAATGTCGAGATCATATATTGCCTGCGGCAGCACCACTTCGCGTGTGAAGATCGCCATGTAGATCAGCGCCGATATGCCCTGCTCCTGCAAGGCCTGGATGGTACGCGGCTCCATTTCCGGATCGTTGAGCGTCTGCGCGACGAGGATGATGTTGCCGGCGTTCCACGACGCCTGCCGCGCCCCCTCGATCGCGACCACCGCCTCCGGGCTCGTCGCCAACTGGTCGACGATGAAGCCGATCTTGCCGTCGATGGCTGGAGCCGGAGCAATGGACCCATCCAGATGGGCAAAGCTCGGGGCAGCATAGCCGAGGCTCCTCGCCGCCTCGATCACCCGCTCGCGCGTCTCCGCCGCGAGCTTTATGCCCGGCGTCTTGTTGAGCACGAAGGAAACCGTCGCCTGCGAACAGCCGGCCAGGCGGGCGATATCCGTCATGGTGACGCGCTTGCTCGTGCGCTTGCGGCGCGCCGCCGGTCCAGCGGACGCCGATTTCCCAGCGGGAGGGTCCACTATCTCGTTCATTGGCACGGGTTTCCCGGATTGAGGCTGATCAGTCATAGACGGCGAATATTAGGTGCAGTCAACGCTACTAATCAACATAAATTATTATTGACTAATTTTTATAAATGAACATGATCGCCAGGTGGGATCACCACAGCGTTGGTCAAAAACGCAAATTTCTGGGAGGAAATTTCAATGAACATTACCCGCCGCTCAATTCTCCTTGCGTCGGCCCTTGGCATTGCCGCCATGGCCGCCGGAGGCGCCATTGCCGCATCGCCGCCCCTGGAGAAGAAGGAGACCTACAAGGTCGGCTTCGCGCAGACCGAGAGCAACAATCCCTGGAGGCTTGCCCAGACCGCGAGCATGCAGGAAGAGGCGAAGAAGCGCGGCTGGCAGCTCGTCTATACGGACGCCGCCGGCTCGGCCGCCAAGCAGGTCGCAGACGTCAATTCGATGATCGCGCAGGGCGTCGATCTCATCTTCCTCGCTCCGCGCGAAGAAAAACCGCTCATTCCGGCCATCAAGGCCGCGAAGAATGCGGGAATCCCGGTCATTCTTCTCGATCGCAGCGTCGATCCTTCGCTGGCCAAGCCGGGTGAGGATTATGTGACCTTCATCGGCTCCAATTTCGTCGAGGAGGGCCAGCGCGTTGCCGAATGGCTGATCGCCAACGGCAAGGACAAGACCAAGATCATCGAGCTCGAGGGCACCACGGGTTCCTCACCGGCCAATGATCGCAAGAAGGGCTTCGACGACGTGGTCGCCAAGAACCCGCAATTCAGCATCGTCGCATCGCAGAGCGGCGATTTCGCCCGCGACAAGGGCCGCCAGGTGGCGGAAACCCTGCTTCAGGCCCATCCCGACGCCAATGTGATCTACGCCCATAATGACGAGATGGCGATCGGCGCGATCTCGGCCATCGAGGCCGCCGGCAAGGTACCAGGCAAGGACATCCTGGTCCTGTCGATCGACGGCGGCAAGGAAGCCGTTCAGGCCGTGGTCGACGGCAAGATCGCAGCGGTCGTCGAGTGCAATCCGCGCTTCGGACCGAAGGCTTTCGACACGGCGGTCGCCTATGCCAATGGCGAGACCATTCCGGAAAAGATCATCAATCCGGACCAGTTCTACGACGACAAGAACGCCAAGGAACTCTTGAGCACCGCCTATTGATCGAGCATCGGGAACCGGCCATTGTCCGATAATGGCCGGGCCCGCCGCCTGGCGCAGCCCTCATGTCTCCGGAGATAGCCATGTCCCCTCTCCTGTCCATGACGCATATCGACAAGCGCTTTGCGGGAATACCGGCGCTTTCCGGCGCAACTTTCGAGGTCGCGCCCGGCGAGGTGCACGCCTTGATCGGCCAGAACGGCGCCGGGAAATCCACGCTGATCAAGGTGTTGACCGGCTACCACAAGCGCGATGCCGGCGAGATCGTCTTCGACGGCGCGCCGTTCGAGGCGACCTCGCCGCACCATGCGCAGGCGAGCGGCATCAGCACGATCTACCAGGAAATCAACCTCGTTCCCTATCGCTCGGTGACCGAGAACATCTGCCTTGGCCGTGAAGCGCGCCGCTTCGGCCTGCTGGACTGGAAGCGCATGCACGCCGAAGCAGGAAGCCTGCTGGAGCGCTTCAACCTTGATCTCGACGTGCGCCGCCCGCTGATGGAATTCAACACGGCAACGCAGCAGCTCGTCGCCATCGCGCGCGCCATCGGTTTTTCCGCCAAGCTCGTCATCATGGACGAGCCGACATCGTCGCTGGACGAGCGCGAAGTCGCGGTGCTCTTCGAAGTGATCCGCCAATTGAAGCAGGACGGCGTTTCGGTCGTCTTCGTCAGCCACAAGATCGACGAGCTATACGCCGTCTGTGACCGCGTCACGATCATGCGCGACGGCCGAACCGTCAAGACGGCGGCCATGCGGGAGATCGACCGCATCGATCTCGTATCTTCGATGCTTGGCCGCTCGATCGAGAAGAATGCCGGCCACGCCACCGCCTTCACCAGCCGCGATCCGAAGAAGATCGGCGCAGAGCTGCTGTCGGCACGCAACATGGCCGTCGATCAATCGGTCCAGGACGTGTCCTTCGACATTCGCAGCGGAGAAATCGCCGGCTTTGCCGGGCTGCTCGGCGCGGGCCGTACCGAGACCGCCCGGCTGGTATTCGGCGTCGACCGGCCGCGCAACGGCGCAATGAAATTCGAGGGACAGGACTATTCGCCGCGCAATCCCGGCGAGGCAATCGCCGCCGGCATGGGCTTCTGCACCGAGGACCGGAAAAGCGAAGGCATCGTGCCGGAGATGAGCGTCGCGGAGAACATGATGCTGGCGCTGATGCCGAAACTGAACAAGTCCGGCATCATCGACGAGAAGGCGCAGCGCGCAATCGTCGAGCGCTTCATCGCGCAGCTCGGCATCAAATGCTCCGGCCCCAACCAGAAGATCTGCGAACTTTCGGGCGGCAACCAGCAGAAGGTGCTGCTGGCGCGCTGGCTTGCCATGAACCCCCGCCTGCTCATCCTCGACGAGCCGACGCGCGGGATCGACATCGGCGCCAAGGGCGAGATCCAGACATTGATCAAATCGCTCGCCGACCAGGGCCTTGCGGTTCTCATGATCTCCTCGGAGCTCGAGGAAGTGATCGAAGGCGCCGATCGCGTCTTCGTGCTGCGCGACGGCAAAAGCGTTGCCGAACTGCAGCGCGAGGCGGCAACGGAGGATGCCGTGATGGCGGCAATGGCTGAAGGCGCCGGCCCGGCACAGGAGGAGGCGAGAGTTGAGCAATAGCACCCATTCGGCGAACATGGTCGATCCGTTCGACTTCCTGGCGCGCTATGGCACCCTCATCGCGCTGGCCCTGCTGATCATCTTCAATATCGCCTTCACGCGAAACTTCGCCACCATGCAGACCCTGAACGTCAACCTCACCCAGGTCTGCACCATCGTCATCGTCGCCGTCGGCATGACGCTGGTGATCGGAACGGGCGGTATCGACCTTTCCGTCGGCTCGCTGATGGCGATATCCGGGGCGCTGGCGCCGATGATCTTCCTCGGCAAGATCGTGCCGATCGACAATATCTACCTCGCCGTTGCCGTGGCCATGCTCGCCTCGATCCTGGTGGCTGGCCTGTTCGGGCTGTTCAATGGCTGGCTCGTCGCGCATTACAAGATCCAGCCCATCGTCGCCACGCTTGTGCTGTTCATCGCCGGACGCGGCATCGCCCAGGTCATGACCAATGGCAATCTGCAGACCTTCCGCGTGCCGGAGTTCCAGTTCATCGGGCTTGGCCGCGTCTTCGGTATCCCGTTCCAGGTGATCCTGATGGCGGCCATCGTGCTCGTGGCCTATTATGTGCTGAAGCGCACGGTTTTCGGCCGGCAGATCATCGCGATCGGCGGCAATGAGCGCGCCGCCGAGCTTTCCGGGGTCGCCGTGTCGAAGGTCAAGCTCATCGTCTATGCGGTCAGCGGCCTTTGCGCCGGCGTCGCCGGTCTCATCGTCATCGCCATCAACTCCTCCAGCGATGCCAATCTGGTCGGGCTCGGCATGGAACTCGATGCCATCGCCGCCGTCGCCGTGGGCGGCACCTTTCTCAGCGGCGGCAAGGCGACCATCATCGGCACATTGCTCGGCGCCATGACCATCCAGCTCGTGCGCTATACGCTGCTCGCCAATGGCGTGCCCGATGCGGCCGCGCTGGTGGTGAAGGCGGCGATCATCGTGCTGGCAGTGTGGATACAGCAGCAGGGCAGGCAGGCATGAACAGGGTTCGTCTCATCAAGCTCGCCGGCAGCTATGGCGTCGTGATCGCGCTCATCCTGCTCGTCCTGTTCGGCTGGGCGCGCTATGACTACTTCCTCGGCTTTTTCAATATCACCAGCGTCCTGCGCTACAATGCCATGTTCGCCCTCGTCGCGCTCGGCATGTGCTTCGTGATCATGACCGGCGGGATCGACCTTTCCGTCGGCTCCACCGCCGCGCTCGGCAGTGTCGTGGCGGCATTGGCCAGCCCTTATGGCGCCTGGACTGGGCTTGGCGCCGGCGTGGCTGCGGGCCTCTGCGTCGGGCTCGTCAATGCGGGCCTTATCGCCGGCATGAGGATAATGCCATTCGTCGCGACGCTCGCCACCATGCTCGGCGCCAGCGGCGTCGCCCTGCTCCTCGCCGACAATCAATCCGTCTCGGTGTCCTACGAGAGCGGCTTCACCGTGATCGGCCAGGACAATTTCCTCGGCTTCCCCATACCGGCATGGATCGCCATGCTCGCCTATATTGCCGGCTGGGTGATCCTGAATTTCACCAGCACGGGCCGCGGCATCCTTGCGGTCGGCGGCAATGAGGATGCTTCGCGCATGATGGGATTGCCGGCGGGCCGCATCAAGTTCCTGGTCTATCTTGCCAGCGGCGGCCTTGCCGGCCTTGCCGGCGTCATCCTCGCGTCGCAGTTCGGCGCCGGGCAACCGATCGAAGGCGTCGGCTGGGAACTCTTCGCCATCGCGGCGGTGGTGGTCGGCGGAACATTGCTCACCGGCGGCGTCGGTTCGGTCGGCGCCACGCTTGCGGGCGTATTGCTGCTCGGCATATTGTTCAACGTGCTGAATTTCGAGAACGGCAAGGGCTGGATATCGCTTTCCGCCTATTGGCAATCGGTCATTCGGGGAATATTCCTGCTCATCGTCGTCATCATACAGGCCAAGCTCGCTTCCCGCGTTGCCGGCAGGGAGCACTGATTTGCGCAGCGTCACCACCCCCGCAACCTTCGGTACATTCGAAGGCCAACCCGTTTTCGAAGCGACCATAACGTCCGACAGCGGCGCAATCGCCAGAATATTGAACTGGGGAGCAACGATCCGGGACCTGCAGGTGCCGCTTGCGGGCCAGGGGCTGCAGCGCGTGGTGCTCGGCTTCGACCGGTTCGAGGACTACCCCTTGCGGTCGCCCTATTTCGGCGCGCTGGTCGGGCGCTATGCTAACAGGATAGCCAATGGCCGCTTTTCGCTTGACGGCAGGGTCTATGAGACCGACCGCAACGAGGGCGGAAGGCAGACCCTGCATGGCGGCAGCAAAGGTGTTTCACAGCGCCTGTGGACCATGGTCGACTGGACGCCCGCTTCCGTCAGCCTCGCTCTCGATCTTGCCGATGGCGACCAGGGTTTCCCCGGCAATATGCAGGTGCGCTGCACCTATGCTTTCACGGCCGCGGACGTGCTGACGCTGACGGTCGAAGCCACTTGCGACATGCCGACGGTGGTGAATTTCGCCCAGCACAGCTACTTCAACCTCGATGGCTCGGCCGATGTTCGCGGCCACAGCCTGCAGATCGAGGCGGATCAATACACGCCCGTCGACGAGCATCTCATTCCGACGGGCGAACTTGTTCCGGTATGTGGAACCGAGTTCGATTTTCGTGCTGCGCGCCCGATCGGGCAGGAAGGAAGCTACGATCATAATTTCGTGCTTCGGCCCGGAAAGGCGGGCTCGCTTCGCCCTGCCGCGCTGCTTGCCGGCAATAACGGGCTGGCCATGCAGGTCAGCACCACGGAACCCGGCCTGCAATTCTATAATGGCTCGATGATCGGCGATCTCACCGGACTATCCGGAAAGTCCTACCGGGCCTATTCCGGCATCTGTCTCGAAGCGCAGCGTTTTCCGGACGGCCCCAACCAGCCCGGTTTTCCCGATTCGAGGCTGATTCCGGGCGAAATATATCGCCAGATAACGGAATTCCGCTTCCTCCAGCGCTAATCGGTTGCTAATCGTGCAATCTCGTCCTATTCCAATTTTATGAACATTGGAGGTATCATGAATACAAATGTTGCATTGACGGGATTGGCGCGGGACATGCAGGCGCGGGCCGACGCGGGCCGCCCCATCCGCATAGGCCTCATCGGATCCGGCGAGATGGGCACGGATATCGTCACGCGCGTGGCTCATATGCCCGGCGTGGAGATCGGCGCAATCTCCGAACTCAACATTCCAAATGCTCTGAAAGCGGTCGATATCGCCTATCAGGAAGAAGGACATCATCGGGAGACTTCCAACGCCTCGTCGCTGACGGCGGCCATGGAGGCTGGCAAGATCGCCGTTACCAGCGACGCCAACCTGATCCTCGAAAACGATCTCATCGACGTTGTGATCGATGCGACGGGCGTCCCTGCCGTCGGCGCGGAGATCGGCCTGCGCGCAATGGAACATGGCAAGCACCTCGTCATGATGAATGTCGAGGCGGACGTCACCATCGGCGCCTACCTGAAGAGCGAGGCGGACCGGCTCGGCGTCACCTATTCCCTCGGCGCCGGCGACGAGCCTTCGTCCTGCATGGAACTGATCGAATTCGTTTCGGCGATGGGGCATCCGATCGTCGCGGCCGGCAAGGGCAAGAACAATCCGCTCAATATCGACGCCATTCCCGACGATTATCAGGAGGAAGCGGCGCGGCGTCACATGAATGTGCGCATGCTGGTCGAGTTCGTCGACGGTTCGAAGACCATGGTCGAAATGGCCGCCATCGCCAATGCCACCGGCCTTGTTCCCGACAAGCCCGGCATGCACGGACCGGCCGCGACGCTGGATCAATTGTCGAGCACGCTGATCCCGGAGAAGGATGGCGGCGTGCTGTCACGCGTCGGCGTGGTGGACTATTCCATCGGCAAGGGCGTGGCGCCGGGCGTGTTCGTGGTCGCCGACATGTCGCATCCGCGTATTTCGGAGCGCATGGAAGACCTGAAGATGGGCAAGGGTCCCTATTTCACCTTTCACCGCCCCTATCACCTGACCTCGCTCGAAGTTCCCCTCACCTGCGCCCGCGTCGTGCTCTATGGCAAGGCCGACATGGTGCCGCTGGCCAAGCCCGTTGCGGAAGTCTGCGCCGTGGCCAAGAAGGACCTGAAGCCCGGCGACAAGCTCGATGCGATCGGCGAATATTGCTATCGCGCCTGGATCATGACGGCGGCCGAAGCGCGCAGCGCAGGCGCCATCCCCTGCGGCCTGTTGCAGGGCGGCACGGTGACCGCGCCGATCGCCAAGGGCGAACTCATCACCAGCGCCAATGCGGCGCCTGTGCCGGGGTCGAAGATCGTTGAACTGCGGGCCCGCCAGGACAAGCTCGTCTACGGTGGATAAGTTCTGCGCTCACCATTTCGTTCCGCTGACGTAACGGACCGCAATATCGCGTTTATTCAAGGCATTAGGCTAGATTTACGTGAGCTTTTGCCTTGAATTGTTCTCTAAATGTTCCATTTAGTTCTTGCAATCCGGCTGTCAAGTACCAATATTAATATTTGGTTAACGATGAGTCGTATGCGCAGGAGCAGACAATGCCCGCCTTTCAGGTCAAGATCGCTTATTTGACGAAGTACAAGCAGTCGCGCCACCTCTTCCATGAGCTTGTGATCGCCGACGATGCCGGTGGCGCGCTCGACGAAGGGCGCAAGCGCCTGGCCCGGCGGTCCCGCGAGGCTCGCATCATCCATGAAGCCTGCTCAATACGGCCGGACAGCGAGGAAGTCGAACGGGCGGCAGCCCATGGCTGGACGCTGAACGATAATTGGTGGTCGCGCCCGGTGAAGGCCGACGACGATCTCGCCGCCATCGCACGGCACGGCTTCACCCACAGCAATGTCATTCACGCCAAATCGGCACAGGATTGCGTCGCCATCGACAGACATGCGGCGTGAGCAAGCCACCTTGGCGAATGACGCGGCTGCAATAGTGTCGGGACACTAGTGACCCGAATCTGAAGTTCACTACATTGTTGCAGTAGCGTCAGATGAACGTCAGATTCGATAAGGTCACTAGCAAATATATGCTTCTAGTGTGGTTTCGGAATTGAAATACGCTCCGGCCCCTGCCGCCATCCGTGAGGCGTATTTCAATTCCACCACACTAGGTGACCGCCGTCCTGACCTTGTATTCCGGCCTGTCCCAGGCGCGTTCCTCCAGTATGGCCCTGAGTATGGATGCAGCCTGCGCCACCTCGGCATAGCTGAGATAGAGCGGTGTGAAGCCGAACCTGATGATGTCGGGCGCGCGGAAATCGCCGATCACGCCGCGGGCGATCAGCGCCTGCATGATGGCGTAGCCGTTTTCGCAGGCATAGGAAACCTGGCTGCCGCGCTTATCGGCCTCGCGCGGCGTTACCAGGCGCAAGCCGAATTCATCGGCAAAAGCGTCGATCTCGCGCATGAACAGTTCGGCCAGCGCCAGCGACTTGCGCCGCAGTGCGTCCATGTCCACCTCGTCCCACAGCGCGAGTGCTTCATCCAGCGCCACCATGCCCAATACTGGCGGCGTGCCGCAAAGATATTGTTCGACGCCGCTGGAGGGCACATAGCCTGGTTCGAATTCGAACGGCACACGATGACCGAACCAGCCGGAGAGCGGCTGGCGGAAGCCGCCATGATGGCGTGGATCGACATAGAGGAAGGCCGGAGCTCCCGGACCGCCATTCAGGTATTTATAGCCGCAGCCTATGGCGAAATCCGCCTGCGCGGCTTCGACGTCCAGAGCCATGGCGCCGGCGCTGTGGGCGAGGTCCCAGATGGTCAATATGCCTTTTTCATGCGCCGCCTTCGTCAGTTCCGCCATGTCGTGGCGGTAGCCGGTGCGATAATTGACATGGGTCAGCATCAACACCGCAACGTCCTCGTCGAGCAGCGCGGGAATGTCCTGCGGCGCGTCTGCGAGCACGAGGCCGTGCTTACCGCCAAGCTGGCGCGCCACGCCTTCGGCAATATAGAGGTCGGTCGGGAAGTTCTCGCGCTCGGAAACGATCGTCCGGCGCCCGGGATTGAGGTTCAGCGCCGCCGAGAGCACCTTGAACAGATTGACCGACGTACTGTCGGCGGCAACGACCGTTCCCGCTTTCGCGCCGATGATGCGGGCGATCCTGTTGCCGACCTTCTGCGGCAGGTTCACCCACTCCGCGCTGTTCCAGCTTCGAATGAGGTCCGTGCCCCACTCGGTGCCGATCGCATGCGCCACCCGTTCCCGCACGCCTTTCGGCAGTGCCCCGAGCGAATTTCCATCGAGATAGATGACGCCCTCCGGCAGTTCGAACCTGTCCCGGAAGCTGCGCAGCGGATCGGTTTCATCCGCTTCCTGCGCGGCGTTGCTATCGATGGTCATCATGGTCCTGTGGTATCAGGCCGCGGCGTCGATGCCGCTGGCGCGTGCGAGTTTCAGAAAGGAATCCTTCGCCAGCCGGATATGCTCCAGCATCAGCGTTTCGGCCGCATGTTTGTCGCGGTCGAGCGCCGCCTGCAGCAATGCGGCATGGGCATCGATGCCGAGCGCCTCGCGGGAAAGCACCTCTATGCCGCTGCCGCTGCCCTCATGGCGGCTGACATGGTCGATCCGCATGATGATGTAACGGCGATAGCGCTGCAATTGGAGGTGGGTCTGCTGGGCGAAGTTCATCAACCAGCGCGACGAGGTGCCGGCAATGAGCGCCTGGTGGAATTCGCCATGGGCGGCATCCCATACGTCGATCGTATCGAGTTCGGAAAAGGAGGTCGGCACGACGCATTTCGACAGCCGGTAATGGGCGCTGACCAGCCCCGCCTCCCAATTGCGGTCGCCCTGCTCGATGGAGGCGGTGAGAAGATGCGTCTCGATCACCGCCCGCGCGCCTTCGAGGTCTTCGAGTTCCTCGAGCGTGGTGGGCACCACGCGAAAACCCTTATTGGCCTCCGCGGTAACGAAATTCTCCGCGTGAAGCCTGCTCAGCGCCTCGCGCATGGGTGTCGGGCTGCCGCCAAGCTCCTGGGCGAGCGTGCGCAAACGCAGCGACTGGCCCGGCAGCAGATCGCCATTCAGGATCCGCGACCGAAGCAACGCATAGAGAGCATCGGATTTGACATTGACAGCCATTTGATCCCTCCCTGCCGCCTGATTTCCGTATTGTATATCATTTCACGTTTGTTATATTGTTTTCAAGCCAGATGGCGGAACATAAAATGGGAGAATCGTATGATCGCGGCAAAAAGAATCGCGAAGGCTGCGCTTGGAGTAGCGCTGGGGATGGCACTGGGCCTCGGGGCGGCCTCGGCAGAAACCAAGATCGGTATTGCGCAGTTCGGCAAGCATCCGCAGCTGGACGAGACAGTAACGGCTTTCAAGGCAGAATTGACGAAGCTCGGCATTTCCGATGCAGTCTATGATGAATTGCAGGTCAATTTCGACGCCACGCTCATCCCGCAGATGGTGACGAAGCTCACCTCCGCCAATCCGAAGCTGATCCTCGCCGTCACCACGCCGGTGGCGCAGGGCGCGCGCCAGATCGTCGGAAATTCCGGCACGCCGGTCGTTTTCGCCGCCGTTACCGATCCGGTCGCCGCCAAGCTCACGCCCTCCTGGGAAGCGGGCGATCCCGGCATGACGGGCGCCTCCGACCTGCAGGATGTCGCCTCGGTCATCACCTTCATCAAGAAGCTGCTGCCGGAAGCCAAGCGCGTCGCATATCTCTACAATCCGGGCGAAGACAATGATGTCGCGGTGCTCAAGCTGATGCAGGAGACCACCAAGGCCGAAGGGCTGGAACTGGTCGAGGTCGGCATCGACAACACCAATGACATTCCGATCCGCGTCGGCTCGCTCGCCGGCAAGGCGGACGTGATCTACGTCCCCGGCTCCAACCTGGTCCAGCCAGCCGTTCCGGCCGTGGCTGCGGCGGCCCTCAGCATCAATATTCCCGTCGTCGATGCTTCGGCCCAGGCGGTCCGCGACGGCCTCGTCGCCGCGGCCTTCGAGGTTTCCTATACCAAGGTCGGGCAGAATGCCGCCAAGCTTGCAGCGGAGATCCTCGCCGGCAAGACCACGGCGAGCCTTGGCCCGATCAAGCCGTCCTATGACGACCACACGGCGCTCATCAATGAGGCTGTCCTGGCGAAAACGGGCCAGAAAGTGCCCGATAGCCTGAAAGATTGCGGCTGTTTCGTTAAATAGTCCTAGACAATCGCGGCCAAATCTATAGTTCCTGCGCCATTCCAGCGCGGGAACTATCCTATTTTCGGACAGCTCATCACAAGGGGCTCATATGACTGACATGCTCTCCGTCAAGGACGGCACCAAGATCTTCTATCGCGGCACACAGGATGAGCGCCGGGCGCTCGACAAGCTGAACGTCACACTGTCGCCAGGGGATTTCTGCGTCGTCATCGGCAGCAATGGAGCAGGCAAGTCGAGTTTCCTCAATGCAGTCTCCGGCAAGCTGCCGCTCGATTCGGGCCGCATCTTCATCGACGGCCAGGATGTCACCAGGCTCAACACCCATCGCCGCGCGCAATTCATCGCCCGCGTTTTCCAGGACCCGATGATCGGCACGGCGCCGACGATGACCATTGGCGAAAACATGCTGCTCGCCGAACTGCGCGGCAAGCCGCGTGGTTTCACCTATGGGCTGACCGCGGCGCGCCGGGCGCGCTACAGCGAGCAATTGTCGGAACTGAACCTCGGCCTGGAAAAACGCCTCGACATGCAGGTCGGGCTGCTCTCCGGCGGCCAGCGCCAGTCATTGTCGCTGGTCATGGCGGTCTCGACGCGGCCGAAGCTGCTGCTGCTCGACGAGCATACGGCGGCGCTCGACCCGCGCACGGCCAAGCTCGTCATGGATACGACGGTGCGCGCGGTGGAGGAGTTGAACCTGACGACGCTCATGGTGACCCACAACATGGAACATGCCATCAAATACGGCAACAGGATCATCATGATGGATGCCGGCAAGGTGCTGGTGGAGATCGGCGCCGAGGAAAAGCGCGGCATCACCGTTGCCGACCTGGTCGATCGCTTCCATACCAAGTCCGACATCATCGCGCTGCAGGGGGCTTGAGATGCTGAACGTCCTGACCAGCTTCTACGGCCTCATTCCCGTAACCATCGCCCAGAGCCTGATCGTCGCCTTCGTCGTGCTCGGCGTGATGCTGCCATTCCGCATTCTCAACTTTCCCGATCTTACCTCGGAAGGCGCGTTTCCGCTCGGCGGCTGCGTCTGCGGTGCGCTGATCACTGTGGGGGTGAACCCGTTTCTCGCCTGTTTCATCGCGCTTCTCTGCGGTTTCGCCGCTGGCTGCACCACGGCTTTCATCCATCTGCGCTTCAAGATCAACACGCTGCTTGCCGGCATTCTCGTGATGACGATGCTCTACAGCATCAATCTGCGCATTCTCGGGCGCACCAACATACCGCTCTTCACCTATGACACGGTCTTCACTCTGACCGCCGGTGCTTCCGCCAACCTGCCCTGGGTCAAGATCCTCATCGTCGGCATCCTGATCGCCCTTGTCGTCGCGGCGATGCTCTATTTCTTCATGTCGGAAAAGGGCACGTCCATGCGCGCCGTCGGCGCCAGCCCGGACATGGCCGAGGCACAGGGCATCAATGTCGGCACGGCAACCATCATCGGTGTCGGCGTCGCCAGCGCATTGTCAGCGACGGGCGGCAGCATCATGGTGCAGACGCAGGGCTTTGCCGATGTGAACATGGGCTTCGGCATCCTGATCAATGGCCTGGCGGCGCTGATCATCGGCGAAGCGATCACCGGCAGGCAGACCATATTGCGCCAGGTGGCGGCGCCCGTGGTCGGCTCGCTGGTCTATTACCAGCTGATCTCCTTCTGCCTGACGCTCGGGCTTGCCCCGGCCGACCTCAAATTCGCAACGGGCGCCTTCGTCCTGCTGATGCTGGCATTGCCGAGCCTGCGGAAGTCCTCGGGCGGAACGCAGATCCGGGAAAAGATCAGGGAATAGCCTTTCAGCCGCTCGAAAAGCATAGACGGCTTGCGAACTTCGCCAGTCTCTGCTTGAAATCGCCCGGGGATTGTTGACCGGGGGGACAACAGGAATGACCGAGGCCATTGACTGGGACGACGCCTATTCCAACTTCGCCTATATTCCGGATGGCTATGGCTATCCGGCGAAATGGGTCGTGGAGGCGCAGAAGTTCCGCGACGAGATGCAGCAGAAGACACTGCTGAAGTCGGACATCTCCTATGGCGCGCGTGAGCGCAACCGGTTCGACCTGTTCATGCCCTGGGGCGACCTCAAGGGCCTCGTCGTCTTCGTCCATGGCGGCTACTGGATGGAGGATTTCGACAAGTCGAACTGGTCGCATCTCGCTCGCGGGCCGCACGCCCATGGCTTCGCGGTGGCCATCCCGTCCTATCGATTGTGTCCGCAGGTCCGCATCAGCGACATTACCGTCGAGATCGGCCAGGCGATCAGCCATGCCGCTGCGGAAGTGCCCGGCCCCATCCACCTCACCGGCCATTCCGCCGGTGGCCATCTCGTGGCGCGCATGGTGACCGCCACGTCGCCGCTGCCGCAGGCCGTGAGGCAGCGAATCCGCAAGACGGTCGCCATATCGCCGATCACGGATCTGCGGCCGCTGATGAGAACGGAAATGAACGACACGCTGCACCTCGATGCCATCGAGGCGCGGCTGGAAAGCCCTGCCCTGCTGGAACCCCAGGAGGGCACGGACCTGACGGCCTGGGTCGGGGAACTTGAGCGGCCGGAATTCCGGCGCCAGAACGCACTACTCGCCAATATCTGGTCCGGCTTCGACTGCCGCATCGACGCGGTCGAGGAGCCGGAGCGGCATCACGCGAACATTATCGAGGGGTTGGCAGACGCGGCCCATCCGCTGACTCACAGGCTTTTATGCCTCTAGGGGTCTGATGGTCGCCGCGTCCGGGAACTGCCCGGTTATGGAACGAGGCAGGCTGTCTTGGGTTTATGCGCTGAGGCGGCTGGAATCTTCGATGATCATGGCATTGCTTGGCAGGCCGAGCGCATGAGCAATACGCTCCAGCTTGCTGGGGTCGGCATTCTGGCCGCTTTCGATCGTTTCGATTTCAAGGGATGTCAATCCGCAAGACACCGCCAAATCATCGACCGAATAGCCGAATTGCTCGCGGAATGCCCTCACAATATTGGTACCATTGGCAATTGCTGTGGAAATGGATTCTGGCAAAGAATAATCCCTGACGGCTTTGTTCATCGCTTTGCTCCTAACGTGAATGGTTTGGTTAACAAATCGGAAGGCAGAACTTATACGCCCACCGTTCCGGATCAACCTTTTTGTGCTCCATCACGAAAAACGTGATCGAAACTGTTGTTTCAGGTCCGCCATAATAAGGCGCCGGATCTGTCTAAGATGGTTCGCTGTTCCGATTGTTGAATACACATTTGCTGAAGAATATCAGCAGATTGATACGCCGCTGTGACACTCGCAGCACGACCTATATAGGAAGCGCGACCATGAAAGGGAACCCTTCGACCTTGAAATATTTCACCCTGATCCTTCTGACACTTGCCATATCCGGCACCCTGCTTGGCGGCTGTGCCCGCGTCTATTACGGAACATTCCGCTATGAAGCGCAATGCGCCGATGCCGATCCGCGCCAGCCGGAACGCGGATCGGTTTGCGTCGTCGAGCGAACGAAGTAGCCTGCTACAGGCCGACCTCGAACGTCGCCTGCGTCTTCGCCCTGATCTCGTCGAGGCTCACATCCGGCGCAATCTCGATCAGCGTCATGCGGGGCTCGCCGCGGCGCTCGAAGGTGAAAACGCCGAGATCGGTGATGACGAGATCGGTCACGCGCTGGCCCGTCAGCGGCAGGCTGCACTCTTCGAGCAGCTTCGTCTCGCCCTTGGCCTCATGCTCCATGACGACGACGACCTTCTTCACGCCGGCGACGAGATCCATGGCGCCGCCCATGCCCTTGACCATCTTGCCCGGCACCATCCAATTGGCGAGGTCCCCGCTGCGCGACACCTGCATGGCGCCGAGGATCGACAGGTCGATATGACCGCCACGGATCATGCCGAAACTGTCGGCGCCGGAAAAATAGCTCGTCGTCGGCAGTTCGGTGATGGTCTGCTTGCCGGCATTGATGAGGTCGGCATCCTCCTCGCCTTCATAGGGGAAGGGTCCCATGCCGAGCATGCCGTTCTCGCTTTGCAGCTGAACATTGATGCCGGCCGGAATGTAATTGGCAACGAGCGTCGGAATGCCGATGCCGAGATTGACGTAGAAACCGTCCTGCAGTTCCCTGGCGGCGCGCTCCGCCATCTGATCGCGTGTCCAGGCCATCTCAGTTCACCTCGCTGCCAGCCACCGGACGCTTGCGCGTGGTTCTCTGTTCGATATGTTTGACGGGATCGGGCACATGCACGATCCGCTTGACGAAAATTCCCGGCGTATGGATGTGATCGCCGTCGATTTCGCCGGCTTCGACGATATGTTCGACTTCCGCAACCGTGAAGCGCGACGCCGTCGCCATGATCGGGTTGAAGTTGCGCGCCGTCTTGCGGTAGACGAGATTGCCTTCCGTATCGCCCTTATAGGCGTGCACGATCGACAGGTCGGCGAAGAGGCCGCGTTCCATCACATAGGATTCACCGTCGAATTCGCGCACATCCTTGCCCTCCGCAATGATGGTGCCGACGCCGGTCTTGGTGAAGAAGGCCGGAATGCCTGCGCCGCCGGCGCGGATGCGTTCGGCCAGCGTGCCTTGCGGGTTGAATTCCAGCTCGAGTTCGCCCGACAGATATTGCTGGGCGAACAGCTTGTTCTCGCCGACATAGGACGAGATCATCTTGCGAATCTGCTTGGTCTCCAGCAGCACGCCGAGGCCGATGCCATCGACGCCCGCATTGTTCGAAATGACCGTCAGGTCCTTGACGCCTGAATCGCGTATTGCATGAATCAGCGCTTCAGGAATGCCGCAAAGGCCGAATCCGCCTGCCATGATGGTCATGCCGTCGAACAGCACGCCTTCCAGGGCATCGGTTACGTTCGATTGAAGTTTTTTCAACGATAGTCTCCCATGATCCTCCGTCCGTTCGCCACGGTATGGCTTGTGCATGGGGGGCAGGTAGTCGTATTAATACGGCATGTCGCCACGCGAACCATCAGATCCATCGAGGACTTCGGCCGAGGGCAGCGCCAGATTCGGGCTGGCCGACCTGCCGGTGCCGATGGTCTATGCCACGCACCGTATCATAAGGGATTGCAATACGGAATTCGCCGCCATCTTCGGCTATGAGCAGGCGGAACTCATCGACCAGAGCTTCAGCCGGCTCTACCCGAAGATCCGCGATTTCGTGCGCACGGGCGAGATGTGGCGGAGCAATTTCGCCGGCGGCAAGGTCTATTACGACGAGCGGCTGATGCGCCGGCGCGACGGAACGAGCTTCTGGTGCAAGGTCCGCGGCCGCAGCCGCAATCATTCCGATCCCTTCGCCGAAGCGCTCTATTGCTTCGAGCCGATGAACAGGCCCGCCGGCGATGCGAGCCTGCTTTCCGACCGCCAGAAACAGGTGTTGACGCTCGTATCGCAGGGCAAGACCAATGGCGAGATCGCGCTGGAACTCGGGCTGTCGCAACGGACCATCGAGGCCCACCGCGCCCGGCTCATGCGCGCCCATTCGCTGCGCAACAGCGCCGAGCTCATCGCCTGGTTCTCCAATCTCAGATAGCG
Source organism: Phyllobacterium sp. 0TCS1.6A (assembly GCF_026420825.1). Taxonomy (NCBI): domain Bacteria; kingdom Pseudomonadati; phylum Pseudomonadota; class Alphaproteobacteria; order Hyphomicrobiales; family Phyllobacteriaceae; genus Phyllobacterium; species Phyllobacterium sp. 0TCS1.6A. The sequence goes on from NZ_JAPMAB010000009.1 coordinate 101,053, forward strand.
CTGGTCTTCGGGCGCCATACCAGCAGGCGGTTCTCCACCAGCGTCACGATCCAGTCCACCAGGATGACGAAGAAAGTGAGCACCACCATGCCGGCAAAGACGCCATTGACGTCGAATACGCTCTCCGCCTCATGGATGAGATAGCCGAGCCCTGCCGCCGAGCCGAGATATTCGCCGACGACCGCGCCGACGACGGCAAAGCCCACCGATGTGTGCAGTGACGAGAACATCCAGGACAGCGCGGAGGGAAGATAGACGTGGCGCAGCAGCTGTCGCCCGTTCATGCCCAGCATGCGGGCATTGGAAAGCACCGCCGGACTGACCTCCTTGACGCCCTGATAGACGTTGAAGAACACGATGAAGAACACCAGCGTGACGCCGAGCGCGACTTTCGACCAGATGCCGAGCCCCAGCCAGAGCGCGAAGATCGGGGCGAGCACGACTCGCGGCAGGGCGTTGGCTGCCTTCACATAGGGATCGAACACGGCGGCGAGCAAGGGCCGGCGCGCGAACCAGAAGCCGATGACGACGCCGCCGATCGAACCGATGGCGAAGGCGAGCGCGGCTTCGGTCAGGGTGATGCCGAGATGGTACCAGATGGAGCCTTCCTGCACCCAGCTGACGATCCGCTCCGCCACCAGGATCGGCTCGCCGAAGAAGAAGCTTATCGTCTTCGGATTGCCGAGCAGCGTGGTGGTGGTGGCCACATGCCACAGGGCGATGGTCACCACGGCCACCAATATCTGCAGCGTCAGCAGGACCGCGCGGTTCATGACAGTTTCTCCGCCTGTTTGTAGCCCTTCAGGACCTCCTCCTTCAGCGCATTCCATATTTCGCGGTGCACTTCGTGGAATTCCGGGGCGGATTTGATGTCGGCCATGTTGCGCGGGCGGGCAAGCGGAATGGTGTAATCGCCGATGATGCGCGACGCCGGGCCGGCGGACATGATGATGACGCGGTCGGCGAGTCCGATCGCCTCGTCGAGATCATGGGTGACGAACATCACGGCCTTCTGATCCGCCGTCCACAGGTCGAGCAGGAGATCGCCCATGATCAGGCGGGTCTGCGCGTCGAGCGGCCCGAAAGGCTCGTCCATGAGGATGATCTTCGGATCGCGGATCAATACCTGCGCGAGGCCGACGCGCTTGCGCTGGCCGCCGGAAAGCATGTGCGGATAGCGGTCGGCAAAGGCTGCGAGCCCTACCCGCGACAGCCATTCGCGGGCCCGCTCCAGCGCTTCGCGCCGCGCTACGCCGGCGACTTCCAGCCCGATCGCGACATTGTCGACGGCGGTCTTCCACGGCATCAGCGAATCCTGCTGGAACAGGTAGCCGGCATGGGCATTGATGCCGGTATGAGCCTTGCCGAAGATCCTGACATTGCCGGCGGCAGGCTTGATGAGGCCCGCCGTGGCGTTCAGCAATGTCGATTTTCCGCAGCCCGTCGGCCCGACGATGGCGACGAATTCCCGGTCCCTGACCTCGAGATTGGTCTCGCCGACCGCCTCATAGGCGGTGCCATTGGCCATGGGAAAGGCGATGCGGACGCCTTGCAGTTCCACAGCGCGGCTATCGGCCGGACCGCTGGAACCGGCGGCATGCTTGGGCGCAATTGTCATGCGGTATGTTTAACCTCAGCCCTTGATGAAGCGGTCATCGAAAGTCGCGGCAAGATCGATCTTCGCCTGCGCAAATTCGGGGTCCAGCACCTTCAGCGTGTTGAGAACCGACTGCATGCCTTCCATGGTCAGCACGCCATTGAGCGAATAGGTCGGCAGCGAATTGGCAACCGCCTTGAGGTAGAGCCCCTTGTCGCCGAGCTGGTATTCCGCCGGCACCGTATCGGCTATCTCCTCGGGCGTCGCCTTGTGCAGCCAGTCGAGCGCCTTGACGAAGGCCTTGACCAGCGCCCGCGACGTATTCGGGTTGGCGTCGGCGAATTCCTTCTTGGCATAAAGGACCGCTGCCGGGTTCGATCCGCCGAACAGCGCCTTGGTGCCTTCCTCGGTGCGGGTGTCGATCAGCACGGAAATATCGCCGTCCGCCTCGAGCTTCGCAATCACCGGATCGAGATGCGACAGCGCATCCACCTGGCCCTGCTTGATCGCCGCGACCGCGCTCGCACCGCCGCCAATGCCGATCAGCGGCGCATCGCTGGCCTTGAGCCCGGCCTTCACCATCGCATATTGCACCGTCAATGCAGTGGAGGACCCCGGCGCGGTCACGCCGATCTTGAGGCCCGCAAGGTCGGCAGGCGTCTTCACCTTGTCTGCGAGTTCCTTGCGCACGGCAATGACGATGGCGGGGAAACGGCCAAGCTCGCAGAGCGCCCGGATATCCTGGCCCTTGGCCTGCATGCGGATCGTATGTTCATAGGCTCCGGTCACCACATCGACCGATCCGCCGACGAGCGCCTGGAGCGATTTCGCGCCGCCGCCGAAATCGTTGATCGCCACTTCGAGGCCCTCTTCCTTGAAGAAGCCCTTGCGCTCGGCAATCGTCAGCGGGAGATAATAAAGCAGCGGCTTGCCACCGACGCCAAGCGTCACGCTGGTCTTTTCGAGTGCGCCCGCCTGCGCCAGTGCCGGCCTGCCGGACACGCCGAGCACAGATAGCGCCGCCGCGCCCGCAAGAAATTGCCGCCGTTCCATGGAGATCTCCCTTTCCTCCACACAGGTCCCGGCCGCCATCCGGCGCACGAGACAAATGTGCAATTGTTTTATCTGTTTTGCAAAAGTTAGCATCAGGGTTTTGGCAGTGCAAGGCATTGCAGCCACGGAACCTGGCTCGGTCCCCAGCAAGAAAAGCACCTCCAGTCTAGACGCTTGGCCGCGTGACCACATAGACGGCGCTGGCGATGAAAAACAGCGCGACGAAGCCGGCAAGCGCCGGGGTGGGACGCGCGAAATAGTAGAAGGAGCCGAAGCCGAACGCCATGCCGGCAAGGGCGATGAGCTTGATTCTGCCGGGTATAGCGCCGCTCTGGCGCCATTTGACCAGAGTCGGGCCAAAAACGGGGTGGGTCAGCAGCCAATTCTCGAAGCGCGGCGACGAGCGGCTGAAGCACCAGGCCGCAATGATGAGAAAGATCGTGGTCGGCATGACGGGCAGCAAGGCACCGACGAAACCAAGCGCAACCATTATCCAGCCAACGACGAAATAGACGGTTCGCTTCGTTCTTCCCATCATCGATATCCCACCATGCCGGCCAAGCTTTATATGCTTGTGGCCGCCTTGTCAGCTAGGGGGAATGACGGCCATGCTCAGGCAGCCTTCATCTCGATGATCTGGATGAGATTGCCGCAACTATCGTCCAGCACCGCCATCCGGACCGGACCGGCATCCATCGGCTCGCGGGTGAACGCCACGCCGAGCGCGCGCAACCGGTCATATTCGGCATCGATATTGTCGACCTGGAACGACGTCGCCGGGATGCCGTCCGCCACCAGCGCGGTCTTGTACGGCTGCACGGCCGGGTGATCGCCCGGCTCGAGCAACAGTTCCGTCCCTTCCGGGTTTTCGGGCGAGACGACGGTCAGCCAGCGATGTTCGCCCATCGGAATGTCGTGCTTCACCTGGAACCCGAGAACGCGCGTATAGAAATCCAGCGCTTTCGACTGGTCGTCCACGAAGACGCTCGAAATATAGATCCTCATCGTCTTTGCCCTTTCTGCAGTCGGCTGCGAAGCCACGCGTCGAATGCCTCGCGCATCGGCCCCGGCTCAAAGGAATGAATTCTGGTCCGCCCCGACCATTCGACGCGAACGAGGCCGGCTCTTTGCAGCATGTCGAGATGCTGCGTTATCGCCTGGCGGGACAGTCCCGCTCCATCTTCCGCATAGGAAGCTGCACAGATCTCGAACAATGACTGGTTCGGACGCTCCCTCAGCCGATCGATGATCCTGCGGCGCGTGGGATCGCCCAGCGCCTTGAAGACGCGATCGAGTTCATCATCGTTCATGGGGTCCAATATGCAATAAAATCATTGCATGTCAAGCGCCCGAAAACAGCCCCGAAAACAGCAATGGCGGCAGCGATCAGAACCGCTGCCGCCATGATGGTGAAAGCCTGTCGGTTTCGCCCGGCCGCCGGGTCAGGCAGCGGCGGCGTTGACGTGGCTTTCGGCCAGGCCGGTGAGGGTCTTGTCGGTCTTCATCTCTTCATCGAGATTCTGCTGCAGCAGCGCCGCGCAATCGGGGCGGCCCAGCTGATTGGCCCAGGCCACGAGCGTGCCATAGCGGGTGATCTCGTAATGTTCGACCGCCTGTGCGGCCGCGATCAGCGCCGCATCCAGCACCTGGTCGTCATCGACTTCGCCGGCCACCTCGTCGGCTTCCTCGAGAATGCCGTCGATCGCCGGGCAGTTGACGCCGCTGACGTCGACGCCATGCTGCTTGAACACCTGTTCCAGCCGCTCGATCTGCATCTGGGTCTCCTGAAGGTGCTTTTCGAAGCCGCTCTTCAATTCCTGATTGGAAGCCTTGTCGATCATTTCAGGCAGCGCCTTCACGATCTGGTTCTCGGCGTAATAGATGTCGCGCAGCGTATGAACGAACAGATCGTCCATCGACTTGATGTCCTTGGAAAAGAATCCCATGTCATTCCTCCTTCGCATCGGAAATTCAACAGCCATCGGCGGCTCCCGGCGGGAATCCGTCGCAGCATGTGCTTCTTGGCAGTGACGGAATATCAACGAGAGGCGGGCGGAATAGTTCCTGAGCGCGATGCGGGAAACGCGAAGGGCTAAAGTCGTACCTAAAGTCGTACCGGAGGATCGAGGCGGCCCTTGCCTTCCGTCTTCACCAGAAGGGTTTTCCCCGCATCGGGATCGCCGCGGCGCGCATTCGCGCTCATATCCTGGAACGCGGTGGTGACGATGATATCGCCGCTCGTTTCGCTGACGAATGCCGGACAGGAGGTCTGCTGGACCGGCAGGTCGATCGTCCTGATGCGCTGCCCCGTCGGTGCGTAGATATCGACGGCCGACCGCCCCCAGCAGGCGTTCCACAGATTGCCTTCCGCGTCGACGACGGCTCCATCGACACCGCCTTTTTCGCGGTGTTCATGGAAGACCACCGGTTCACCGCTCGGCAGGCCGGTTTCGGCATCGGTCTCCACGCGCCAGATGATATTCCTCCCCGTATCGGCGAAATAGGCGGTACGGCCATCCGGTGCGAAGCAGATGGAATTGGTGATCGTCATGTCCGCGAACAGCTTGCGCAATTCGCCTTGCCTGTACCAGTAGATCGACCCCGCGCCGTTTTCCGCCTTCTTGCCCATCGTGCCGATCCAGAACGCACCGGCCGGGTGGACGCGCGCATCATTGGAGCGGGTCGACGGATTGTCGGCTTCGATCGGCTGGTGCATCGTCAGGGCGCCGGAGCGCCTGTCGCGCAGGAAAAGGCCGGTCTCGGTGGATATCAACTGGCGGTTTGCATCGACTATGGCCAGCGCGCTCGCCATCTGGCCAAGCTCATGCACGCTTGCCGCGCCACCCGACAGTGGTTTCTCGAAAAGGCGGCCCGTGACGATGTCGAACCACCAGACATTACCGGTCAACGGATCATAGCCCGGCCCCTCGCCCAGTTCGCATGCCTCGTCGTGAAAAATGCCGATCTCGTCCGTCATGGTTTCCTCCTCCTCGCCCGCCGGGCGCATTCCTTGTCCTTGGCGCCGTCAGGCCGGAAAGGCCGCATCATAGCTTGCGACGCTTGTCCTTGCCCTCTCGCCGACCGCCGCGGCCGTGGCGCCGGGCTTGTAGAGGCTCGAGCCGAGGCCAAAGGTGCGCACGCCGATTTTCGCATAGGCCGCAAAGCTCGTCTCGTCGACGCCGCCCACAGCGCCGATCACGGTGCCCTTCGGCAGCACGGCGCTGATCGCCTTCAATCCGTCAGGGCCAAGAACGCTGGCCGGGAAGAATTTCAGCCCGGAAGCGCCGGCTTTCAACGCCGAAAATGCCTCGGTTGGCGTGAAAATGCCGGGCATGGTCACCATTCCGGCCTTGCCCGCCGCCTCGAGCACGGCACGATCGACATTGGGGCTGATGACCAGCCGCCCGCCGGAATCGTTCAGCCGCGCGACGTCCGCAGGTTCCAGGAACGTTCCCGCCCCCACCAGCACCGAGGCCGGCATGGATTTCGCCAATTGTTCGATGGAGCGGAATGGCTCGGGCGAGTTCAGCGGCACTTCGATGATTTCGATGCCGGCTTCGACGAGTTGTTCGCCGATGGCGACGACTTCATCGGGCCGGACACCGCGCAGGATGGCGATGAGATCGCGCTTGAACTTCGGCCAGGCGATGGTCGGAGATGTCATGGCATTGTTCCTTGGATTGGCCACATGGCGGAAGCGGCGGCAAAAAGACCCTTGCGGACTGCCTCGTCCGCATCGACCAGCTGGAAGTCGATCGAGGCGATTTCAAGCGCGCGGCCATAAAGCGTGGCCATCGCGCCCGAAGCGACGAGGATGATGTTTCGGGGTGCCCCTGCGCCCGCGATCTCGGCGCCGATCAGAAGCCCGGAAAGGCGCGAGGCCGCTGCCTCCGGCAATTGCCCCTCGAGCAGCATCGCCGCCCTTATATTGAACAGATGGCCGAGCATCGACCCGCCGGCCAGCATTTCCTTCACGGCTTCGGCGAATTGCGGATGATCGGCAGCAGCGGCCGCATCGCCGATCGAGTGCCGCAGGATCGATTGGCCCGAGAGCAGCCCGTAGAGTTCGCCCGTCATGTAGGTCGAGAACCGTTCCGCCCGTCCGCCCACGAGATGCACCCATTTCGAATGCGTGCCCGGCATGGCGACGACGCCATCCGTGAGGCTTTTCGCCAGCATCGCCCCGAGAAGCTGGGTTTCCTCGCCGCGCATGACATTTGCCCGTTCGGCGCCGCCTTGCGACAGGCCGGGTATGATGCGCACCTCGCGGTCGATGTCGGCAATCTTCACCGCGCCGGAGAGGATAGCCGCGAGATCGGCCGGAACCGCGACATAATTGGCCTCCATCCAGCCTTGCCGCGATCCTGCCATGCCGCAGACCGCCACCGGCAGGTCGCGCGGCGCACCGAGGGCGGCGAGGTGGGATTCCAGCGTCTTCGCGAAGCCCTTTTCACGCGAGGCATCAAGGCCGTCATCGGCGCGCCGCTCGGCAAGGACCTCGCCATTGCCATCGACCAGCCACAGCCGAAAGCGCGAGGTGCCCCAGTCGCACAGCGCGAAGACCGGTGCAGCGCTCACAGGTAGCCCCCGTCGACGATCAGCACCTGCGCGCTCAGCATGCGCGCCGCGTCGGAAGCGAGGAACAGGCAGGGGCCGACCATGTCGCCGGGCTCGATTTCCTCCCGCAGCGCCTGGCGGTCGATATGGCCTTGCAGCCCCTCGCTCGTCACCCATAGCTCGCGCTGGCGCTCGGTGATGACCCAGCCCGGCGCAATGGCGTTTACCCTGATCTTTTCGGGTCCGAGGCGACCGGCAAGACCCTTGGTCAAGCCGACAATGCCGGCCTTTGCCGCCGTATAGGCAGGAAAACCGCCATGATTGATCATGAAAGAGGTCGAGGTGAAGTTGACGATCGAACCGCCGCCCGCTTCGCGCATCCCCGGCAACACGGCCTGCGCCGCGAAGAATTGCGGCCGCAGATTGATCGACTGGTTGAGATCCCAATATTCCACCGTCACGTCGTCGACATCGTGCCTGTCGTCCCAGGCGGCATTGTTGACGAGAACCGTGACCGGACCATTGGCCTCCACGGCTGTCGCGACGGCGGCCTTGAGCGCTTCGACATCGCGCAGGTCGGCCTTGAGGTAGAGCGGCCGATTGCCGTGGTCGGCAGCGAGCTTCTCGGCCAGCGCCTGCGACGGCGCCTCGGCTATGTCGATGAAGGCGACCCTGGAACCCTGCCGCACGAAGCCTTCGGTGAGGGAGGCGCCGATGCCGGTGCCGCCGCCGGTTATGAGGACGGAGCGACCCTTGAGATCGGGGAAAATGGCAGAAGGCATCATGATTGAAGACTCGCGAAGGAGTTCCACTATTCGGAACTGTGTTTGACTATGTAGAATTTTGCTTTTACGGTCGCAGAAGTCAAGGTGGAGAACCGATTGAAAACAGCGCCGAAGCCAGCCGCAAGAGCCGAAACCGGGACGCTTGGAAAGGCCGTCGATGTCCTCGACATCGTGGCGCGGGCCGATACGCCGTTGCGCTTCACCGACATATTGCAGCTGGCGGACCAGCCGAGGGGCACGCTGCACCGGCAGATCGCCAATCTGCTCGAAGAAGGTCTTCTCGTCCTCAACAGCGACAATTCCTATGGATTGGGCATGCGGCTGATGCAGCTCGCGGCCAAGGCATGGTCGCGCAACGATCTTCGCCTCATCGCTGCCCCGCATCTGCAGAAGCTGCATGAGGCGACCGGGGAAACGGTGCATCTCGGCGTGCTGCGCGGCGTCGACGTGGTCTATCTCGACAAGATCGAGAGCCGCCAGAGCGTGCGCATGGTTTCGCAGATCGGCAATACCGCCCCGGCCTATTGCACCGGCGTCGGCAAGGCGGCGCTTTCGGCATTGCCGGAGGCGGAACTCGACGCGCTCGTCAAGCAGATCCGTTTCCGCTTCTATACGAGCCAGACACTGATGGACAAGATGGCGCTCTACCGCCATCTGAAGGAGGTAAGGGAACGCGGCGTCGCCTTCGACCGGCAGGAGCACGAAGTCGGTATCGCCTGCGTCGCGGCGCCGATCCATCTGAGCAATGGCGCGGCGGGGATTTCGGTCACCGGGCCGTCCTACCGCCTGACCTGGCAGGTGCTGGCCTCCTATGTCGAGGTCACGCGCAAGGCGGCGGCAGCGATCATGGACGACCTTGCGGCGGGGCTTGCACCGCGCAGCTGAGCCCGGACCTGCTCCCCCGGCTTGCACCGGGGAAGCATTGCGGCGGCCTATTCGCCGTATGGCACCCAGATATTCTTGACCTGCACGGCGCGGCGCAGATAGTCGCGGCCCTGGCCCTGCTGCTGGCTGGCCCAGTCGCGCTGGCGCCCATGGTTGACCCATGCCGCCTTCAGATTGCCGCTGGAGGCTTTCTCCACCATGGCGCTGCCCTCGGCAGTACCGACATACCAGATGGCATCCACCTCATCATGATCGGCGAGCGTTTTCGCCAGCACGTCCCTTTCGCCGGTGACGATATTGACGACGCCGCCCGGAACATCGGACGTATCCAGGAGCTGGTAGAAATTGGTGGCGAGCAGCGGATGCCGCGTCGAGGGCACCGCCACGACCCTGTTGCCCATGGCGATCGCCGGCAGCACCAGCGACACGAAGGAGAGGAGCGGCGCTTCGTCCGGGCAGAGAATGCCCATCACGCCCCAGGGCTCGTTCATGGCCAGCGTCACATGGCGCGACTTGGTGGCATGCACGGCGCCGTCATATTTGTCGGCCTGCGCGGCATAGTAGAAGATACGGCGCAGGCTGAGGTCGAATTCGGCCGTGGCGGCCTTGGCGCCGATGCCGGTACTCGCCTGCAGCAATTCCTCGAATTCGCCGCGCCGGGCATCGAGGTTCTCGCCGAGATAATAAAGCACCTGCGCGCGGTTATGCGCCGTCGCGCCGCCCCAGGAGCCTGCCTTGGCAGCGGCCTCGACGGCATTGCGGATATCCTTGCGATTGCCGATGCCGGCCTGGCCGATGACCTGCCCGCCCTTGCCGACGACCGAATAGGAATATCCGCCATCCGGCCGCGCCTGCTTGCCGCCGACATAATTCTTCGCCGTGCGGTCGATACCGGCGCCGGGCGCGATCTTCGCATCGCCGTCCGGCGCAGCGGAAGGCTTGAACGGCCTTTCGGATTTCGCCAGCGGCAGCGCCTTTTCCCAATCCGCGACGAGATATTCGTAGAGCCCCTCCTTGCCGCCTTCGCGCCCAAATCCGCTTTCGCGATAGCCGCCAAAGCCGGCGCCGGCATCGAGCAGGTTGGTGGAATTGATCCACACCACGCCCGCCTTGACCCTCGCCGCCATGTCCAGCGCCAGATTGATGTTCTCCGACCAGACCGATGCCGCAAGCCCGTATCTGGTATTGTTGGCCAGCGCTATCGCCTCGTCCGGCGTGCGGAAGGTCGTCGTGGTGGCGACGGGTCCGAATATTTCCACCTCGCAGACGGTCGATGCGGGATCGACCTCGGTGAAGAAGGCCGGGGCGAAGAAACTGCCCTTGGCCGGCAGGGTCGCCGGAGCCTGCCACAGGGTGCCGCCCTCAACCTTGCCCTGTTCGACCAGGCCGGCAACGCGCTTCAACTGGCCGGGCGATACGAGCGCACCCACATCCATCGTCTTGTCGAGCGGATCGCCGACGCGCAATGTCTCCATGCGCTTGCGCAACTTCTCGTAGAAGCGCGGTGCTATGCCTTCCTGCACGAGAATGCGCGAACCGGCGCAGCACACCTCGCCCTGGTTGAACCAGATGGCATCGACGACGCCCTCGACGGCGCCGTCCATGTCGGCATCCTCGAATACGATGAAGGGCGACTTGCCGCCGAGCTCGAGCGAGAGCTTCTTGCCCGAACCGGCGATCTGGTCGCGGATGATGCGGCCGACTTCGGTCGAGCCCGTGAAGGCTACCTTGTCGACACCGGCATGGCCGCAAATGGCAGCGCCCGTGGCGCCGTCGCCATGGACGATGTTCACGACGCCTGCCGGCAGGCCTACCTCATGGCAGACCTCGGCGAAGGCGATGGCGCTGAGCGGCGTGAGTTCCGCCGGCTTGAGCACGACGGTATTGCCCGCAGCGAGCGCCGGCGCGATCTTCCAGGCCAGCATGAGCAGCGGAAAGTTCCACGGAATGACCTGCCCGCAGACGCCGACCGGCGAAAAACCTTCGAACTCGCTGTCGACCATCTCGGCCCAGCCGGCGTGATGGTAGAAATGCCGGGCGACGAGCGGTATGTCGATGTCGCGGGTTTCCCGGATCGGCTTGCCATTGTCCATGGTCTCCAGCACGGAGAAGAAGCGCTCGCGCTTCTGGATATGGCGGGCGATGGCGTAGAGATATCTCGCCCGCTCATGGCCCGGCAAGGCCGACCATTTGCCGAAGGCGGCGCGCGCGGCCTTGACCGCTGCGTCCACGTCTTCGGCGCTGCCCTCGGTCACCCGGGCGAGCAGTCTTTCATTGGCGGGGTTATGAACCGCGAAGGTCTTGCGGCCTTCGGCGCTGACGAACCTGCCATTGATGAAATGGCCGAAGCCGCCTTCATTGGCATCGAGCCAGTTCTGCACGTCGACATTGCTCTCCGGAGCCGGGCCGTAATCCATGGTGCGAAGAATATCCTTGATCTGTCCCATTGTCTGATCCTCAAGCGAGCGCGTGGCGCGACGACGCGGCGTAGCGGCCCGTTACATAATGTTCCAGCTGCCGCTCGATATCGCCGAGCATCGAACTTGCGCCGAGCCGGAACAGGTTCGGTTGCATCCACGGCAGGCCCAGTTCTTCCTTCATCAGGATCAGCCAGTTCATGGCGTCCTTCGCGGTCTTCATGCCGCCGGCAGGCTTGAAGCCGACGGTCTGGCCCGAAAGCTCGCCATAATCGCGCAGGGCGCGCAGCATGATCAGGCTGACCGGCAGGGTCGCGTTGACGTCCTCCTTGCCGGTCGAGGTCTTGATGAAATCTGCGCCCGCCTGCATGGCGACCATGGAGGCGCGGTAGACATTGCGCAGCGTATTGAGATCGCCGGTGGCGAGGATCGCCTTCAGATGGGCCTTGCCGCAGGCCTGGCGCATCTGCGCGATCTCGTCATAGAGCGCGTTCCAGTTCTGGGTCAGGACATGTTCGCGCGTGATCACGATGTCGATCTCGTCGGCTCCCTCCCCGACCGCATATTCGATCTCGGCGAGGCGCTGCGGCAATGGCGTCAGCCCGGCCGGAAAGCCGGTGGCGACCGAGGCGACGGGGATGTTCGTCCCCTGCAGCGCCTTCACCGCATGCGGCACCATGGTCGGATAGACGCAGACCGCGCCGGTGGTGATGTTCTCGTTCTCAAGGCCGAGCGCCGCCAGAATATCGGCCCGGACGGGACGGCGCGCCTTGGCGCAGAGGCGCTGCACGCGGCCCGGCGTATCGTCGCCGGCCAGGGTGGTCAGGTCGATGCAGGTGATCGCCTTCACGAGCCAGGCGGCCTGATATTCCTTCTTCACCGTCCGGCGCGTCGTCAGCGTCGCAGCGCGCCGTTCCGTCGCCGAGCGATTGACGGCGATGTCCTCGAACCATTCCGGCTTCAGCCTGGTGCCGCCGTTGCGTCCATGATCCGGTTGCACCAGCAACTCCGTTCCTTTTGTCACCAATATCTCCTGGCGGTTCATTCCCGACCCTTCCTATGATCGATAAAGCGATTGAGCAGGATGGCTGCAACGATGATGATACCTGTCACAGTCATCTGATAGAAGGAACCCAAGCCGAGAAGATTGAATATATTTCGCAGCACCTGCAGCAGCATCACGGCGAAGAAGGTGCCGAGAATGCCGCCGCGGCCGCCGAAAAGGCTGGTGCCGCCGAGTACGACAGCTGCTATGGCATCGAGTTCCAGCCCCTGCGCGGCGGTCGGCTGACCGATGCGCAGGCGCGACGTTAGAAGAATGCCGCCAAGCGCGGCCATGAAGCCGGAAACCGCGAAGACGGCGGTGATCATCAGCCGGGTCGGCAGGCCGGAAAGCCGCGCCGCCTGCGGGTTTCCACCCGTAGCGAAGACATATTCGCCGAAGACCGTCAGGCGGAGCACGATGCCGGCAATGATGCACAATCCGATGAAGATGAGCCCCATCGACGAGATGGCGAAGCCCGGCAACACGGGAACCATGGTCGATCCGATGGCGGAGAAGCCTTTCGGCAGGCCGCTGACCGGCACGCCGTCCGTCAGCAGATAGGTTACGCCGCGGAAGGAGACGAGACCGGCGAGCGTCACGATGAAGCTCGGCACCTGCGCAAGCGCGCTGATCGCGCCCATCGCCGCGCCGCAGGCGGTTCCGATCAGGGCGGTGATCGCGACCGCCACGAAGGGATCGAAGCCGTTCTGCATCAGCACCGCGACCAGCATGCCGCACAGGGCGACGACGCTGCCGACCGACAGATCGATATTCCCGGTGAGGATGACGAAGGTCATGCCGATGGCGACGACGCCGACCACCGCCGCCTGCTGGAACAGGTTGGCGACATTGGCGAAGGTCAGGAAATTGTCCGAAAGCATGGTCGCGACGGCGACGACGATCAGAAAGATGACGATGAAATTATATTCGATCGCCATATCCGCAAGACGTTTGCCAATCGGCGGATAGGGCGCTTCGACGGAAGGCGTTGCGGTCTTAGACATGTTGTTCACCCAATATTGTAGCGCGCAGGATAGCATCGCGGTCAGTGTTGGCAGGGTCGTAGCGGCCGATGTTGCGACCCTCGTGGAAGACCCAGATATTGTCGCAGGCGGCATAGAGCTCCTCGAGCTCGCTGCTGGCGACGATGACGGCTGCGCCATCCTCCGCCAGCTTGTCCACCAGATCGTAGAGGTCGGCCTTGGCGCCGATATCGAGGCCGCGGCTCGGCTCGTCGAGCAGCAGGATGCGCGCGCCGTTGATGATCCACTTTGCCAGCACGACTTTCTGCTGGTTGCCGCCGGAAAGCTGCACCACGGCCTGTTCGGGCTTGCCGTATTTCGTCGACAGGCTCTTCAGGACCGGCACCGTGCGCTCCTTCTGCAGCTTGTGCCGCGTCAGCCAGCTGCTGCGCATCGACGGCAGGGTGGCATTCTTGTAGATCGGCGCATGGAGCACCAGACCCTCGGTCTTGCGGTTCTCCGGCACGAGGCCCACGCCGCGGCGAATGGCATCCGCCGGATGCCGCGGATGAAACGGCCTGTCCTCGAGCAGTATCTCGCCGTCGAAATGGTGTGCGCCGAACAGCGCCTTGAGGAAGGAGGTGCGCCCCGAACCATTGAGGCCGGTCAGCCCCACGACTTCGCCCCAGCGAACCTCGAGGCCGGCAATGTCGAGGCCTTCCGCGCCGCGCAGGCGGTTGACCCGCAGGGCGGTATCGCCGGTGACGGGCTTGCGCGGCTTGCGCTCGATCAGGGACCTCTGCTTGCCGATGATGGCCTCGACCAGCGCCGTGTCGCTCGTCTCTTCTATGCTGTAGGTGCCGATCGTGCGGCCGCCGCGCAATACGGTGACGCGGTCGCCGATCTCGCGCAATTCGCCGAGGCGATGGCTGACATAGACGATGGCGACGCCCTGCCTGACGAGTTCCCGGATCACCTCGAACACCGATTTCAGCTCGGTCTCGTTCAGCGATGCGGAAGGCTCGTCCATGATGATGACTTTCGCATCCATGGTCAGCGACCGGGCAATGGCGGTCAGTTGCTGGTTGGCGACCGAGAGCGTCTCGACGCGGGCATCGGGCCGGAAGCGGGCGCCCACGCGCGCCAGCGCCTCGTTCGCGCGCCGCCGCCGCTCCGCATGATCGATGATGCCCATCCGCGTCGGCGCATGGCCGAGGAACAGGTTCTGCTCCACGGTCAGCTGCGGCACGAGATCCAGCTCCTGGTAGATCATGGAAATGCCGTGGCGCGCCGCATCGGCAGGCGAGCGCAGTTCCACCGGCTGGCCGCCGATCGCCAGTTCGCCGCCCGTCGGGCGGAAGGCGCCGGCGATGATCTTCAGCAGGGTGGACTTGCCGGCGCCATTGGCGCCAAGCAGGCAATGGACCTCGCCGGGCCGTACTTCCAGCGACGCCGATTCCAGCGCCACGATGCTGGGCAGGAAGATCTTCGAGACATTGCGAACGGTTAGAACATTATCAGGCATCCGACATCCTCAGCGCATATCGTGCGGTCGCTTCATCGGTAACGATGACCGAAACATAGCCGGCCTTGAGCGCCGACGCGGCGATGCGGAACTTCTCCTCGCCCGCGACGACGCCGATCGACCACTTCTTGGTTTTCAGGAATTCGAGCCGCATCCCGACGGTGCGGTCGTCAATGGCGCGGTCGACTATATTGCCGTCGCCATCGACGAAGCGGCCGAGTATGTCGCCGACGGCGCCGGCGTCCTTCAGCCGGTCTATGTCGGCTTCGTCGAGATAGCCGGAGCTGAGAAGCACCGATTCATGCGTGATGCCGCCCATGCCGAAGCAGACCACCTCCGCCTGCATGGCAAGATCGAGCACGCGCTCGATGATCGGGTCTTCTTCGAGCACTTCGCGCGTGCTCTTCTTGCCGACGATGGCCGGCACCGGCAGGAGCGTCGCCGTACCATTGCCGGCCTTGGCGAATTCCTCCGCGACCGCGCTGGTATGGGTCATCGAGGAACGCAGGTTGGTAGCGCCATTGACCAGCACCACATGCACGCCCGGGTTCCAGTTCGTCGGCAGGAACCGCGCCACGGCCGACATGGTGCGGCCCCAGGATACGCCGACGAGATCGGCCCGCGGCGTCAGGCCCGTCAGGTAGCGGGCCGCGGCCTGGGCGACGCTCTCGATCAGCAGCCCGGAATCCGCCGTGCCGCCGGAAGGAACGACGACGGCATCGTTGAGGCCGAATTCCTGCTGCAGCCGCACTTCGAGTTCGGTCTTGCGCTGGGCGCGCGGCGTGATCTCGATCCGCACGACGCCAAGCTCCTTGGCCTCCGTCATCAGCCGGCCGACCTGCCAGCGCGTCAGGCCGAGCTCCTTGGCGATCTCGCTCTGTGTCTTGTCGAGGTCGTAATAGAGCTTGGCCACGCGCACCATCAGATGCTCGCGCTGCTCGTCGGAAGGAAGCCTGGTGGAGGAAGTCAGCCGCGCATCGGTCATTGTTCGGTTCCCGCTCTTTGCCGCGCGCTGAGATCGTGGAGCACCGGCGTCAATGATTCCGTTGCCGTTCTATAAAGTTCCAGCATGTTGCGATAGCGCCTGCTGGCGGCGGGATCGGGCAGGAGTTCGCGCGTCGGCGCGGCGCAGCTTTCCGAGGCGCTGATCAGGTCCGGAAACAGGCCGAGCGCATGGGCCGAGCACGCCGCCGTGCCGATGAGCGAGAGATTGTCGCCATAGGCCACCTGCACCGGTCTACCAAGTGCATCCACGGTGGCCTGCAACCAGAGCGGGTTCTTGCAGATGCCGCCCGCCACCACGATCCGATCGACCGATACGCTGCGTTCTTCGAGCACATCGACCACATTGGCCGAGCCGAGGGCGATCGAGTCCACCGCCGCCGAATATATGTCCGCCCGGCCATGGCCGAGGGAGAGCCCGAGAATGGCGCCGCGCAGGTCGGCATCCCGGTAAGGCGTGCGGTTGCCCATCCAGTAGTCGAGGGTGAGCAGGCCGGAATTGCGGGCCGCGGCGGACGAGGCCTCGCGGATGAGATCGGCATGGCCGGCCTCGTCCAGCCCGAAAATCTTGCGGCTGAGCCAGTTGAGGATCGAGCCGGCGGAGACCTGCCCCGCCTCCACCAGCCAGAGCCCGTCGACCAGCGCATTCGGATAGGGACCCCAGAAGCCGCGCACATCGCCCTGTCCGGCGAGATGGGTGAGATGGACGACGGATGTGCCGCCGATGATCAGCATGCCGCCGGCGGCGACCGTGCCGGCGCCAAGCATGCCGATATGGGCATCGATGCCGCCCTGGACGACGATCGCCGGCGCTGCAATGCCGAGTGCATCGCGCACTTCCGGCAGCAAGGCCCCGATAGGATCGCCCACCGGGACGATGGTCGCGGGCAGCTTGCCGTGAAGGCCGGGAATGCCGAGGGCTTCGTAGATCTCGGGCACGAAGCTGCCGGCGCTGGAATCATAGTTCCACTTGCAGGCGGCGTTCATGCGCGAGCCGGCCCAGATGCCGCTCAGCCGGCAATTGATGAAATCGAGCGCCTCGCAGATAATATCGGCCCTGGCGAAGACTTCCGGCTCGTTGGCCGCCAGCCACATCGCCTTCGGAACGAGCCATTCGGCTGCATCGCCGCCGCCGCTATAGGCCATGACGGGATGGGAAACGGCTTCGGTTGCGCGCGCTTCGGCGGCCGCCCGGCAATCCATCCACAGGATGGCCGGATAGAGCGGTGCGCTGGTCTTGTCGCAGATCACCACGGACGACGCGGTAGTCGCCACGCAGACGGCGGCGATATCGTTCGATCCGCATTGGGCGATGGCATCGCGGCCGGCGGCGAGCACCGCGGCCCACCATTCTTCCGGCTGCTGCTCCGCCCAGCCGGCGCGTGGATGCGCGGTCGCATAGCTCGCCTCGGACGTGGCCAGCATGGTGCGCCGTTCGACATCATAGACGCCTGCCCTGGCACCTCCCGTGCCAAGATCGAAGCTAAGGACGAGTGTCATCCTCTAAATCCTCCCTGTCCCGCCACGATCAGGGGCGGAACATCACCTTGGAGAAGAACATCGACCTGTCATTCTGGAACTTGCCGAACATTGCCGGCAGTTCGGCAAGATCGAGGTCATGGGTCAGCATGAATTCCCATTCGAGTTCTCCCGATCCGAGCTTCTCCAGCGTGACCGTCCATTGCGGCCCGGGATAGGGCGCGCCGAACGAATTCCACGACCCATGCAGGGAAATCTCCTGCCGCAGGAAATGCTGGAAAGTCTTGTTGTCGAGCGGCACTTCGCCGACCGGAATGCCGATGAATACCACATGGCCGCTGGGCGCCGCCATCTTTACGGCCATGTTGATGGACGAGGGATGCCCCGCTGCCTCCACGATCGTATCGCAGAGAAGACCGGCCGGTATGTCGCTGCCGGAAAGGAACGTGTGCTTGGCGCCGGCCCGGCGGGCGAGTTCCAGCTTCTCTTCCGACACGTCCACCGCGACGACTTCGCTGGCGCCCATGAGCCGCATCCACTGGATGGCGAACAGGCCGATGGGACCGCAGCCGATGACGCCGCCGCGCTGGCCCATGGTCATGCCGCCGGCCTTCCAGATGGCGTGGAGCGCGATCGAGGCGGGGTCGGTCATGGCGACGGCCCTCGGGTCGATGCCTTCCGGCGTCTTCAGGAGATTGGACACCGGCACGCAGACATATTCCGCATAGGCGCCATCGCGGCGGGAACCGAAATAATCATAGTCGCGGCAGCGCGAGAACTGGCCCTTCTGGCACTGGTCGCATTTGTAGCAGGGCAGCATGGGCGGCACGGCCACGAGTTCGCCCTTGGTGAAGCCTTCGACGCCCTCGCCCAGTTCGGCGATATGGCCGGAGAATTCATGGCCGCAGATCAGCGGCATCTTGTGCGCGCCCTTGATCAGCATGCGCGGCAGGTCGGAGCCGCAGACACCGACGGCGGCAACGCGCAGCAGCACATGCCCCGGAAGCACATCCGGAACGGGAACCTCTTCGAGGCGTATATCACCGGGGGCGTAAAGTACTGCTGCGCGCATGATGGATCCTTGACTGCGTATGGATAGGAAACAATGCGGGGTCGGCAGAACCGGCCCCGCCAATATGGTTATTTGCCCAGAACCTCGGGGCGATATTCGGCGAACAGGCCTTCACGCGGGAAATCCGCGACATTCTTGGCAGTGACGAGCGTCGAACCGGCATCGACGAACTTGGCCACCGGCTTCTTCGCCGCCGCCTCGCGCGCCACCTGGATGGTCACGTCGCCGAGATATTTCGGATCGTTCAGCGCGGAAGCGATGTAATTGCCGCCATCGGCGATGATGCCGAGGGCTTCCGAAAGCCCATCGACGCCGGCGACGAGCACGTCGTTGCGGTTGTTTTCCTTCAGCACCTGCAGCGCGCCGAGAGCCATGTCGTCATTATGGGCATAGACCAGCTTGACGTCCGGATTTGCCTGCAGGAGATCCTGCATGGCGGTAACGGCATTGGCCCGGATATATTCGGCATAGGGTCCCTCGACGATCGTATGGCCGGAACCCTCGATCGCCTTGTGGAAGCCGTCGCGGCGATCCATCATGACCGCGCCGCCGGCATCGCCCTGGATCTCGATGATCTTGGCCTTCTCCACGCCATCGGCCTTCAGCCTTTCGACGACGGCCTCGCCGACCATCTGGCCCATCTTCTTGTTGTCGCGGCCGATATGGGCGGTGACGCCCTCGCCATTGACGCTGCGGTCGACGGTGATGACCGGGATGCCTGCGGCAACGGCGGCTTCGAGCGAAGGCACGACCGCATCAGGATTGACCGGATTGATGATGAGCGCGTTGACGCCCTGGGTGATCAGATCCTGGATATCGTTGTTCTGCTTGCTCACATCGCCATTGGCATCGAGGAAGATCAGCGTATCGCCGCCCGCCTTGGCCGCTGCCTCGGCGCCGGTCTTCAATTGCACATAGAATGGCGACTGCAGCGTCACCTGGCTGAAGCCGATCTTCAATCCCTCCGCATGGGCTGGCGCGGTTAGCCCGATACCTGCCGCGAGCGCAACGGCAGACGCGGCCAGAACGAATCTCGACAAAAAACGACGACGGTTGAGCATGGTTTTCCTCCCCATTGACCCAGATTTTCAGAGCGAACAACAAAAGTGCAATTTCTGCTCATTTGTTAAATTGAAAATAAGCAGATGCTCATGGCGGTGTCAACCTCACTGAAAATTTGCAATGGTCCATCGAGATGGCCCATGGAGATTTGCCTCTGCATCCTGCGCACCTCAGTGCTGCAATGCGCTGCGAAGGTGCTTGCGCGACGACCGGCGATGGTCCTAAGCTGGCGGCTCCCCCATTGCGAGATTCTCCCGATGCTCATCACAAGCGAGACCATAGCCGACACCGCGCGGCTGATCCGTCCCCATGTGCGCCGAACGCCTGTCCTGCGCACCGACCTGGCCGATTTCGGCGGTCCGGCGCTGCCGCTCGACCTGAAGCTCGAATGCCTGCAGCATTCCGGCTCGTTCAAGGCGCGCGGCGCCTTCGCCAATCTGCTGACGCGCGAGATTCCCGCCGCCGGCGTCGTCGCTGCCTCGGGCGGCAATCATGGCGCGGCCGTCGCCTATGCCGCGAAGCAGCTCGGCATCCGCGCGACCATTTTCGTGCCCGAACTTGCCTCGGCGGCGAAGATCGCGCTGATCCGGCAATATGGCGCCGATATCGTCATCGGTGGGGCGCGCTACGCCGATGCGCTGGCCGCGAGCGAGACATTCATTGCCGAACACGGCGCGCTCGCCGTCCATGCCTATGACCAGATGGAGACCCTGCTCGGCCAGGGTACGCTGGGCCATGAGATCGAAGAGGATTTGCCCGAGGTGACGACGCTGCTGGTGGCGGTTGGCGGCGGCGGGCTCATCGGCGGCATAGCCGCTTGGTATGCCAGCCGCATCAGGATCGTGGCGGTGGAGCCCGACGGCGCCCCGACGCTGCACGATGCCTTGCGGGCCGGCAAACCGGTCGAAGCGCCGGCGGGCAGCGTCGCGTCGGATTCCCTCGCCCCGCGCCAGGTGGGGCAGCTCATGTTTCCGATCGCACGGGACCATGTCGCCGAATCGGTCCTCGTCACGGATGATGCGATCATCGCCGCGCAGAAGGCGCTGTGGAACGGCGCTCGCGTCGTGGCCGAACCGGGCGGCGCCACCGCCCTTGCCGCCATCCTGTCGGGCGCCTATCGTCCCGGTCCTGACGAGCGCGTCGCCGTGCTCGTCTGCGGGTCGAATACGACAGCCGTCGATTTCGGCTGATAGCGGCCGAATGGTCAGAAAGGAAGAGCAATGAACCAGACTGTCGTCGAACGTTTCCTGCGTTATGTGGTGATCGATACGCAGTCCGACCCGACATCGCCCAGGCAACCATCGACGGAGAAGCAGAAGGATCTCGGCCGTCTTCTGGTGGAGGAACTGCTGGAACTTGGCCTTTCCGACGCCCATCTCGACGAACATGGCTATGTCTACGCCACCATCCCGTCCAATGTGGACAGGCCCGTGCCGGTCATATGTTTCTGCTCCCACATGGATACGGCGCCCGATTTCAGCGGAGCCAATGTCAAGCCGCAGATCGTGCGCAATTATGGCGGCGGCGATATCCCCTTGCCGGGGGATTCGAGCCGGATCATCCGCCCGAGCGAACACAAGGCATTGTCGGACCAGATCGGCAACGACATCATCACCACGGACGGCACGACCCTGCTCGGCGCGGACGACAAGGCCGGCATCGCCGAGATCATGACCGCCGCGCAGACATTGGTGCAGAACCCGCAGATCCCGCACGGGACCATCAAGATCCTGTTCACGCCGGATGAGGAGATCGGCCGCGGCGTCGACAAGGTCGACCTCGCCAGGCTCGGCGCCGAATTCGCCTATACGGTCGATGGTTCGACGGCGGGCACTATCGAGGACGAGACCTTCTCGGCCGACGGCGTGGAGATCACCATATCCGGCGTCGCCATTCATCCGGGCTTTGCCAAGGGCCGGATGCAGAACGCCATCAAGATCGCGGCCGCGCTGCTGGACAGGCTTCCCGCCGACCAGGCGCCTGAAACGACCGAGGGGCGGCAGGGCTTCATCCACCCGACCGGCATCACCGGGTCGATGGAAAAGGCCGAACTCGGCTTCATTATCCGCGATTTCGACGATGCGCTTCTCAAGCAGCGCGCCGCGCTGCTCGAGACATTGCTGAACGAGGTCGTCGCCGCCTATCCCGGCGCGTCCTCCACCTTTGAGGTCAAGGAACAATACCGCAATCTGAAACAGGTGCTCGACCAGCATCCCCGGATCGTCGAATACGCCACCGAGGCGATAGCGCGGGCGGGCCTGACGCCGGTGCGCGGCAGTATCCGTGGCGGCACCGACGGATCGCGCCTGTCGTTCATGGGCCTCCCCTGCGCCAACATCTTTGCCGGTGGCCACGCCTTCCACTCGCCGCTGGAATGGGTGAGCCGGCAGGACATGGAAAAGAGCGTCGCCACGCTGGTGGCACTCGCACAGATCTGGGCCGAACGCAGCGAGGGCTGAGGGCGGTGGTTTGGTGGCGGGGTGGTAGTTCTGTAAGCTCTCGACACCCGCCAACATCTCAGAGCCATCACCCTGCAATCATTCCAATAACCCTCATCCTGCGCTTGTCGAAGGGCGCAACAACGTTTGTGCAATCTTTTTTGGTTGCATCAACATCGTGCGTGCTTCGACAGGCTCAGCATGAGGGAGGTGGGGTGCAACACCTATTGAATACGGAAAATCCGCACCACGCCCGCGAAATCGCGTCTGGTCATTGAAAAAGGGGGGGGGGAGACGGGCGGCCTTCAGCGCGTCAGTAGGTATCAGGGTCGAGGTCCGAAGACCGCCCGCGACGTCTTTGCCTGCCATTGTTACGCTTGTCAGACGCAACAACCCGGAAAACGAAGCGCCACCTCCGTTTCCTTCTGCAGTTTGCCGGTCGATCGGGGTTGTCACTTCCGACCATCCGGCAACGCCACCCTTCCCCAGCTTGTCGAAACAGCACCGGAAGCTGCTCCCCCACTGGAAAGGATTTGTGCAGAATACCCCGGCTTCAAACAGGTGGGATAAGTTTCCACTTATCCCACCTGGAGGGGCGTGTGTTGCATTACTGTTGTGGGGTCCTTCGACAGGCTCAGGATGAGGATGATTGATTTGATTGCAGAAAAGCAGGGAGCCATGATCTGAAACCTCGCAGAATTATCCCCCTGCCAAACTCCACTCTCCCTCATCCTGAGCCCTCATGGTGAACTTGTCGAAGCACGCAGCAACGTTCGTGCAATCCTTCTTTGCAGCGCTGCATCGAAATAGTGGCATCGAAGGCAGGCTCTTTTGGGCCGGGTTTTTGCCTGCCGCCGATGTGCGAACTTCATCATCCCATGTGAATTCGACAACAAGTGACGGTGGTTTCGCTGCGCCGCTCTCTTGACTCCGCAGCTTTTCACGCCGCAATGTATTGTCTGACGTCTTACATAACCACAAGAGAATGCGGGGAAGACGTTGCCAAAGAAGGAGGTCTCTCGTGAACAGTTTTCTCAAATTTGCAGTGGCAGGAGCATTGGCTCTTGCGGCCTCGACGGCGGCCCACGCCGGCGCGACGCTCGATCGGGTCATGAGCAAGAAGGCAATGGTGGTCGCCACGAACAGCAGCTGGCCTCCCCAGAGCTATCTGGACGACAATAATGAAATGGTCGGGTTCGACATCGACATGGCCAAGGAAATCGGCAAGCGCCTGGGCGTCGAAGTCTCGTTCGAGACGCCGGATTGGGCGACCCTGACGGGCGGCCGCTGGCAGGGACGCTATGATGTGGGCGTTGGTTCGGTAACGCCGACCAAGGCGCGCGCCAATGTCATCGATTTCGCCTCGATCTATTATTACAGCCCCTATGTCTATGTCGTGCACAAGGACAGCAAGGCTGCTTCGGTCAACGATCTCAACGGAAAGGTGATCGGCGTCGAAACGGCGACGACCTCCGAGGATTTCATCCGCCGCCAGCTCGAGATCGATGCGCCGGGCCTGCCGCCGATCGAATACAAGATCGAGCCGGGCGAAGTGCGCACCTTTGCCGACTCCATGCTGCCTTTCGACGATCTGCGGCTTGGCGATGGCGTGCGCCTCGACGCGGTCATCGCGCCGGAACAGACTGCACAGAACGCCATCAAGAACGGCTATCCGGTACGCATCATCGAAGGCGAATATGCCTTCCGCGAACCGCTGGTCGTGATCGCCGAAAAGGGCGATCCGGAATGGACCGCCAAGGTCGGCGAAACCATCGCGGCGATCAAGGCCGACGGTACCTTGGCCAAGCTGACCACCAAATGGTACGGCAAGGACTACAGCGCCAACTGATACATTTGAAGGGGGCGGCCGATGTCGCCCCTTTTCAATCGCCTTGCCGTGGGCCGCGAGAGATCAATGACATATATAGATACGTTTTACCGCCGGACGCTTGCGGACGATCGATCCTTTCCGAAGCTCGATGGCATCATCGAATGCGACACGCTGATCGTTGGCGGCGGTCTTGCCGGCCTCACCGCCGCATTGCAGCTTGCAAGAGCCGGCCAGTCGGTGGTCGTGCTCGAAGCGCAGCGCATCGGCTGGGGCGCCTCCGGCCGCAATGGCGGATTTGTCAGCCCGGGCTATGCCAATGGCGCCGATGCGATCGAGCGTGCCGTCGGCGCCGATGCTGCCCGCAAGCTGCATGCGCTTTCGGTCGAAGGGATGTATTTCGTCCGCGATACGATCGCAGAATTGAAGATTGCCGAGGCGGCGCCCGTCAACGGCATCATGAGCGTGCTGCGCTATCCCGATCCGGACGGGCTCAAGGCCTATGCCGAGAAGCTGCAGAAGAATTTCAACTACAAGGTCGATTTCATGGAGTGCGACGAGGTGCGCCAGCGCCTGCGCTCCAATCGCTACTTCCAGGCGCTGCGCGACCCGCAGGCGTTCCACATACATCCGCTGAACTATCTGCGCGCGCTCGCCCGCGAGATCGAGCGGCTCGGCGGCAGGATTTTCGAGCAGAGCGCGGCGGCATCGACCGATCTTTCCGGAGCGTCGAAGGTCGTGCGCACCGCCGCCGGCACGGTGAAAGCGCGCCGCCTGGTGTTGAGCACCGGCGGCTATACGACTTCGCTGATACCGAAGGTCGGCCGCAGCTTCCTGCCCATCGCCACCTATGTGATGCTTTCGGAAGAGGCGCCGGAACTGATCGCTTCCGCCATCGCGACCACCGATGCCATCGGCGACAACCGGCGGGCGGGCGATTATTACCGGGTGGTCGATGGCGGGCGGCGCCTGCTCTGGGGCGGCCGGATCACCACCAAGGCGGCTTCCGCCAGCGCCCTCGCCAATGAGCTGCGCCGGGAAATGACCACCACCTATCCTCAGCTGGCGCAATTGCGCACCGAAGTCGCCTGGTCGGGGCTGATGTCCTATGCGCGCCACCTCATGCCCCAGATCGGCCGGCTGCAGCCCGATGTGTGGTATTGCACGGCCTTTGGCGGACATGGGCTCAACACGACGGCGATCGGCGGAAAGCTGGTTGCCGAAGCCATACTCGGCCAGTCCGACCGCTATACGCTCTTCAACCCCTATGGCCTCGTCTGGGCCGGCGGCCTCGCCGGGCTCGCCACCGCCCAGCTGACCTACTGGAAATTGCAGGCCCAGGACTGGTGGCGGGAGCGCCCCTATGTCTGAGCCCAAGAGCGCCTTGTTCAAGCCCCAGAGAAGGAAACTCCGCTCATGATCGCAGCGTTCATCCTGTCGCATCCGAAGGCGACGAAGCGGATCGGCGGATCGGTTGCCATCGTGCTTCTGGCTGCCATGCTTTACTGGATGGGCGTGGGACCGGGCTGGCTGCAGCCATTCCTGCCTGAAGCCCTGCAATCCCCCGGGGCGTCGCGCGTCGCGGCTGCGATCGTGATCTCGCTGCTGATCGCGCTGAACTGGAAGGTGCTGGGTCTCCTGCCGCGGCTCTACCAGGTCGGCGCCGTCTGGGCCGAGCTATTCGCGCTCCTGCTGCTGTTCTTCTATTCGTTCAATCTCAGTTTCAGCTTCATCGCCAAGAAGATCGGGTTTCTCATCACGCAAGGCGTGGTGACGACGCTATATATTTCGGTGATCTCGATCGTCATCGCGACGATCATCGCGCTCATCGGCGCAATCGCCAAACTGTCGAAGAACGGCGTCGTCTACGGCCTCGCCAGCTTTTACACCTCGCTCTTCCGCGGCCTGCCGCTCTTGATGCAGATCTACATCATCTATCTCGGACTGCCGCAGGTCGGCTATGTGATCGGCGCCATTCCGGCCGGCATCCTCGCGCTTTCGCTCTGCTACGGCGCCTATATGACGGAGATCTTCCGCGCCGGCATCGAGAGCATCCCGAAGGGCCAGAGCGAGGGCGCCACCGCGCTCGGCCTGCGGCCCAACCACACCATGTTCCTGGTGATCCTGCCGCAGGCGATGCGCGTCATCATTCCGCCGACGGGCAACCAGTTCATCGCCATGCTCAAGGATTCGTCGCTGGTCTCCGTCGTCGGCGTCTGGGAAATCATGTATCTGGCACGCACGATGGGCCAGAAGGAGTTCCGCCACATCGAGATGCTGATCACCGCATCCATGATCTACTGGCTGCTGTCCATCGCCCTTGAAATCATCCAGGCCCGCATCGAGGAACGGTTCGGCCGTTCCCTGAAGCGCTGATCGGAGACGACAGAACTCATGACCCAGCCTGCTCCTGCAAGTGCCGAGATCGAGATGAAAGACGTCCATAAATGGTATGGAAGCTATCATGCGCTCGACGATATAAACCTGACGATTGCGCCGCGGGAGAAGGTGGTCCTGTGCGGGCCGTCGGGCTCGGGCAAATCGACCCTGATCCGCTGCATCAACCGGCTGGAGACGCACCAATCGGGCAGAATCGTCGTCGGCGGCATCGAACTCAACGATGAAGAGGACCGGATCGACGAGGTGCGGCGCGAGGTGGGGATGGTATTCCAGCACTTCAACCTGTTTCCGCATCTCACCATCCTGCAGAACTGCATCCTCGCCCCGCTATGGGTTCGCAAGACGCCGAAGAAGCAGGCGATCGACCAGGCGATGCACTTTCTCGAACGCGTCCGGATTCCCGAGCAGGCGAACAAGTTTCCCGGCCAGCTTTCCGGCGGCCAGCAGCAACGGGTGGCGATTGCCCGGGCGCTCTGCATGAGCCCCCGGATCATGCTGTTCGACGAGCCGACATCGGCGCTTGATCCGGAAATGGTCAAGGAAGTGCTCGACACCATGGTTTCCCTCGCCAGGGAAGGCATGACGATGGTGTGCGTCACCCATGAAATGGGCTTTGCCCGCCAGGTGGCGGACCGGGTGATCTTCATGGATCAGGGGCGGATCGTCGAGGAAGGAAAACCGGCGGAATTCTTCGACAATCCGCAGAACGAGCGCAGCAAGCTGTTCCTCAGCCAGATCTTGCACTAGGTTCCAGCCGGCGGCAGGTCGGGCGGTCAGAGCAAGCGCGGTATTTGCCGGAAGCCGCCAAGATGGGTGCATGTGGCGGCCGCGGCATCGCGCCCGGCCTCAAGCCAGACGCGCAGATCGCCGCCCTCCCTGCTCCTTGCGGCGATGAAGCCGGCAATGAAGCTGTCGCCGGCGCCCGTGGTATCGACGACGTCGACCGGCTTGATGCCGATCTGGACGATCTCCTTGCCGTCGGATGCCAGCGAGCCGAGCGCGCCCATCGTCACCACCGCCAGGGCGGCGCCGCGCCGGTGGAACTCGGCTGCCATGTGCCGCGCTTCATCAGGGGAGCCGGCCGAGGCGAAGACGATGCCGAGGCCGGCCACGTCGAGATTTCGCGGATCGGCATTGACGGAGACGTCCTGCGAGACGCTCGTGCCGCTTTGCGCCAGCGCCTGCCGAAGCGCGCCGCCATCGTCGAGCCAGCCGATATGGACGTGGCGCATCTGCACCAGCACTGCGAGTTCATCGGGCTTTGGCGCATAGCCCCGGCACGCGCCGAACTCCTCGACGACAAAGACCCGTTCGCCCGCCTCGGTGATGTCGATGTCGGTGAAGGCGGTAACGGCGGGCCTAATGGCCACATGGTCGGTATTGACGCTGTTCGCCGACAAGGCGTCGACGATATGCCGGCCATCGGCATCATCTCCGATGGCGCCGAAATAGGCCGTCGGGCAGCCGAGCGCGGTCAACTGGACGGCGACATTGACGGCATTGCCGCCAGCGAAAGCCTCGCGCACCGGTGTTTGAAAGCGGTCGACGCAATTGTCGCCGACCGCTGCGAAATGGAAGGATCTCATTCAGGCCTCAATACATGATGCAGCACCATGCGGGCTGACTGCGTCCATAATCAATAGGCGACGCGCTTGTAATAGCGCCGCGTGGTCAGCGGATGATTGCGGATCACTTCCAGATGCGCGCTGACCCTTTCGAGGACGGCGGCGAGGACGACCGGCGAGACCAGGGCGCGCACCTCATCCGAGACGCCGGGAAGCGCGAAGGATGCCGTGTCGAGAACGAACAGCTTCTTCGTGTAGTTCGGCACGAAATTCTCCACCCTTTCGGCGAGCGGGCGGAACTTGTCCTCGCCCTTGAAGAGAATGACGCTGACATCGTCCTCCACGAGTTCAAGCGTGCCGTGGAAGAAATCCGAGGCATGCACGGGCCGCGTCCTTATCCACTGCATCTCTTCGAGAATGCACATGCCGTAATAATAGGCTTCCGGCCATACATTCCCGGCTCCGGCGATGATGTGGTAGTTCGACGCTGCAATCGCCTCGGCAAAACCACGCGCCTGGGGCTCGAAACCGCGCTTCACTTCGATCAGCAATTGCGGCAGCAGCGCGATCTCGGCAATAATCTGCTCGTAATTGGCGATTTCGCCACGGTGTTTCATGATCGAAAGCGCGACGAACAAGGATTGCAGATAGAAGGATTCGCAGGACGTGTCGTCCTCGGCAAAATTGACGAAGGCGTGGTCGCCGCCCTTGCCTAGCGGCGTCTCGGCATGGCCGACAAGGGTCAGCACAGTCGCGCCGATCTGCTTCAGCTTCGCCAGCATCGCCACGCTCTCCTTGGTCGTTCCGGAGAGCGAAGGCATGACGACGATGGACTTGGCGGTGAGATTGGCCGAATCGGCGAGGATCAGCTCCGCCGGCAGATCGAGATAGGCCGGAAAGCGCGAGCTGCGCTGCAGGAGCTGGGCTGCCGGCTGCATCAATATGGCCGCGCCACCCGTGCCAAGGAAGAAGACATTCTCCGCGCCTTTGTTCAGGCAATCGGCAATGACGGCATCGAAACGTGCCGCAAAGCCAGCCGCGCCCGACTGAATGCGAAGATATCTCTGTTCATCGAAGTTTAGCATGACAATGTCTGGTCCCGGTTTGAAATGTTGTAAGACAACTGACATCTAGGCCGCAGCTTGTCAAGCGGAGTAGAGCGCCTTTTCGGCATATTGCGGCACTTGTCGGGGAAGCCTGCCGCCGCAGTCGCATGCCTGGCTTGACCTCGCAGGATTTGTCAGACAAGAAGAATGAACAATTGCGAGGTATTGCCGTGGAAGAACCGTTGCGCGATTCAAGGACCCTTGTGGTGCGCTTGAGAGACCGGATTGCGGAACTCATCCGCGAGGAGGGCCTCGCCCCCGGCGACAAGCTGCCGACCGAATCGCAGCTGACCGAACGTTTCAAGGTCTCCCGTCCCGCACTCAGGGAAGCCCTGAAGCTGCTCGAGCAGGACAGTTTCATCTATGTCGAGCATGGGCGCGGGCGCTTCGTTTCGGCGATGTCCGCCGTGCATGTGGACCGGCCCATCACGGTGTTCGAGAGCGTCACGGACATGTCGCGGCAATACGGATATCGTACCAACAACCGCATTCTCTCGATCAGCGAGGAAATCGCCGACAAGACCGTGG
The DNA here is from genome assembly GCF_026420825.1 of Phyllobacterium sp. 0TCS1.6A. NCBI lineage: Bacteria > Pseudomonadati > Pseudomonadota > Alphaproteobacteria > Hyphomicrobiales > Phyllobacteriaceae > Phyllobacterium > Phyllobacterium sp. 0TCS1.6A. The sequence continues at coordinate 130,359 of NZ_JAPMAB010000009.1, forward strand.
CCAGGCATCTGAAGCTCGAGGCCGGCGAGCGGGTGATCCGGCTGGAGCGGCTGCGCCTCGAGCGCGACACGCCGATCATGTATTGCCTCGACTATGTTCCGCGCACGATCATCCCCGAAAAGCTCTATGATCTCGACTGGAGTGGATCGCTGCTCGACCTGTTGGAACGCTACAAGCAGCGCCCGCGCATGTCCGCGGCATCGGTGACCGCGGTGACGCTGCCGGAAGAAATCGTGGAGCGCCACGATCTGCGGGATTTCGGCCCTGCCCTGCTGATCACGGAAACGGCATATAATGACGCCGGCGCCCCCGTCGTCTACGCCGTCGACTATCACCGCGGCAGCCATTTCACCTTCAGCCTCGTGCGCAAATAATCGTCGGGAGGAGCAGCACATGCGGCCGCCGCCCTTGCAAACCGTCAGGGAAGAACTGGATGCGGTGATGGCGCGCATCGATGAGACCGGTCTTGCGGCGCTGCAAGGCCTGTTCCGGGATTCGGCCAGGCGCATCTTCTTCTGCGGGCAAGGTCGTTCGGGGCTGGTGGCCGAGATGGCTGCGATGCGGTTCATGCACCTTGGCTACCGGGTCCACTTCGTCGGGGAGGCAACCGCTCCCTCGATTGCATCGGGCGATCTGATGATCGTCCTCTCGGCCTCTGGCGAAACCGCCACCACGATAGCGTTCGCCAGGATCGCGCGCTCCGTAGGTGCACAGGTGGCGTGCCTCGTGGGGAGGGCCGAAAGCACCCTCGCCCAATATTGCGATCCGCGCATCCTCGTGCCGGTGGCCGGCAGCCGCCAGTTCGGCGGCACGCTGTTCGAACAGAGCTGCCTGCTCATCCTCGACAGCATTGCGCTGGCCTTTTCGGACGGGCAGCACGATGCCATGCAGGCCCGTCACACCAATCTGCAATAGCGCCCGAGGGCTGGGCCGCTAGGCAGGCAGCGCGACTATGTCGATATGGTCGCCCTCGGCAGTCTCCACATCGTTCATGATTGCTTCGACGTCGTGGCCGCGATCGACGAGTTCGCCGTCCTCGGTGATGACATTGATACGATATCCGAGCCCGATCAGCATTTGGAGATAGGTCTCCGGCGTCACGCTCGAAATCCAGCCGATAAGGCTCGGGCTGAACTCGCTGACGATAATGGGCCGGAACTGCCTGAGAATATCGATCATGCCGTTGAACGCCTTCACCTCGGCGCCCTCGATATCGATCTTGATGAAATCGATGCGATCCCAGCTCTTCAGGATGCCGTCGAGACGCACACAGGGTATCAGCCGCTTGATTTCAAGTGACTGTCCGGCTTGCAGCGTCGCAGTCGTGCCATTGGAGCCGGAACCGCTCAGCGAAAGCACGTCCGTCCGATCGCCGACAGCGGTCAGCAGGATTTCTACCTGGCTGAACTGATTGGCGTCGCGGCTGGCGGTGAGCAACCTGCCGTTTTCGATGTTCGGCTCGATGGCCAGGACACGCCCCGTCGTGCCGACGAGCTTCGCCAGCAGCATGGTGAAATAGCCGATATTGGCGCCGATATCGAGCGCCCGCATGCCGGGTTTCACGAGTTCCTTCACGATCCGCGTGACGTTCGGCTCATAGCTGCCGCCGGCAACATTGCTGCCCACATCGGGATCGGCGCGATCGGCATAGATCCACGCATCGTTGAGAAACACCTTTTCGAGGTTTTTCGCGCCGGGCGGGTCGAGCAAGCGGCGATTCTGGAACTCGAGCGAGTTCAGATACATGCGAACTATGTCTTCAAGCGGCTTGCCCGCATAGCCATAATGCCCGCTTTCTTCCTCGTTCATCTGTCGTCCCAAGATCAAACGGAAAGCATATTCGATATCGGCTCTGGTCGTTTCAATCGTCATGTGATGCGTCTCGCCCCCTCGCTAGCCCGGCATTGTCGATGATCTATAACCGATGCTTTCCGGGCAAGGAACAAATTCCGGCTGATCATGTTGATCAACAACACAATTCGCAATGGAGAGTGTTTCATGCCCGCGCAGAAGAAATGGTCGCAGGAAGTGACCGAGAAAAGCGACGCACTCGACCTTGAGGAGAATGTCTTCGAGGCCGACGACCCAAGGAAAATCGCCCGATCGTTGAAGAAATCGGCGGAAGCGTCCGACCGGCGGAAATCAAGCCCGTTTCGCTCCGCCATGTCGATGCTGACATTCTATGTCAATCGGGCCGGTACCAAGCTTCCGCAGAAGCAGAAGCGCGTGCTCGAGCGGGCCAAGGATGAATTGCGGGAATTGTACGGGCGCAAGCCCTCATAGACAGGCGCGCTTGCCGCCGGCTATTGCGATGCCGAGATCACCTGCCGCAGCGCCGACGAGAAGCGCGTCTCGATCTCGCCGCGATGGACATGGCGGCCTTCGGATACCAGCTTCCTGCCGCGCACCCAGACATCATGCGGCTTGACCGCATTGGCGAAAATCCAGGCATCGAGTGCCGCATCCCCCGCATAGACGTCCGCTACATCGGCGGAAAGGCTGACGAAACTGGCCGGCCTTCCGACTTCAAGGCCGCTCTCGGCGCCGAGCGCTGTGGTGCCGCCCCGCAATGCACCGTCGAAGAGCGCGCGGCCGGTAGATCCCGCCTGGCCCGCCATGACATTGCGCGAGCGGTGCAGCAGACGCTGCGAATATTCGAGCTGGCGCAATTCGTCCCCTATGCCGATCAGGACATTGGAATCCGAACCCACGCCATAGGCGCCGCCGGCGGCGATGAACGCCGTGCCCGGAAATATCCCGTCGCCGAGATTGGCCTCCGTCACCGGACAAAGCCCGGCCACCGCCCCTGATTGTGCCATGCGCTGCGTCTCGTCGGCGGTCATGTGGGTGGCGTGGATGAGGCACCAGCTCGCATCGACAGGAGCATGATCGAGCAGCCATTCCACCGGCCGTTTGCCGGACCAGGCGAGGCAGTCGTCCACCTCCTTCATCTGCTCGGCGATATGAATATGCTTTGGGCCGCTTCCCGCCAATCGCGTCACCGCGGCAAGCTCGGCTTGCGTCACCGCGCGCAGGCTATGCGGCGCGACGCCGAGATTGGCTCCCGGCATGTCGCCGATTATCCGTTCACAGCGGGCGTAGAGCTTTTCGAAACTCGCCAGCGAATTGACGAAGCGGCGCTGGCCTTCATTCGGGGCGGCGCCGCCGAAGGTGGAATGGGCATAGAATACCGGCAGCAGCGTCAAATCGATGCCGGTCTCGGCCGCCGCCCCGGCTATCCTCGCCGCCATTTCGGCAATGTCGCCATAGGGGCTTCCGTCCAGATCATGGTGGAGATAGTGGAACTCGCCGACCTTGGTGAAGCCGGCTTCGAGCATTTCCACATAGAGCTGCGCTGCGAAGGCCTGCGCATGGTCCGGCGTCATGGATAGGGCGAAGCGATACATGATATCGCGCCAGCTCCAGAAACTGTCCTCCCCCGCCCCGCGGGTTTCCGCCAGCCCGGCCATGCCGCGCTGGAACGCATGGCTGTGAAGGTTCGGCATTCCGGGAATGATGATTTCATGGCGTTCGTCGGCGGCGGAAGCAACGCCGTCAAGCTCCAGCGACTGGATGCCTCGATCGTCGAACGACATCCGCACATTGCTCTTCCAGCCGGTCGGCGTGAGGAGAGTCTTTGCAAATACGCTGGCCATGGTTCCTCCCGTGACAGAAAAATCGTTTGCGTTGGGTTTAATTATGTCTATACATATTGGAGGGAGAAGGAAAGGCACAAAGCTCGATGGGTGGAGAGAATAATAGCGCAGATCCTGAGGTGGTTCCGGGACATTTGTGGCTGGGCGCCCGCCTTGCCACGCTCGAAGAGGGCAATGCCGAACCGATAGAAGACGGAGCCTTGCTGGTCAGGAACGGCGTGATCGCGTTCGCCGGGCCAAGGGCTGAGCTACCGGCCGATCTCGCCAAGGACGCTGCCATCACCGATGTGCAGGGCCGCCTCATCACCCCCGCCTTCATCGACTGCCACACCCACCTCGTCTATGGCGGCAACCGCGCACGCGAATTCGAGATGCGGCTGGACGGCGCCAGCTATGAGGAGATCGCCCGCGCCGGTGGCGGCATCGTCTCTTCCGTCAAGGCCACGAACGAACTCGATGACGACGCGCTGACGGCCCAGGCCCTTCCGAGACTGGACGCACTCCTGGCCGAAGGTGTCTCGACGGTCGAGATAAAATCCGGCTACGGGCTCAACATCGAAGCCGAATTGAAGATGCTTCGCGTGGCGCGTGGCCTTGCGCGGCATCGGCCGGTGCGCATAGTGACGAGCTATCTCGCCGCGCACGCCACGCCCCCCGACTATAAGGGAAGAGCGGACGACTATATCGCCGAAATCGTCATCCCCGGCCTGGCTGCTGCGCATGCGCAAGGTCTGGTCGACGCGGTCGACGGTTTCTGCGAAGGCATTGCATTCTCGACGGAGCAGATTGCGCGGGTATTCGACGAGGCGGCAAGGCTCGGCCTGCCGGTCAAGCTTCACGCCGAACAGCTCTCCAACCTTGGCGGCGCAAAGCTCGCCGCTTCCCATGGAGCACTCTCCGCCGACCACCTCGAATATCTGGATGATGAGGGCGCGCGCGCATTGGCGGATGCCGGAACCGTCGCCGTCCTGCTTCCCGGCGCCTTCTATGCGCTGCGCGAGGAGCGGGCCCCGCCGGTAGCGGCGCTGAGAAATGCCGGCGCGCGCATTGCCATCGCCACCGACAGCAACCCGGGAACATCCCCCCTCACCTCGCTTCTCCTGACGATGAACATGGCCTGCACGCTGTTCGGCCTGACCGTGGCGGAAGCACTGGCCGGAGTGACCCGCGAGGCGGCACGGGCACTCCGCATTCTCGATCGGACAGGCACGCTCACAACGGGAAAATCCGCGGATTTCGCGGTCTGGAATGTCGAGCAGCCGGCAGAGCTTGCCTATCGGATCGGCTTCAATCCCCTGCATGAACGGATATTTCAAGGAAAGACGACCAACAGATGACCGTCACACTTCAACCCGGCAATGTCCCGCTGGCTGTTCTTGCCGAGCTCTACTGGACCGGCGCTCCCGCCCGGCTCGATACTGCCTGCCATGCCGGCGTCGAAGCTGCCGCGCGCCGTATCGCCGATATCGCCGCGGGGAACGCCCCCGTCTATGGCATCAATACCGGCTTCGGCAAGCTGGCGTCGATCAAGATCGAGGCTGCGGATGTCGCAACGCTTCAGCGCAACCTCATTCTCTCGCATTGCTGCGGCGTCGGCCAGCCGCTGACGGAAAATATCGTGCGGCTGATCATGGTGCTCAAGCTGATCTCCCTCGGCCGCGGCGCTTCCGGCGTCCGTATGGAACTGATCCGGCTGATCGAAGACATGCTTTCGAAGGGTGTCATTCCCGTCATACCCGAGAAGGGTTCGGTTGGTGCATCCGGCGATCTGGCGCCGCTGGCCCACATGGCCGCCGCGATGATCGGCGAAGGCGAAGTCGTCGTGGAGGGCGCCCGCATGGCAGCGCGCGACGGTCTCGCCAGGGCTGGCCTCACGCCGGTGGTGCTTGCGGCAAAAGAGGGTCTGGCTCTGATCAACGGCACGCAGGTTTCGACGGCATTGGCGCTGGCGGGCCTGTTCCGCGCCCATCGTGCCGCACAGTCGGCGCTGATCACCGGCGCCTTGTCGACCGATGCGGCGATGGGTTCGTCCGCGCCGTTCGAAGCGGAAATCCACACATTGCGCGGACATCGCGGCCAGATCGACACTGGCGCGGCGTTGCGGCGTCTCCTCGAAGGTTCGCCGATCCGCGCCAGCCATGTCGAAGGCGACGAGCGCGTGCAGGACCCCTATTGCATTCGCTGCCAGCCGCAGGTCGATGGCGCATGCCTCGATCTGCTGCGAATGGCGGCGCGGACGCTCGAGATCGAAGCCAATGCCGTGACGGACAATCCGCTCGTCCTCAGCGATGGCGCGGTGGTTTCGGGCGGCAATTTCCACGCCGAGCCCGTTGCTTTCGCCGCCGACCAGATCGCCCTCGCCATCTGCGAGATAGGATCGATCGCCCAGCGCCGGATTGCGTTGCTGGTCGATCCGACGCTGTCCTACGGCTTGCCGGCTTTCCTCGCCAAGAAGCCCGGGCTGAATTCCGGCCTGATGATTGCCGAGGTCACTTCCGCCGCGCTCATGTCCGAGAACAAGCAGATGTCCCATCCTGCCTCCGTGGACTCGACGCCGACGTCCGCCAACCAGGAAGATCATGTCTCCATGGCCTGCCATGGGGCGCGGCGGCTGCTGCAGATGACGGAGAACCTCTTCGCCATCGTCGGCATCGAGGCATTGACCGCGGCACAGGGCATCGATTTGCGCGCGCCGCTGAAGACGAGCTCGGAGCTGACCAATGCCCATGCGGCGATCCGAAATGCAGTGCCGGAGCTTGAGGAAGATCGCTACATGGCGAACGATCTGGCGGCCGCTTCCGAATTGGTTGCTTCAGGCGGCCTCAACGCGGCAATATCGTCCGGCATCCTTCCAGAACTGGATACCGCACCATGAATATGGTCGAGACGACACGCGGCTCTTCGCCGATCATCCTCGGATTTCCGCATACGGGCACCTTCGTGCCGGCCGATATCCAGGAGCGGCTCAACGACAATGGCCGGCTGCTCGCCGATACGGACTGGCATATCGACAGGCTCTACAGCGACCTTCTTCCGAACGTCACGACGGTGCGGGCGGTATTTCATCGCTATGTGATCGACGCCAATCGCGATCCGCAAGGCGTCAGCCTCTATCCCGGCCAGAATACGACCGCGCTCATTCCCGAGACGGATTTCGACGGCGAGCCGATCTGGCGCAGCGGCGAACGGCCCACGGCGGCCGATACCAGAGCGCGCCTTGCGACCTATCATGCGCCCTATCATCAGGCATTGGCGCAGGAGATCGAGCGCGTTCATGCGGAGCACGGCCTGTGCATTCTCTATGATTGCCACTCCATACGCTCGCATATTCCGTTTCTGTTTCAGGGAAAACTTCCGGATTTCAATATCGGCACGAATGAAGGCAAAAGCTGTTCCGCGGAGATCGCCTCCGCCGTCGGCCGCATCGTGTTTGCGGCACGGGGTTATGACGCGGTGATCAATGGCCGCTTCAAGGGCGGCTGGACCACGCGCCATTACGGCAATCCCGACAAGGGCGTGCACGCCATACAGATGGAGTTGACGCAATCGTCGCATCTCGGCACCGAAGCGCCGCCCTTTGACTATGACGAGGGCAAGGCGGAACGGCTGCGCCGGCATTTGCGCGACATTCTGGAAATTCTCGAACAGACAGCAATAAAGCTGGGGAGCAGATGATGAACAATCCACGGCACAATATTCGTGAGATCCGCAGCCCGCGCGGCTCCGAGCTCAATGCGAAAACCTGGGTGACCGAAGCGCCGCTGCGCATGTTGATGAACAATCTCGACCCGGATGTGGCGGAGAATCCCAATGAACTCGTCGTCTATGGCGGTATCGGCCGGGCCGCACGGACCTGGGACGATTTCGACAAGATCGTTGCGACGTTGAAGAACCTCAACGAGGACGAGACGCTTCTGGTGCAATCCGGGAAGCCGGTCGGCGTGTTCAAGACCCATTCGAACGCGCCACGCGTGCTCATCGCCAATTCCAACCTCGTGCCGCATTGGGCGACATGGGATCACTTCAACGAGCTCGATAAGAAGGGCCTGGCGATGTATGGCCAGATGACCGCCGGCTCGTGGATCTATATCGGCACCCAGGGCATCGTGCAGGGCACCTACGAAACCTTCGTCGAAGCCGGACGCCAGCATTATGGCGGCAATCTCCAGGGAAAGTGGATATTGACCGGCGGCCTTGGCGGCATGGGCGGCGCCCAGCCGCTTGCCGCGGTGATGGCAGGCGCATGCTGTCTCGCGGTTGAATGCAATCCCGATTCCATCGATTTCCGGTTGCGCACCCGCTATCTGGACGCCAAGGCATCGACCATCGACGAAGCATTGGAAATGATCGACCGATGGACAAAGGCCGGCGAGGCCAAGTCGGTCGGCCTGCTCGGCAACGCGGCCGAGATCCTGCCTGAACTCGTAAGGCGGGGCGTGCGCCCGGACATCGTGACGGACCAGACCTCGGCCCACGATCCTATCAACGGCTATCTGCCGAAAGGCTGGACACTGGCGGAGTGGCGGCAGAAGCGCGAAAGCGACCCGAAGGCGGTCGAGCGGGCGGCGCGCGCTTCCATGCGGGAACATGTGGAGGCGATGATCGCCTTCTGGAACCAGGGCATCCCGACGCTCGACTACGGCAATAATATCCGCCAGGTCGCCAAGGATGAGGGACTGGAGAACGCCTTCGCCTTTCCGGGCTTCGTTCCGGCCTATATCAGGCCGCTGTTCTGCCGCGGCATAGGACCGTTCCGCTGGGCGGCACTGTCCGGCGACCCGGAGGATATCTACAAGACCGATGCCAAGGTCCGCGAACTGACGCCGGGGAATACCCATCTGCACAATTGGCTGGACATGGCGCGCGAGCGGATATCGTTCCAGGGATTGCCGGCGCGTATCTGCTGGGTCGGTCTCGGCGACAGGCACCGCCTGGGCCTTGCCTTCAACGAGATGGTGCGCAATGGCGAATTGAAGGCGCCGATCGTGATCGGGCGGGACCATCTGGATTCGGGTTCGGTTGCCTCGCCCAACAGGGAGACGGAAGCCATGCGCGACGGTTCCGACGCCGTGTCCGACTGGCCATTGCTGAACGCTCTCCTCAATACGGCATCCGGCGCGACATGGGTTTCCCTGCATCACGGCGGTGGTGTCGGCATGGGGTATTCCCAGCATTCCGGCATGGTCATCTGCTGCGACGGGACCGACGATGCCGCCGAGCGCATCGGCCGCGTGCTCTGGAACGATCCCGCAACTGGCGTGATGCGTCACGCGGATGCCGGTTATGAAATCGCGATCGAATGCGCCAGGGACAAGGGCCTCAACCTGCCCGGCATACTCGGCTGATGAGGATATTTCGGTCCAGCACCTATCGGCAGACGCCGTGGAAGAACGGCGGCGGTGTCACGACCGAGATCATGGTGTTCCCGGAAGGGGCGGCCTTGAGCGATTTCGACTGGCGGGTCAGCATGGCGCAGGTGTCGTCGGACGGCGCCTTTTCCGAGTTCGACGGGATCGATCGCACCCTGACCGTCATCGAGGGTGCCGCGATGACGCTTCATTTCGGCGAGCAGCGGAAAGTGCGTCTGTCGCCCGCTTCTCCCCCTTTCGACTTCCCGGGTGACGTCCGCGTGGATGCCGTCCTCGAGGGTGAAGCCCTGACCGACTTGAACGTGATGACCCGCCGCGGCCGCTGGAGCCACGATGTGACGAAAATCGGCGGCAATGAGCGCCATGCGGTTCGGACAAACGCAAATTGCGTCGTCCTGTTCTGCAGCGGCGGAGCCGTGAAGGTCGAGGTCACCGGGCATGATGCGGCACTGCTCGAAAAACACGACGCGGTTCTATATGACGCGAAAGGCGGGGAATTGGAGCTTGCCTGCCATGGCTCCGGCGACGCCCTGCTCATCGAGCTTTACAAGCAGTCGGCCTGAGGATCTGCAGTGGAAAACCTGAAGCGTGAACCAGCGACGGATGCGGACAGCGCCAAGGGGCAGCTTTCCGCGCGTATCAGGCAGGATATCGAACGCAAGATAATGTCTGGCGAATGGCCGCCCGGAAAGCGCATACCGATCGAGCGGGAACTGATGATCGAATATGATTGCGCCCGGATGACGGTGAACAAGGCGCTCTCGGCACTTGCGGTAGCCGGGCTGATCGAAAGGCGCCGGAGGGCGGGAAGCTTCGTTTCCCGGCCCTTGTCGCAAGCCGCCGTGATAGAGATTTCCGATGTGAGGGCGGAGGTCGAGGCAACGGGCCAGGTCTACACTCTCGAAGTGCTTTCCCACCGGCAGCGCACCAGCACCCGCATGGACATGAAGCGGCTGGACGTGGAGCGGCCGCGCCCGATACTGGCGATTGCCTGCAGGCACTGGTCCGGCCAGCGCGTGCATTCCTTCGAAGACCGTCTCATCGATCTTTCGAACGTTCCCGAGGTTGCGGCTGTAGCCTTCGACAGCGAGCCGCCCGGCACGTGGCTGCGGACGCACGTACCATGGTCGGAAGCGGAGAACCGGATTACCGCGCTCAATGCCGATGCCGACCTCGCCGCGAAGCTCCTGCTGAAGGAAGGTTCCGCCTGCCTTCAGGTGGAACGCTCGACCTGGCGTGACGACCGCCCGATCACCAATGTGCGCATGATCTATCCCGGCGATTCATACCGGCTCGTCGCGCATTTCAGCCCGAAAGGCGCGGGCTAACAATATCTCCACCTGCGGCCGAAATCCGTGCCGATATTTCCGCTTGTCATCGAGGTGTAATAAACGGACATTACAAGAAAAAATGCACAGCTGCGCAAGTGGGGGCGGAAATGGATGCGGGAGCTTTCCTCAGTATCGAGGATATCAGTGTCGGCTATGGGCCGACAACGGTACTGGACGGCTTGAATCTTGCCATTCGCAAGGGCGAGTTCGTCGCGCTCCTCGGCTCGTCGGGGTGCGGCAAGACCACCCTGCTGCGCACCATTGCCGGCTTTGCCAGGCCAGTGAAAGGAGCAATCCGGGTCGCTGACCGAAACGTGACCCACCTTCCCCCGGACAAGCGCGGAATGGCACTGGTATTCCAATCCTACGCCCTCTGGCCGCATATGACCGTAACCCAGAACATGGCCTATGGGTTGAAGCTGCAAGGCCGCGACCGGCAGGAGATCACGTCGCGCATCGGCGAACTGCAAGGCTTGCTCGGCCTCTCCGGGCTGGGCGACCGGAAGCCAGCCCAGCTATCCGGCGGACAGAGGCAGCGCGTCGCGCTTGGTCGTGCGCTGGCGATCGATCCGGAAATATTGCTGCTGGACGAGCCTCTGTCCAATCTCGACGCCCGGATCCGACTGACGGTGCGCCATGAAATCCGCGCGCTGCAGAAGCGGCTGGGTATCACCGCCATCCACGTGACGCATGATCGCGAGGAAGCCATGGTGATGGCGGATCGCATCGTCGTGATGAACCGCGGCCGGATCGAACAGCAGGGCACGCCCGAGGACGTCTATAACCGCCCTGCTTCGCCTTTTGTGGCCGCATTCATGGGCGCGGAGAATCTCCTCGACATGGAGGTCAGCGTGGGTCCCCAGCGGATCGATTTGGCCGGACAGCAAGTCCTTGCGATGCCCCACCATCGGGATCTGAGGAGCGGACGCGCGGAAATCCGGTTCAGGAGCGAGGCGGCTACCCTGCTTCGGCCGGGCGAGCCGCCTCCGGCACAGGCTGGCGGGCCTGAACTTGCCGGCGGGCTTGAACTTGCCGGCGGGCTTCAACTTGCAGGTACCGTTGCGAATGTCAGCTATCCCGGCGGCCACTTCCGCCATGGCGTCAGTATCGGCGGGCGGGAAATCCTCGTGGATTCTCCATCGCCATTCAATCAGGACGAGCAGGTGCGAGTATATGTGCCGTCTTCAGCCCTGTTTATTTTCAATACCAGTACCGATGGGGAGAACGATCGCCAAACAGAAGCGATCCGCAATTAAGTTTCCGTAATAGAAGAAGTCAGCAATCTTGCTCTGGAGACCGAAAATGAGAACATTTATCAATACCGGCATTTTACTGGGCCTTGCGATGTCGCCAGCCGCCGCCGCGGACCTCACCGTTCTGACAGCCGGCGACCAGAACATGGTCGACTATGTGAACGACTATCTCGGGCCGCTCTTCGAAAAGGAGAATCCCGACGTCAAGGTCCGTGCCGTTGGCACCGGACCCGGCGACGCCGGCTCGCAAAAGATCGTTGAGCGCTTCGACGCACAGGCAAAGGCCAATGTGGAAAGCTGGGACGCGGACGTGGCCGTGGTGCACGAGAAGTTCGCCGGCCCGATGGTCAAGGCCGGCTATCTCGAAGCCTATCGCTCGAAGATACCGTCCGGCGAAATGGTGACCAGCGACAAGGCCAGGATGGCGCTCGGCACCAATGTCGATGGCTATGTCATGCCGATGTTCTCGAGCCAGACGGCAATCGCCTACAATCCGGCCCTGATCCCGAACCCGCCGAAGACCTATGCGGAACTGGCCGAGTGGGCCAGGCAGAACCCCAAGCAGTTCGGCTATAACGGGATCAAGGGCGGCGCCTCCGGCGTCAGCTTCGTCATGGGCTGGATCTATGCTTTTGGTGATGGCGACGCCAACAAGCTTATGAACGGACCGTTCGAGGAAGCCGAAACCCAAAAATGGGCGAAGGCTTTCGCGCAATTGAAGGAATTCAGCACGAATGCGACCCTGACGCCCGGCAATGCCGGCACGCTGGACATGTTGAGCCGCGGCGAGATCGCAATGGGCCCGGTCTGGGTGGACATGTTCTACTCCTGGCAGGCCGACGGAAAACTGCCGCCGGAAATGAAGCTTTTCCTGCCGGAGCCGGGGATGCCGGGCCAGCCCATGCACTATGTCATTCCAGCCAAGAGCCCGAACCAGGAGATCGCGCGGAAATTCGTGGCCTTGGCGACGAGCCCCAAGGTGCAGGCCGAAGGCATCGTCAAACGCTTCAACTGGTATCCAGGAATCGACGCCAAATTCGTCCAGCCCGAACTGGACAAGGCGAGCTGGGACAAGCTGTTCGTCGATATTTCCCCCGACGACCTTGCAACCAAGGCGAAGCCCTTTCCCATCGCTCCCTATAATTCGGCTATACTGGAAGCCTATGAAAAGAATGTAGCCAACTAATGAAAAACGGCCGGCCGCGCCACGGTCGGCCTCCCCTTTTGCCGAGACCGGAGCATCCCATGAAGCGGCGCCTACTTGCGGTCCTCCTCGTTCTTCCCGCGCTTGCGATGATAATCGTGTTCTTCATCGTGCCGTTGTTCGCGTCCATTATCGGGGCATTCGAGGTCGAGGGCGCGTTCGGCCTTGGCAATTTCAGCAAGTCGTTCGAACTCTATTCCAGCGACATGATCTTCACGGCGTTGATCGTTTCGGCGTCGACGCTGCTCATCGGCGTCTTTTCGATCGCTATCGGCGGTTATCTGACACTCGGCGAGAACCCGCTCGCCGTCGCCGTGTTGCGGTGGCTCTACCGTTGGCCGATGTTCATACCCTTCATCGTCGTCGGGCAGATCCTGCGGACGTTCCTCGCCAAGAACGGTCTCATGAACAATATACTGGTCTCCGCCGGTCTCTTGACCCCGCTCCAGACCGTCGGCTTCCTCGATTGGCGCGGCATCGTCATCGCCTTCGTCTGGAAGCAGACGCCCTTCGTCACATTGCTCGTTTCCGGGGCCATGGCTTCGCTCGATCGCGGCACCATCGAGGCAGCCCGAAACCTCGGCGCGTCGCGTCTTCGAATTCTCGTCGAGATTATCGTGCCGCAGGTGGCGCCAACGATCCTCGTCGGGCTCATTCTTTCGTTCGTTACCATGATGTCGGTGCTTTCCGTACCGTTGATGATCAACGCACAATCACCGACGATGCTGACAGCGGATATCGCATTCCGTATCAACGCGCATGGGGATTACGGCGTCGCCAACGCCCTCGGGCTGATATCGCTCGTCATGACGGCCGGCGTGGCGTTCCTCTATCTGAGGCAGACAGTCAAGGAGCGCTCATGACGACCGGCATCGATCTCTGGTGGCTGCCCCGGGCTCTGCTGCTCGGGCTGCTGGCGTTCATCATCTTCGGCCCCCTCACCAACCTCCTGCTCTGGACCGTCGCGGAGAAATGGTATTTCCCGCATATGCTGCCGCTCGACTATGGGTTCGGTTTCTGGCAGCGGGTGTTCTCGCCGCGCGGCAATGCGATGGTTTCGCTGGGGTCGAGCATCATGATCGCATCCCTGACCGTCGTGGTCTCCCTGGCATTGGCAATCCCGGCCGGATACGCATTGTCGCGATTGCGGCTGCCCTTCCGCGGGCTGTTCCTGCTGGCTTTCCTCATTCCGCAAGCCTTCCCGAACCTGCCGGTCTATGTGAATATCGCCCGCTTCTTCTATCAGATCGGCCTCAACGGCACGATCGCCGGCGTTGTTCTCGTGCATGTGACGCACGGCCTCGTCTACGCCGTCTGGATTGCAACCGCCGCATTCTCGGCGGTGGACGTCGACGTGGAGGAAGCGGCCCGATCCATCGGCGCCGGGCCGTTCCGCGCATTCCGCGACATTACCCTCCCCCTCGCCGCGCCGGGATTGCTCGCCAGCGCCATTTTCGTTTTTCTCGAATCGCTCGACGAATTCACGGGGACCTATTTTGTCGGCGCGCCGGACGTGACGACCCTCCCCCTCCTCCTCTATACCGCCAGTTCGGGCGGCAATTACCAGATCGCATCCATAACCGCCTTGCTGTTGCTCATTCCATCGATAGGTTTCATGTTGGTGGTCGAGCGATTCTTGCGGGCGGATGTTCTTTCCAAAGTGGGGCATTGAGATGAAATCCAAACGGACCTCAGACAGCAAGGGCGGCGGCAATTATGTAAGTGCAGTCCAGGTCGCCAAGGCAGCCGGCGTTTCCCGCTCGGCCGTATCCAGGGCTTTTACGCCCGGCGCCAGCGTTTCGGCCAAGAAACGCGAGAAGATACTGGCGGCAGCGGAAGCACTCGGCTACCAGGTCAACGATCTGGCGCGCGGACTGCTGGCGCGGCGCAGCAGGCTCGTCGGCATCGTCGCGACCGATCCCGAACTCGGCTACCGCTCGCACCTCGTCGCAGCGCTGACGAAAGCGCTCATCCATCGTGGCAGCGTCCCTATCGTCATCAATACCGGCCATACGGAAGAGGAACTGACTGCCGCGCAGAAGACCCTGTTCGGCTATCGCGCCGAAGCGACGATCATCCTTTCCGGCTCACCACCCTCGTCTTTCGTTGAACTTGCACGGCGCAATGGCCAGCCGCTCATTGTGCTCGGGCGCTCGGAAACCGGCGCCGACGACGTGAACGTCGATAATGAGGATGCCGGCCGGGAAGCAGCGCGGCTTTTCCTTGCGGCGGGATACAGGAAGCTCGCCTTCGCCGCGCCCTCGATACGCACGCCGACGACGATAGAGCGGGAGAGGGGTTTCCGGCGGGAAGCCGAGAAAAATGGGGCGCTCGTCATGAGCGGCGACGGCTCCAACTCCAACTATCAGGGAGGGCAGGAGGCCGCCAGGCAGTTGTTCTCAGGCACGGACAGGCCCGAGGCGGTGTTCTGCGTCAATGATCTCGTGGCATTCGGCCTCATGGATCACGTGCGGCGCCATGCAAACCTGCGCATACCCGAAGATGTCGCCGTCATCGGTTTCGACGACATACCCGAGGCGTCGTGGAGCGCCTATGAACTGACCACCTTCCATCAGGACGCAAGGCAGATGGCCGAGCAGGCAGTTGCGCTGCTCGACAGGCGCGAAGCAGAACCGGAGCACAAGCCCATGCACGTGCGCCTGGCGACGCAACTGGTGCTTCGCAGCAGCACGCGGCCCGTATCGGACCTGCCGCTGCGAAATGAGGGTGCTGCCTGATGAAGATCATACAGGTTACGGATTTGCATCTGGTCGCAGCCGGAGCGACGCTGTGCGGGCTGGACCCGCTCGAACGCCTGCGGGCCTGCATCGCCGATATCAATGTGTGCCATGCGGATGCGGCCCATGTGATCTTCACCGGCGATCTCAGCGACACGGGGGCAGTGGATAGCTACCATATCCTGGCAGGCGAATTGCGGAAGCTGGTTCCACCGCATCATCTGCTGCTCGGCAATCATGATGACCGCGACGCGTTTCTTGAGGTCTTTCCGGAAGCGGAAGCGGAAAATGGCTTCGTCCAGAAGATCGTCCATACCCCGGAAGGTATTCTGTGCCTGCTCGACACGCTGCTGCCGGGAAGGCCGGAAGGGCGCCTGGACCAGGCAAGGCTACGATGGCTCGATGAGCGATTGGCCGAGGCAAAGGCCGAACCGGTCTACCTGTTCGCCCATCACCCGCCCTTTCCTATCGGCATTCCTCTGCTCGACACCATGGGCATCATCGAGGCTGACGAGCTTCACGCCGCTCTGAAGCGCCACGGTAATGTCAGGCATGTTTTTGCCGGACACGCACATCGGCCGGTCGGCGGTAGCTGGCGCGGCATCCCCATCAGCATATTGCGCAGCACCAACCACCAGACGGCGCTCGATTTCTCGGGCGGCGACCTCGCCATCACGCACGAGCCGCCTGCCTATGCGGTCATCCTGATCGACAAGGACAATGTCATCGTGCATTTTCACGACTTTCTCGATAGGTCGGCAGCTTACTATTGATCATTGCCGTGGCGCACCCTGCGCAGATCGGCGGATGGAACTTCCTTGTACTTCCGCTGATACAGCCGGGTGAAGCGCCCGGGATTGCTGAAATGCAGCATTGCTGCGATCTCCCGCACCGTTGAAACCTCTCCGCGTAGAATGATGTCGCGCGCGGCCGCAATGCGGATCGCCAACAGATATTGAAGCGGGGAGGAGGCATGGCGTCGCCGAAACAGACGCTGGAGCGAACGAACGCTGAGTTCGGCGGCATCGGCGATATCGGATATGGCAAGCGGCTTGGTGATATTGGCCTGGATGAAATCCTCGGCCTCCTGTAGCGGATTCGGGGCGGGCGGAATTGTCGTATCGATAGCGTCGGCGATCTTGAGAATATTGCTGTCGGACATGGGCTCCTCAGGCGGATTGTCGGTTGAACTCAATCAGAGGCGGCACCGGAAGTTCATATGAAATGCCAGGTTGCACGGTACGCAAACTGGGCGACTTGGAAAATTGGACCTTAGGACTATGCGAAGTGGGCGCGTTGACACCTGTCAACGCCTCGGTGGCTGGGGCAGAGTTGACAGCTGTCAACTGGCAAATGCGATTCATGTTTTATAAACCACATTTTTTTATCATTTCCGGATCGTAGCAAAACAGCGAGATGCCGCCTTGTCCGAAGCCCAGAAGTCGAACGCCCAATCACACACCACCCCGGATTTCACGCGGCGGCAATTGCTATGGGGTGCCGGCTCGCTGGCACTGCTCGGCAGCGCGGGCTGCACCCAGACGACGCTCAGCCTGCCGGAAATGAACATAGACCCGATGCCGACCAACGGCATCCGCCCGCAGATCAGCGTCGACAGGAACGTCACTGTACCCGATGTCATGTATGCGGCGGTGCAGGAGGGCCCGTATTCGCTGCCGGCGGTACCCTACCAGAAGATCCCGGCCCAGTTCCGACGGCAGGTCGTCGTCGACCCGACGGGCGAGCAGCCAGGTACGATCGTGGTCCGTCTGCAGGAACGGTTTCTCTATCTCGTCCAACCGGGCGGCGATGCCATTCGATATGGCGTCGGCATCGGCAAGGATGGCTTCCTCTGGAGCGGCCGCGCCAATATTCAATACAAAAAGCAATGGCCGCGCTGGACCCCGCCGCGTGAAATGATCCAGCGCAAACCAGAGCTGGTAAAATACCAGAACGGCATGGAGCCCGGCCCGCAGAACCCGCTCGGGGCGAGGGCGCTTTACATTTTCAAGGATGGCGTGGATACTGGTTACCGTATTCACGGTTCGCCTGAATGGTGGTCCATTGGCCAGTCGATGTCATCCGGTTGCGTCCGCCTGATCAATCAGGATATTATCGACCTCTATAGCCGGGTTCCCGGCAAAGCGACGGTTGTTGTTGGCTGACAATCGACCGCTTCAACGGAAGTTATAGCTAGACTATCTTCCGTTTGCCTCATCCTTTATATTTAATTCAATGGCTTATGATTCTAGTGCATTGTCGTTGAATGCCTTGTTCCAACCGGTGGTTGAAGCCGAGGACGCTTTGGCGCGCCTGGATGATCGGCTGAGCCGCAAATCCGAGGCCGGGGAGGCGTCCCGCCGGACCGCGGATGGCCTTCTCAAGGAAAACACCGGCTGGATCGAGCGCTCGCATTTCGCCGAGGCATGCAACGCGATGTGGCTCGCCGGCGAACTCGTCCATGTCGAGGACCTCGTTCTCCACGATGCGCGGATGGATATTCGCACGCCGACGCATGAATTGACCATCGCGCACACCATACTGCGCGCCCGCCGCCAGATTGCTTCCAACCCTCCTTCCTGGGCGCTGAGCGCAAAGGGCCTCGCCAGCCTGCGCGGCCGCAGGGATGGCGAGTATATATCGGAACCCGCAAGGCCGGCCGAAACGCCGGGGGCGAGGGCAGGGGAGCAGGCGAGCGAGGAAGCAAAATCGGCCGCCGAGTTCGAATTCGAGACAGAGCTTGCCCGCTTCGACGAAGTCATGAAGCGGTCCGCCGAGACGCTCGCCCATCCGCGGTCACGCCTGCCGCGTACGCCGAACGTCGATATCCGCCACACCGCCACGCTGGAAGGCGACCCGCTCGTCTACGATCCCGACTGGGACGAGGACGCCCGCATCACGCAATGGCTCGGCGTTCACGATGTTTCCCGGGCACTGCCGCCACTGCTCGCCGCGGCGATCCTTTGGGATGCGTGGGAAACCATCGAACCCTTGCAGCATCAACATTGGCTGGGCCCATTGCTGGTATCGGCCATGTTGCGCGAAAGGGGCAAGACGCGCATCCACCTTGGCGCCTTCAATGCCGGGCTGAAAAACATTCCGAGAGCCGAGCGCCGGTCCAGGGATATGATGACACGGTTGCTCGCCTTCATCGGCGCCGCCCGTGATTCCAGCATTGCTCACCTCAAGGAAGTCGAGCGGCTCAGCCTTGCCAGGGTCCAGCTGGAACGCAAGCTCAAGGACCGGCGCTCCACCTCCAGCCTTCCGGCTCTCATCGACCTCGTGCTTGCGCGGCCCATCATATCGGCGGCGCTCGTGGCGAAGGAACTGAAGATATCGCAGCGCGGCGCCCTCAATCTCATTGCCGAAATAGGGATGCGCGAGATCACCGGGCGAGGCCGCTTCCGCGCCTGGGGCATACTATAGGCTGGGTCTCCGTCCGCTGAACTCGTTCGCACGGCTGGTGCAGAAGCCCTTAGGCGCTTTGAGCGGTTGATTTTTCTCAGAATATACTTGATTGTTAAAGTCATAAATTATAAGCCCGCCCGTGAATGCCGCTGCCGGTACGTGCAGCCGGTGCCTCGTTGAAGGCAGACGGGAAAGACAGGGATATCCAGACATGGAACCAAGAGCCGCAAGACCGACCGAAAACCGCCGTGACAACCGAACTTCGAGGTTCGGCTTTATCTGCGCCGCTGCCCTTGCGCTGATCCTGCTGCAGCAGCCTGCTTCAGCGCAGGAAACACAGTCGCCACCCGCGCAGCCATCGGTGACGACGCCCCAGCTGGTCCAGCCTGCCACCCCGGCTCCGGTAGAACCGGCCCAGCCGGACGCGACTACGGCTCCCGCCGCCGCTGACGCTGCGCCGTCGCAGGCGTCGGGAACGCTGCCGCACAATCTGTCGCCGTGGGGAATGTTCATGGCCGCCGACTGGGTGGTGAAGTCCGTCATGCTGGGATTGGCCTTTGCATCGCTCGTAACCTGGACCGTGTGGCTCGCTAAGACACTGGAACTCGCTGGCGCTCGCGTGCGGGCCTATCGCGCACTCAACGCAATTGGAAGCGCGCGCACGCTCCAGGACGCCGAGCGCGCGCTGGAAGGGAAGGGCGGACCCGGCGCCTTGCTCGTCAGTGCGGCCCGCGAGGAAGTCCGCCTCTCCAGCGACACTCACGGGCATGTCGGACCGGAAGGCCTCAAGGAACGCGTGGCGTCGCGCCTCTCGCGTATCGAAGCGCAGGCCGGGCGCCGCATGAGCAGGGGCACCGGCGTTCTCGCCACTATCGGCTCGACCGCACCCTTCGTCGGACTGTTCGGCACCGTATGGGGCATCATGAATTCCTTCATCGGCATCTCGCAGTCACAAACCACCAATCTTGCGATTGTCGCACCCGGCATCGCCGAGGCGCTTCTTGCGACGGCCATCGGCCTCGTCGCCGCTATCCCCGCCGTCGTGATCTACAATGTGTTCGCGCGTTCGATCACCGGTTATCGCCAGCTCCTGGCGGACGCCTCTGCCGGCGTCGAGCGTCTTGTCAGCCGCGACGTCGATTTTGCGCATCTGCCCGCAGCGCGGCAGCCTCGCGCAGCGGCTGAATAGGAGAAACCCATGGCCGGCGGCATAAGGCAAAATTCGTCCGACGACGATCTGCAGGAAAACCACGAGATCAATGTGACGCCGTTCATCGACGTCATGCTGGTGCTGCTGATCATTTTCATGGTTGCCGCACCACTTGCCACGGTCGACATCAATGTCGATCTGCCGGCATCGACGGCGACGCCCGCCCCGCGTCCAGATCAGCCAGTCTATGTGACATTGAAGGAAGACAAATCCATTGCTGTGGGCAATGACGTCCTGACTGCGGACGCGCTGGGCGGTTTCCTCGACCGCCAGACCAACGGAAACAAGGAAACCCGGATATTCCTGCGTGCTGACAAGGCTGTCGATTACGGCTCGCTCATGGATCTGATGAATGGCCTCCGGTCGAGCGGTTATCTCAAGATTGCGCTTGTCGGCCTGGAGTCCGCACCGGCGGCATCGAACGGAAACAACGGGTAATGTCCATGCGGCGCGCAGGCCCCTTTGCATTTTCGGGCACGGACTGGCGTGAGATCGGGCGTTGGTCCGCCGCGGGCGTCGTGGTGGCCGGCCTGCATGTCGGTGCCGCTCTGGCTATCCAGCAGGCCGATATCGATGAGGCAGCCGGAGACATACAGGCGCCCATCATCATCGACATGGAGCCGATGCCCGCGCCGATCGTGGCGAAGCCGGTAGAAGAAATCGCCGAGCCGGTCGAGCCGGAAGAGGTGGCCGAGCAGGAGGTCACTCCGCCGGAAGAGATCGAGCCCGAGCCCGAGGAACAGGTGGAGCCGGTAGAACAGGCCGCGCTCGAGCCTGAACCAGATGTGGAGCCGCTTCCGGAACAGGCTGAGGAACTGGTGGAACTGCCGAAGGTGGAAGTGCCGTTGCCGGTCGTTCGGCCCGAGCCGGAAAAACCGGAACCTCAAAAGAAGCCGGCCGAAAAGAAAATCGTCAAGAAAGTCGAAAAGAGGGTCGAAAAGAAGATCGAAACCGCGAAGGTCGAAGCGCCGAAGGCTGCACAGCCGCCAAAACGGGCCGCATCGAGCGCGGCTGCCGAGCGCCAGGCCGCGAAGTGGGGCGATCGCATCAGCAGCTATCTTCGACGGAAGGCGCGCCGGGCACGAGCCGATGGCAGTGGCACGGTCACGGTCCGTTTCGTCGTGACGCGCGATGGCTCCATTGTCGCTACCAGCGTCGTCGGCAGTTCGGGTTCGAGCCAGCTCGACCAGAGCGTTCTCAATACTGTCCGCAATGCCTCGCCGGTTCCCTCCGCGCCGGATGAAGTGTCGGTTGCGCGCCAGAGCTTTACCGTACCGTTCCGGATCAACTAGACGGCGCGGCTGAAAGGACGATGATGGATCATCTCGAATTAAGCTCAACGGATCGGCAGGCCGCATCCAATTCCGCGGGGGCATTGTTGGAATTGGGCGATGTCAGCTTTTCGGCGGAGGCCCGCGTTCTGCTTCGTCCGCTTTCGCTGACGTTGCGGTCGCGGCAGGTCACCGGTTTGATCGGTCACAATGGTTCCGGAAAATCGACGCTGATCAAGATCCTTGCCCGGCAACAGGCGCCAAGTGCGGGCAGGGTCATCTTCGAAGGGCAACCCATCGACGATTGGGGCGCGCGCGCTTTCGCCCGGAAGGTCGCTTATTTGCCGCAATATACGCCGCAGGCGGAGGGGATGCTGGTGCGGGAACTCGTGGCGCTGGGGCGCTATCCCTGGCACGGCGCACTCGGCCGGTTCAGCAAGCTCGATCGCGAGAAGGTCGAGGAAGCCATCGATCTGACCGACATACGCGGTTTTGCCGACCGCCTCGTCGATACGCTGTCCGGCGGCGAACGCCAGCGCGTCTGGTTGGCGATGCTTGTCGCGCAGGATGCCGAATGGCTGCTTCTGGACGAGCCGATTTCCGCACTGGATGTTGCTCATCAGGTGGAGATATTGTCACTCGTCCATCGCCTTTCCCAGCAAAAGGGGCTGGGCGTCGTCGTGGTGCTGCATGATGTCAACATGGCTGCACGCTACTGCGACGAGATCATCGCGCTCCATTCGGGCAAGATGATCGCACGTGGTACGCCCGACGAGATCATGACGCCGGAAAGCCTTGCCGCCATCTATGGGATCAACATGGATGTCATCAAACATCCGTCCACCGGCGTTCCGGTCAGTTTCGTTCGTTGATCGGACACTGGCCGGGTTGACACCCTAGCCCGCCAATGACGGCGTGCCATGCTCGCCGAACTGGGCATCGTACAGCCTCCTGTAGAAGCGGCCGGACTGCAACAGCTGCGTATGCGTGCCCTGTTCCAGTATGCGGCTTTCATCCACGACGATGATACGGTCCGCATTGCGGATGGTCGCAAGCCGATGCGCGATCACCAATGTCGTACGACCCTCGGCAAGCTCCGCCAGCGAGGCCTGGATTTCGCGCTCGGTCTGGGTATCCAGCGCCGACGTCGCCTCGTCGAGAATGAGAATGGGCGGGTTCTTGAGGAACATGCGCGCGATCGCCAGCCGCTGCTTCTGCCCGCCGGAAAGCTTCACGCCACGCTCGCCGATCACCGTGTCGAAACCATCGGGCATTGCGGATATCGTCGCGTCCAGTCTCGCCCGCCGCGCAGCTTCCGCTATGTCGAAATCCGAGGCATCCAACCGGCCATAGGCGATGTTCTCGCGGATGGTTCCGCCGAAAAGGAACACGTCCTGCTGCACCACTCCGATCTGGCTCCGCAGGGAGGTGAGGGTCATATCGCGAACATCGGTGCCATCAATGTATATGGCTCCGGCGTCCACTTCATAGAAGCGCGGGAGGAGGGAGCACAATGTGGTCTTGCCGGCGCCGGACGAGCCGACGAAAGCCACCGTCTCGCCGGCCTTGATCTTGAGGTTGACATCGCGCAGGGCAGGGCGGTCGAGCGAATAGCCGAAGGTGACGCCGGCATAATCGATATCGCCGCGCAGCTTGGAGACAGTCACGGCATCGGGCCGGTCGGCGATGTCGGGCTCGGTATCGAGAAGTGCCGTATACCGCCGGAAACCCGCTATGCCCTTGGGATAGGATTCGATGACGGCGTTGATCTTCTCGATCGGGCGCACGAACACGGTGACGAGCAGCAGGAAGCTGACAAAGCCGCCATTGGACATTTGTCCCGTTATGACGAGATAGCTGCCGGCGATCATCACGATCACCTGGATGAGCCGCATGCTCATATAATTGAGCGACGTGCTGGCCGCCATGATCCAGTAGGCGGCCAGCTTGGTCTCGCGGTAGCGGGCATTGTCCCGTGCAAACAGCTGGCGCTCATGCTCTTCATTGGCAAAGGCCTGGACCACGCGCATGCCGCCGACATTCTCTTCGATCCGGACGTTGAAATCACCGACCCGGCGATAGAGGTTCTGCCAGTTCGCTGTCATCCTGCCGCCATAGCGCCCTGCACCCCAGACAATGAACGGCACGACGATCAGGGTGATGAGCGCAAGCATCGGATTGACGTAATACATCAGGCAGAAGGCGCCGATGAAAGTCATGACGGCTATGAACAGGTCTTCCGGCCCGTGATGGGCGACCTCGCCGATTTCCTCGAGATCCTTGGTTACCCGCGCGACGAGGTGGCCCGTCTTGTGGTTGTCGTAGAAGCGGAAGGAGAGCTTCTGCAGATGATCGAAGCTCTTCCGGCGCATCTCGGTTTCGATATTGATGCCGAGCTTGTGGCCCCAATAGACGACGATGGCATTGAGGCCAGTGTTGAAAAGGTAGAGAGCCAGAAGCGCCAGCGAGGCAATTATGACGAGAGTCCAATCCTGCTGCGGCAGCAGATCGTCGACAAAGGTCTTCACCGCCATCGGGAAACCGAGCTCGAGCAGTCCCGACAGCACCGCGCAGGAGAAATCCAGCGCGAACAGGCCCTTATAGGGTGTGTAATAGGCAAAGAAGCGTTTTATCATTGGATGCACGTGCTGATTGCTGACATGGGGTGCCGTGAGGCGCGGGGAGGGGGATAACACATCCGCTTCTTGAACCCAATGCGCCATAGAGGTGGAATTTCTCCGAGATCGCTTCTATCCGAAGTTGTGAACAATAATATGACTTGATGCGTCATATTATTGTCGGGTAATACGAAACAGGCATGCTGGCGGAAGCCGTGCCCGGCAAAGCCATGTTTCGAGGAGTGGAAATGGATCAGGTTCGATTAAGCGCTACTGCACGGGTGAGTCTTCCGACCCCTCTCGTCTACTTCAACAAGCTCACCAATCATTTTGCGGAGCATGGCGAGGTAACGAAGGCAGGGCACAAGGGCCAGATCGAACTGAGCTATGGTATCGCCACGATCGAAGCCGGCGACGATACGCTGCTTCTTTCGGCGGAAAGCGATGACGAGACCGGCCTCGCATACATGAAACATGCGATTGCCGAACATGTGATCGAATTTGCGCGCCGCGAACGACCGAAAATCGTCTGGGCCGGCGACGGCACGTCCGGCGGCGCGCTGCCCTATTTCAGGGAAATGAGCGTGGTCGGCGTCAGCACTCTTTCGCCCATGATGCGGCGGGTTCGGCTGCGCGGCAAAGACCTGCGCCGCTTCTCCTATGGCGGGCTTCATGTTCGACTTCTGATCCCGCCGCAACAGGTCTCGCCGCAATGGCCGATTGCCGGCGAAGATGGCCGGCCGATCTGGCCGGCAGAGGAACACAAGCTCACGGCCCGGGTCTATACGATCAGGAATATCGACGTCGAACGCGGCGAAGTGGACATCGACATCGTCATTCATGATGAAACGCCCGGCTCCGTATGGGTCATGAATGCCCAGCCCGGCGATATTGTCGGATTGACCGGCCCCGGCGGCGGCGGGGTGCCGGATGCGGACTGGCAATTGCTCGCAGGAGACGAGACCGCCCTGCCGGCGATCGGCCGCATCATCGAAAAACTCCCGGCCGAGGCGAAAGTCGTTGCGCGTATCGAAGTGGACAGTGCGCTCGAAGAACAGCGCTTCGACCATCGCTGCCAGCTCGATCTGCAGTGGCTGCACCGGAATGGCCGCAAGGCAGGCACGACCACGCTCCTGCAGGACGCGGTGAGAAGCGTTGAATTTCCCAGGGATCAGCAGCGCATCTTCGCCTGGGCGGGCTGCGAATTCACGGCATTCAAGGCAATCCGCGGCTATTTGCGCAAGGAGCGCAAGCTTGATCGCAAGCAGCACCTTGTCGTTTCCTATTGGCGGCAGGGCGTAGAGGGTTAAAATCCGCGGGGCAAGGGAAATGACATTTCACCCACGCATGACGAGCCGGATTGAAGGTGTGTCCGTTATCGGCGGCCTCAAATGGCGTTCATGGGCGGGTGTGGTGGCGGATGTCTGGTCGGTGAAGTGCGAGCCGGAAGCGCGAGGCGAATATATCTCCGAAGACCCGCGACTGTTCGTCGTGCTGGACAAATGCGGCGGAGGAACGCTTCAACTCGGTACGGACAAGGCTTCCGACCTGAACAGCCATGGCATTGATTGCCCGATGAGCTTCATTCCGGCCGGTCTGCCCGTATGGGGCCGCTTGCGCAAGATGGAATATCTGCGCCATCTCGATATCCATTTCGATCTGGACATTATCAGACGCCGGTTCGGCGACGATCTCATCACCCAGCGCTTCCAGAAGCCACGCCTGATGTTCTCGGATGACGCAGTCGCCGGGCTGGCGCGTCTCATCGCCGATGAATGCGTCAACGAGCAGCCGCTCAACGACCTCTATGGCGACAGCCTGGTGACGGCGCTTGTGGTTCAGCTTTTCCAGATCGGCCAGGCTAGGAAGCGGCAACGCAGCCAGCTATCGGCTCGGCATCTGCGGCTGGTGACGGCCTATATCGAAGAACATAGTCTCCGGACGATCCGGCTGCAGGAGCTCTCGGATCTGACGGGCCTGTCGCAATCCTATTTCAGCCATGCATTCAAGGCTTCGACGGGCATGGCTCCGCATCAATGGCAGATGAAGGCGCGGATCAGGAAAGTCCAATCGCTGCTCGGAAAGAAAGGCGCATCGCTGACAACGGTCGCGTCGCTCGCGGGCTTTTCCGATCAGGCGCATCTGACCCGGGTTTTCAAACGGGTGGTGGGCGTGACCCCTGCAGTCTGGCAACGGGAGCAATGGAACTGAAGAAGCGCCCATAATCGTTCAAAACGCAGCAGAAACCGTCAATCCACACCGCCTAACTTGATATACAAGCTCAACTTAATTGAGACGGCCGGTGGGGCATGACGTTGCAAGGAATTTTGACGATGCGCGGGATATATAGATCAACTTTATTGACGCTTCTGGGGAGCGCCGCGGCGCTAGGCTTGATGTCGGTTGCGGCACAGGCACAGGATGCGAACTCATCGATAAGGCTGCAGGAAATCGTCATCAGCGGCCAGAATGCCGACGGAACCGCGACGGGTCCCGTGCAAGGCTTCGTGCCGCAGCGTTCGGCCACCGGTTCCAAGAGCAGTACCCCGATCGAAGAGATCCCGCAGGCCGTATCGGTTATCGGCCGTGACCAGATGGATGCGCAGGGCGCGCAGAAGATCGACGAAGCGCTGCGCTATACATCCGGCATTTTCGCACAGCCGTTCGGCGTCGATAACGACACGAACTGGCTCTATATTCGCGGCTTCGACGCCACCCAGAAGGGCACTTTTCTCGACGGCCTGCACAATTTCGGTTACGCCTTTGGCGGCTTCTATATCGATTCCTACGGCATTGAGCGGATAGACGTCCTTAAAGGTCCGGCCTCCGTGCTCTATGGCGGCAGCAACCCGGGCGGTATCGTCAACTATATCAGCAAGCGACCGACGGGCGAGCGCATCCGCAGGGTCGAGGCCGGCATCAACAGCTATGGCAATGGCTATCTCGGCTTCGACATCGGCGACAAGGCATCCGATACGGTCGACTACCGCATCAACGGCAAGATCGGCGGCGGCGACAATTACACCGACTACTCCGAAGAGTTCCGCGGCGTGATCAATCCCAGCATCACCTGGAAGCCGGATGAAGCCACCAAGCTGACGATCCTCGGCAACTATACCCATCTCGATTCGGTACATGATGGCGGCTCGTTCCTGCCCTATTACGGAACTGTGGTACCGACCGCCTTCGGCCGGATCGACCGGAAGGCCAACTTCACGGAGCCGTCGATCGACGATTACAATCGCGAGCAGGCGTCCATCGGCTATGAGCTGGAACATACGTTCGACAATGACTGGACGGTGCGCCAGAACGTTCGGTATAGCCATGGCGAGGTCCAGGAGCATTCGCTCTACGCATTCGGTTATGCGGGGTTTGCGGATCAGCCGGGCGCGACCGACGATCTTTCACGTATCAACTTCAAGCACGACACCACCATCGACAACTTCCTGGTCGACAATCAGTTGGAGGGCACGGTCACGACCGGCCCGATCGAGCACAAGCTACTGTTTGGCGTCGACTACAAGTTCTACAACATCGATCAGGTGCAGATTTCAGGCACCGGCACTCCGATCAGCGCCAATGATCCCGTCTACGGCGCACCTCAGGCGCCATTGGGCGCTCCCTATATCGACCAGGTGATCAAGCAGCACCAGATCGGCATCTACACGCAGGACCAGATGCGGTTCGGCGATGGCTGGATCGTCACGCTCAACGGCCGCTATGATTATGTGAAGACCGATGCCAGCGGGCTCCCCGACTATGAGGGCCATGATGGCAGCCTGAGCGGCCGCGCCGGCATCGCCTATGAGTTCGACAACGGACTAACACCGTATGCAAGCGTCGCTAGCTTCTTCAGCCCCGAAATCGGCGTCAACGGCAATCTCGAATTCCTGAAGCCCGAAACGGGCCAGCAATATGAGGTCGGCGTCAAATATCGGCCGGAATGGTTCGACGGGTTGATCACCGCTTCATTCTTCGACCTGACCAAGGAAAATGTCCTTACGGGCCCCTTCCAGCAGGAGTTCCAGATCGGCGAAGTCAATTCGCGCGGCTTCGAGATCGAGGCGCAGGCCAACATCACCGATGCCTGGAAACTGACCGCGTCATTCACCGCGATGGATATCGAGGTCAAGGAGGATGCCGATCCGCTGCTCATCGGCAAGCGGCCTTACCTGATACCCGAAACGCAGGCATCGCTGTTCGCCCAATACACCGTTCCGTCGGGCAAGCTGGAAGGCCTGGAACTCGGCGCCGGCGTCCGCTACGTCGGATCGACCTATGCGGATCGCGAGAATACGCTCAAAGTGCCGGATGTCGCACTGCTCGATCTGAAGCTTGGCTACAAGAAAGACAATTGGGGCGTCGATCTGAACGTCACCAATGTCTTCGACAAGGAATATGTGGCGGGCTGCCAGGGCGTCAATGTCTGTGGTTATGGCGAAGGCCGGCGCGCGCTGCTCAAGGCGCATATGACCTGGTAACTTCTAGCGGGCCGCAGCCAGGATCATGTCTGCGGCCTTTTCAGCGATCATGATCGTTGGAGAATTCGTATTGCCGGATGTGATGTTCGGCATGATCGACGCATCGGCTATTCTCAGGCCATCGACGCCCCGTACGCGCAATTGCGGATCGACGACGGAATCCGGATCAGCGCCCATGCGGCAGGTGCCGGCGGGATGGAAGATGGTCGTCCCTATCGCACCGGCGGCTTCGATGAGTTCGGCTTCGCTTTGATATTGCGGCCCCGGCTTGAATTCCTCCGGGCTGTATTTCTGCAACGATTTCTGCGCCACGATATTGCGCGTGATGCGGATCGAATCTGCCGCCACACGCCTGTCGCCTTCGGTGCTGAGATAGTTCGGCCTTATGGCCGGCTGGTCGCGGTGATGCCGCGATTTGACGTGGACGCTGCCGCGACTTTCGGGCCGAAGATTGCAAACGCTGGCGGTGAAGGCAGGGAAGGGGTGGACGTTCTCGCCGAATTTCTCCAAGGACAATGGCTGAACGTGATACTGCAGATTGGCGGTTTCGACGGATGGATCCGAGCGCGTGAAAACGCCGAGCTGGCTCGGCGCCATCGACATTGGCCCTGATTGCCGCAACAGATATTCAAGCGCAATGGAGGCCTTGCCGACGAGGCGGTTGGCTTTCTCGTTCAAGGTCGGAATGCCGGAAACCTTGTAGGCGCAGCGCAACTGCAAATGGTCCTGCAGATTTTCTCCGACATCGCGCCGCTCGACTCTCGTCTCTATCCCCGCCGCCTGCAATACGTCGCCGCGCCCTATGCCGGAGAGTTCCAATATTTGCGGCGAGCCGATCGAGCCGGCGGCCAGGACTATCTCGCGCCGGCACCGCAGCTGGCGCACTGTCCCCTCCTGCTCGAGTTCGAGCCCGGTCGCTCGCGGCCCATCGAAGAGGAGCCTCAATACATGCGCGCCGGTCTCCACCCGCAGGTTGGATCGATCTCTGGCGGGGCGGAGAAATGCCTTGGCCGTGTTCCAGCGAATGCCACGCTTCTGGTTGACCTTGAAATAGGACGAGCCTTCATTGTCGCCGCGATTGAAATCATCGATGCGCGGGATGCCGGCTTCCTCAGCAGCGTCCCGGAAAGCATCGAGGATGGCCCAATGCAGCCGGGCTTCCTCCACGCGCCATTCGCCGCCGGCGCCATGAAACTCGCTTTCGCCCAGATAGTAGTCTTCCGATTTCTTGAAATAGGGCAGGACATCGTCCCATCCCCAGCCGGTGCAGCCGCTCTGCCGCCAGATATCGTAGTCTCGGGCCTGGCCGCGCATATAGATCATGCCATTGATCGACGAGCAGCCGCCCAGCACCTTTCCACGCGGATAATTGAGAATGCGACCATTCAGCCCCGGTTCCGCCTCGGTGGTGAAGCACCAGTCCGTGCGCGGGTTCGAGATGCAGTAGAGATAGCCGACCGGAATATGTATCCAGTGATAATTGTCGCGCCGGCCGGCTTCCAGCAGAAGCACTGACACATCCTTGTCGGCCGACAGCCGATTGGCCAGCGTGCACCCGGCCGTCCCGGCCCCGACGATGATGTAGTCATAGGTGGTCATCAGTCGTGGTCTTTGTTCTGCAGCCATCGTCCGAAACGGGAAGCATAGAGCTCACCGATAAGCCCACGCCGGAACACGAGCACGCAGATCATGAAGATGATCCCGGTGATGACCGTGACCGGAAACTCCGACGTTGCCAGATAATTGCCGAGCGCCGTGATCAGCGCGGCCCCGAAGATCGGCCCCACCAGCGTGCCGATGCCGCCAAGCAACGTCATCAGCACCACTTCGCCGGACATTTGCCAGCTGACATCGGTAAGCGTGGCAAACTGGAAGACGATGGCTTTCATGCCGCCCGCGAGACCGGTCAAAGCAGCGGACATGACAAAGGCCGCCAGCTTGTAACGGGCCACCGAGTAGCCGAGCGATATGGCGCGAGGTTCGTTCTCGCGGACGGATTTCAATATCATCCCGAACGGCGAATTGATGATGCGCCAGATGATGAACATGCCGAGCAGGAAAACGGCAAGTACGAAGAAATACATGTTGAGCGGCTGGTTGAGGTCGATAAGACCAAACAGATGGCCGCGCGGAATGCCCTGGATTCCGTCTTCGCCGAAGGTGAACGGCGCCTGCAGGCAGAAGAAGAAGAACATCTGCGACAATGCCAGCGTGATCATGGTCGAATAGATGCCCTGCCGGCGGATCGCCAGGAAGCCGATGACGAAGCCGAGCACGGCAGCTCCGGCGACGCCGACCAGAATGCCGAGTTCCGGCGTCAGGCCCCAGACCTTGACGGAATGCGCCGTGAAATAGGCCGCGCCGCCGAAGAATGCCGCATGTCCGAACGATAATATGCCCGTATAGCCGAGGAGAAGGTTGAACGCGCAGGCAAAGAGGGCAAAGCACAGGACCTTCATGAGGAATACGGGATAGAAATAGAAGGGTGCGGCCAGGAGCAGGGCGATACCGATCAGGATCAGGACGAACTCGAGATTGAGCCGGCGCGGCTTATCGGTCGCAAGGGATGCTTCGGTCATGTCAGACATCCTTTCCGAACAGGCCTGCGGGCCGCACAAGCAATACGATGGCCATGATCACGAAGATGACGATGCTCGATGCCTCCGGATAGAACACTTTGGTCAGTCCCTCGAATATGCCGAGCATGTAGCCCGTGATGATGGCGCCGAGGATCGAGCCCATGCCACCCACGACAACGACGGCGAACACGACGATGATGAGGTTCGAACCCATGAGCGGGCTTACCTGGTAGATCGGCGCGGCCAGGATGCCGGCGAGACCGGCGAGGCCCGCTCCAAGCCCGTAGGTAAAGGTGAGCAGCAGCGGAACGTTGATGCCGAAAGCACGCACCAGCGTCGGGTTTTCCGTCGCAGCGCGCAGGTAGGAGCCGAGTTTCGTCTTCTCGATCAGCAACCAGGTGCCGAGGCACACCACCAGCGACGCAACGACCACCCATGCGCGATATTTCGGCAGGAACATGAAGCCGAGATTGTAGCCTCCGGCAAGAGCACCGGGGACGGCATAGGGCTGCCCGGCAGCGCCGTAATAGTAGCGGAACATGCCTTCGAGAACGAGCGCCAGGCCGAATGTGAACAGCAGGCCGTAAAGATGGTCGAGATTGTACAGCCGCGATAGCGCAATGCGTTCGATGAAGGCGCCCGCGAGGCCGACAACCAGCGGCGCGATGATCAGCGCCGGCCAGTAGCCGATGCCAAGCTCGGCGAGCAGCAGATAGCCGACAAAAGCGCCGATCATATATTGCGCGCCGTGAGCGAAGTTGATCACCCGCAGCAAACCGAAAATGATGGCCAGCCCGAGACTCAGCATGGCGTAGAAGGAACCGTTGATCAGGCCGATCAGCAATTGCCCGAGGAAGGCTTGCACCGGCACGCCGAAGATCATCATCATCGCGTCAAACTCCCAGCGCTTCGTTGAGCATGGTCATGCGTTGCGGTAGTTCCCCGACAGGGAAATTATCGATGATCCTGCCATGGTCCACCACATAGAAGCGATCGGCCACCTTGCTGGCGAAACGGAAATTCTGCTCCACCAGAAGCACGGTGATACCGCGTTTCTTCAGCTCCACGAGCACTTCGCCGATGCGCTGCACGATGACCGGCGCGAGGCCCTCCGTCGGCTCGTCCAGAAGCAGAAGCTTCACCCCGGTACGAAGGATGCGCGCCATCGCAAGCATTTGTTGCTCGCCGCCGGACAGCTTGGTGCCGGGACTGTTGCGCCGTTCCTTGATGTTCGGAAACAGCTCGAAAATTTCATCGATGCTCATGCCGCCCTTCGATACGACCGGCGGCAGATGCAGGTTCTCCTCCACGGTCAGCGTCGCGAATATGCCCCGCTCCTCCGGCACGAACCCGATTCCGGCATGCGCGGTACGGTGGAGAGGCACGCGCATCATGTCCTTTCCGTCGAAAGCGATCTTGCCGGTGCGCTTGCGGATGATGCCCATTATGGCGCGGAGCGTCGTCGTCTTGCCGACACCGTTCCGGCCGAGCAAGGTCACCGTCTCGCCGGAATGGATATCGAGATCGATACCGTGCAGCGCGTGACCTTCGCCATACCAGGCATTGAGATCGCGGACGGAAAGCAGCGGCTCACTCATGTTCAGTTCCCATATAGGCAACGCGCACGCGTTCGTCCCGGCTGACGGTGCGGTAATCTCCGGATGTCAATATCTCGCCGCGTTGAAGCACGGTCACCTGATCGCACAAATCGGCCACCACCTTCAGATTGTGCTCCACCATCAGCACGGCCCTGTCCCGCGCCACGTCCCGGATGAGATCGGATACATGGTGGACGTCTTCATGCCCCATGCCGGCCATGGGTTCGTCGAGCAGCAGAACCTTCGGTTCCAGCGCCAGCGTCGTTGCGATCTCGAGCACGCGCTTGCGGCCATAGGAGAGATCGGCCGCGAGCCGGTTGCGCGCATCCTGCAAGCCGACAGATTCGATCAGTTGCATTGCGCGGTCGTTGAGTTGGTCGAGAGCGCCCATCGGCAGCCAGAATTGCGTCGAAAGGTGGTGGGGCCGTTGCAGCGCCACTCTCACATTGTCGAGCACCGACAAATGCGGAAATACCGCGGAAATCTGGAACGAGCGGACCAGGCCCATGCGCGCCACCTTGGCCGGGTCGGTGCGCGTGATGTCTTCGCCAAGCAGCGTTATCGTGCCGCTCGAGGGCTGCAGGAACTTGGTCAGCAAGTTGAAGACGGTCGTCTTGCCCGCGCCATTGGGGCCGATCAGGGCATGGATTTTGGCGTGGCGCACATCCAGATCGACATTGTTGACCGCGACGAACCCGCCGAAATCGCGGCGCAATCCGCGCGCTGTCAGGACGACGTCCGAAACCTTGTCTGCATTCGCGCCGGGGGAGATCGCTCCCCCGGCAGAGCCGTGTGACACGCTCATCGGCTACTTCACCAGATCGCAGCCGCTCTTGGCGGGGTCGATATAGGCTTCAGCACCCGGAACCGTGGCGAGCACCTTGTAATAATCCCAGGGCTGCTTGCTTTCGTCCGGCTTCTTCACTTCCATCAGGTAGACATCGCTGATGAGGCGTCCATTGGCGCCGACCTTGGCACCGCGGCCGAAGACGTCATCCACCGGCATTTCATGCATTGCCGCGGCAACCTTTTCGGTCTCGTCCGTGCCTGCCTTCTCGATCGCCTTGAGATATTGCAGGACGCCGGAATAGGTCGCGGCATGGATCATGTTCGGCATGCGGCCCGTGCGGTCGAAGAATTTCTTGCCGAAAGCGCGCGACTCGTCGTCCCGATCCCAATAGAAGCTCTCCGTCAGTGTCAGGCCCTGTGCCGCCTCCAGGCCGAGACCATGGACCTCGGCCAGGGTGAAGAGAAGCGCGGCAAGCCGCTGGCCACCGGCAACGATGCCGAACTCCGCCGCCTGCTTGATGGCATTGGCCGTATCCAGTCCGGCATTGGCGAGGCCGATCACCTTGGCGCCGGACGATTGCGCCTGCAGCAGGAACGAGGAATAATCGGTCGTGGCGAGCGGATGGCGCACGGAGCCGACCACGTTGCCGCCCTTGGATTTGACGAAGGTGCTCGTCTGCTCCTCGAGCGAATAGCCGAACGCATAGTCTGCCGTCAGGAAGAACCAGCTATCGCCACCAGCGCCGACAAGCGCGCCGCCTGTGCCGACCGCCAGAGCATGCGTGTCATAGGCCCAGTGGAAGCCATAGGGTGAACACTGCTTGCCGGTCAGTTCGGCAGTCGCCGCGCCCGTAACCAGGTCTATCTTCTTCTTTTCCTTGGAAATGCCCTGGACTGCGAGGGCCACAGACGAGGTGGTCAACTCCATGATCGAGTCCACCTGCTGCGTGTCGTACCATTGACGCGCAATATTGGCGGCAATGTCCGGCTTGTTCTGATGATCGGCCGAAATGACCTCGATCGGTGCGTCGAGCACCTTGCCGCCAAAATCTTCCGCCGCCATCTTGGCGGCTTCGAACGACCACTTACCGCCGAAGTCCGCATAGACGCCCGACTGATCGTTCAGGATGCCGATCTTGACCTTGCCGTCCGATACTTCCGCGCCCATCGCGGGAATGGCAGTCGCCGCCAGCAGGGCTGCGGTCGCGATGCTCAAAAGCTTCATTCGTATCTCCTCCCAAAGATTAAACTAACCGGCCATCCGGAGGATGATCCGCTACAGCCGATGATGTGATGAAAATCTACACACGCCCATGCGGCTCAGCCGCACCCCGCTTGGTTATTCTCCTCCCTCGATCCGGCCGTTTCCCGATCCGGATAAACCAGCCCATGATCGCCTTGTTTCTCCCGACCGGCAACCATGTTGTTGCAAAAACTGTAGCATTGACAAATAAGTACACAAACACCTAATTTTGCACATATCAAGTACAAAAACGTACAGCAGGGCAGCGCATGCGGCAGTTCACCTGGGACGATTTGCAATACTTCCTGGCGGTGGCGAAGACCGGCCAGCTGACCAATGCAGCGCGAAGGCTGCGCACGAACCACGTCACCGTTTCGCGGCGGATCGACAGGCTCGAAGAAGCTCTCTCGGCGCGGCTGTTCGAGCGCAGTCCGCGGGGCTACATTCTGACGGCGCTTGGAGAGAAACTGATCGAATCCGCCGAGATCATGGAACGGGAAGCCGTGCGGTTCCAGAGCGAGGCGGCAGGCGGAACGGCGGCACTGAGCGGCGTCGTGCGATTGAGCATCCTCGAAGGCATCGCCAATTTCTTCCTGGCGGACCGGTTGCCTCTCATGGCGCAATCCCACCCCTCTCTTTCCATCGAGATGGTAACGATCCAACAGATCGTTTCGCTTTCCCGGCGCGAAGCGGATCTGTCGATCACGCTGAATGCCACGCGGACGGGAAGGTATCATCAGGAGAAGCTGACGCTTTATCGCCTTTTCGTCTACGGGTCGCGGTCCTATCTCGAGCGTCATTCGACTGTCCGGCAGCGTTCGGATCTGTCCACCCATCAGTTCATCGGCTATATCGAGGACATGATCTTCACGCCCGGGCTCGACTATATGCGCGAGATCCTGCCGGGCCTGAGGGCATCCTATCAGAGTTCGAGCATCTTCTCGCAATTGAGCGCCGCGCGATCGGGCTTCGGCCTCTGCATCCTTCCTTACTATATCGCCCGCAACTACCCCGAACTCGTGCCGGTACTACCGAAGCAATTGCATCTCAACCGGGATTACTGGCTGATCTGCCACGAGGATATCGTCAATACACCGCGCATCCGCGTCTTGCGCGAATTCATCAAATCCGAGGTCGAGGGTCAGGCGCCCATGTTCGAAGGCAGACCGCTGCTGACCTGATATCTGTGCCAGGTGTTTGAAATGGACTTGCCGGGCCGACAATCGTAAGCTCGAACGGACCAAACGAGGCGGGGCAAGAGCTTGGACAATGACCGGATAGCGCGGAGACTGGTCGCGATCCTTGCGATCGACATGGTCGGCTATTCGCGCCACATGGAAGTCGACGAATCTGCCACGATCGCACGACTGCGCCACCACCGTCAGGAGATCATGCAGCCGATCATCTCCGGCCGTGACGGGCGCATCGTCAAGACGACCGGGGACGGGCTACTGGTCGAGTTCGGCAGCGTGGTCGATGCCGTGGAAAGCGCCGTCCTCATCCAGCGCGCCGTCGCTGAAGCTGAATCCGGCATGGCCAGGGAGCGGCGCATCCAGTACCGCGCAGGCATCAATATCGGCGATATAGTGGTCGATGGAGACGATATTTTCGGCGACGGGGTCAATATTGCAGCACGAATGGAGGCGCTGGCCGACCCCGGCGGCGTCTCGTTGACGTCGAGCGTTTTCGAGCAGGTGGCCGGGAAAGTCGCGTTCGCCTTCGAGGATCTCGGCGAGTGCCAGGTGAAGAACATCAAGAAGCGCATCCGCGTCTACCGGGTCGTTCTCGAGATCATCGCGGAGCAGCCCAGGGACGACATCACCCGGCCGGCGGCGCCGAAACCCGCGATCGCCGTGCTTCCCTTCCAGGACATGAGCGCCGACAGGGACCAGGAATATTTCGCCGACGGCATCGCCGAAGACATCATCACCGGCCTTGCGCGCCACCAGGGCTTCCTGGTGATCGCACGCAATTCGTCCTTCACCTACAAGGGCGCCCCGGTCGACATCAAGCAGGTGGCCGGTGAACTCGGCGTGCGTTATGTGCTGGAAGGCAGCGTCCGGCGCGGCGGCAACAGGGTTCGGATCACGGCGCAGCTGATCGATGCCGGTTCAGGCAGCCATATATGGGCGGAACAGTTCGACCGGCAGATCGATGATCTGTTCGAGGTTCAGGACGATATCACCGCCAGCATCGTCGGCGTTGTCGCTCCCGAACTGATCGGCGCTGAGATGCAGAGGGCGCGGCAAAAAGACAGCGCCAGCCTGAATGCCTGGGACTGCGTCATGCGGGCCAACTGGCATGCCTGGCGCTTGACGAAGAGCGACTGCGCGCAGGCCAAGGCTTTTGCCCACAAGGCGCTCACGGCCGATCCCAATCTTGCGCGCGCCTATGTCGTGGTCGCAATGTGCTGCATCGACGAGGTGCTCTATGCCTGGACCAACGATCCAGCCGCTACGCTCGGCGACGCCCACGGCATGGCGCGCAAGGCCGTGGAACTCGATGATCGCGACGCCGAAGCGCATATGATCCTTGGTTCCGTGGCGCTGTTCATGCGCCGTTTCGAGGATTCGGGCCGCAGCCTCGACACGGCGATCGGCCTTAATCCCAATCTAGCCTCGGCCCGCATGTGGGGTGGTGGCTATTACGCGCTCACAGGCGATATCGAGCAGGCGCGGCACGCCCTCAAGCTTGCGCTGCGACTCAGTCCGCGCGATCCCGCCAATTATTGGACGTTCGGCTTCTTCGGCATGGCCGAGTTCGTTGGCGGCAATTACGATGCGGCCATAGAATGGGCACGCAAGGCGCTGCATCTGAAGCCGCATTTCCCGACGGCCTGTCGCGTCCTGCTTGCCAGCTACGGCGAACTTGGCCAAAGGGAAAAAGCATCCGAGGCGCTAAGGCACCTCATGTCGTTCGCACCGGAGACGACGATTGAGAGCACGCGCGCCAGCGTTCCATGGAAGCACCAGGAACATGCGGAGCGCTATCTCGCCGCCCTGCGCAAGGGCGGGCTGCCTGAAGCATCGCAATCTCACTAGTGACCCGAATCTGAAGTTCACTACATTATCGCAGCAGCGTCAGATGAACTTCAGATTCGATAAGGTCACTAGCAATTATATGTTTCTAGTGTGGTCTCGGAATTGAAATACGCTCCGGCCCCCTGCCGCCATAGTCAGGCGTATTTCAATTCCACCACACCAGCTGTGGCCGAATGTAGCATTGCATAATTTCTATGCACGCGCAAAATTAAGGCAATGCAACGACCGCTCTCGATCATGGTGTTTGATGAAAACCGCATTCGCGCCTCCATTATCGAGGAAGGCTTGCGCGAAGCGGGTCATGACCATGTCTCTCTCGTCCACGAGATCGACGGTCTTGCGCGCCAGATCGAACGCATACAGCCCGATGTGATCGTCATCGATATCGAAACGCCCAACCGGGACATGCTGGAGCACCTGTTCCAGCTGACCCGTATCGTCCGCAAGCCCATCGCAATGTTCGTGGACCGCTCGGATAGTTCCTCCATCGAAGCTGCGGTGGAGGCCGGTGTGTCGGCCTATGTGGTGGATGGCTTGAGAAAAGAACGGGTCAAGCCGATCCTCGACATGGCGGTCAGCCGCTTTCGCGCCTTCAGCCGCCTGCAGCAGGAGCTTGCCGACGCGAAAACGGCGCTTCAGGAGCGCAAGGTGGTCGAGCGTGCAAAAGGCATATTGATGAAATCGCGGCAACTGACCGAGGAGGAGGCCTATGTACTTCTTCGGCAATCCGCCATGAACGAGAAGAAGAAGTTGTCGGATATCGCGCAAAGCGTGGTCCTCGCGGCGAATCTTCTTGGAGGCTGAACTGGCATGAGCTTCATTCACAAGAGCATCGGTGAGGGCGGGGACAACGCAGGGGTAAAGGCTCATGGGGCGGGCACCCGTCTTGTCCGTGCTGGATTCATCCCGCTCCTCGATTCCGCGGTGCTGATTGCCGCTGCCGAGCTTGGACTGGCCGAGAGGGAAGG
This sequence comes from Phyllobacterium sp. 0TCS1.6A, assembly GCF_026420825.1. Taxonomy (NCBI): domain Bacteria; kingdom Pseudomonadati; phylum Pseudomonadota; class Alphaproteobacteria; order Hyphomicrobiales; family Phyllobacteriaceae; genus Phyllobacterium; species Phyllobacterium sp. 0TCS1.6A. The sequence goes on from NZ_JAPMAB010000009.1 coordinate 169,116, forward strand.
GATCCAGCTCGACCTGATCCGCGACGTCTCATGGGCCAATATCCGCGACAGGCTGGCGTTTCGTCAATTCGACGTGGCGCATATGCTTGCACCCATGCCCGTTGCGTCGATGTTGTCCATCGGCACCAATCCATCACCGGTATTGGCGCCGTTCTCGCTCGGGCGCGGCGGCAATGCCATCACCCTGTCGGTAAAGCTCTATCGGCAGATGCAGGCTGCAGCGAACCTTGCTGGCACTGAAGATGCGTTGACCAATGCCGTGGCGCTGCGAGGCGTCATCGATGCCAGGCGCAGCCGCAACGAGCCGCCGCTGGTTCTCGGCATGACCTACCCCTATTCGTCGCATAATTACGAGCTGCGCTACTGGCTGGCGGCCGGGGGTATCGATCCGGATCGTGATGTGAAGCTCGTCGTCGTACCACCGCCGATGACGTCCGATGCGCTCGCAGCTGGAGAAATAGACGGTTTCTGCGTCGGCGCACCGTGGAACATGATCGCCGTCGAACGCGGCGTCGGGCGTATCGTTGCCGTCAAGGGCGATATCTGGCCGTCCAGCCCGGAAAAGATCATTGGTGTCCGGCCGGAATGGGCATCGGCCAATACCGACACGCTGAGCCGCCTCGTCGTGGTGCTCGACCGCGCCGCGGAATGGTGCCATTTGCAGTCCAATCGACGGGAATTGGCGGAGATGCTTTCCGTCCCGCGCTATGTCGACACGCCTGCCGATCTGCTGCACCGCGTTCTGCTAGGGCAGTTCACCATCGACCCTATCGGCACCGAACGAATGGTGCCGGAATATTTCTCTTTCCACGGCGGCGATGCCAATTGTCCGAGGACCGAGCTCGCACAATGGATCTACAGCCAGATGGTGCGCTGGGGCCAGGTCGCGCATTCGCCGGAAAATCTTGAACGCGCTGCCGCGGCGTTCCGACCTGACATCTACCGGACTGCGCTCGGCTTGCCAGCCAATGCAGGCCCGGCCGCAGCGCAGGTAGCGGACCGCTTCATCGATGGAGTAACTTTCGACCCGAGCGATATACCGGCCTATCTGCGCAGCTTTTCCCTTCCCATCAACAAGTGACCTCCCGCCCAAAACTGTATATTTTTTGTGCAATGCACAAGCCGTAGGCATGCCGCGCCGGGCGTGCCAAAACACAGGCGCCAATATTATCCGTTCGATTCCAATCGCTTAACGGTTTTTACCGAGTTGGCACGGACCTTGCATAGCTAATTGCGGATCGTCAACGGAGACGAGCCGAGCGCATCCAGAGATGCGCAATGAGACACAGACGTCGCTAAATCGAGCGTGGCCGGATCAACCGGCGATGCTCTGTTCAGCGGCGTTTTTTCGTTTTTGATCCGGTTGAAGGGGAACCCGATGAATGGAATGCCGAATATAGGGCGACGGAAATTGCTGAAGGCCGGTGGTGCCATGGCTCTGCTGGCGGCGGCGCGGGCAGCCATGCCGGCAGGCGCCTACGCCGCCGGGGCCGGCCCCGAGACCACGAAGGCGGTTCTGGGCTTCATCGCCTTGACCGATGCGTCGCCGCTGATCGTGGCCAAAGAAAAGGGCCTGTTCGCCAAACATGGCATGCCGGATGTCGAAGTCGTCAAGCAGGCGTCATGGGGCACGACGCGAGACAATCTGGTGCTCGGTTCCGAGGGGAACGGCATTGACGGCGCACATATATTGACGCCGATGCCCTACCTCATCAGCGCCGGCAAGGTCACCCAGAACAACCAGCCGCTGCCCATGGTCATCCTGGCGCGGCTTAATCTGGACGCCCAGGGCATCTCCGTCGGCTCGGCCTATAAGGAGCTGGCCGCGGGCACCGATGCGGGCGTTCTCAAGGAGGCCTTCGCTCAGAAGAAAGCAGCCGGCAATCCGGCAAAGGTCGCCATGACCTTCCCCGGCGGCACCCATGATCTCTGGTTGCGTTACTGGCTGGCAGCTGGAGGCATCGATCCGAACAAGGATGTCGAGACGATCGTCGTACCGCCACCGCAGATGGTGGCCAACATGAAGGTCGGCACCATGGACTGCTTCTGCGTTGGCGAACCGTGGAATGCTCAACTGGTCAATCAGGGCATTGGCTATACCGCGGTCAATACCGGCGAATTATGGGGCAAGCATCCGGAGAAATCGCTCGGCATGCGTGCCGATTGGGTCGAAAAGCACCCGAATGCCGCCAAAGCGCTGCTCATGGCGGTCATGGAGGCGCAGCAATGGGCCGACGCACCGGCCAACAAGGACGAACTCGCCGCAATCGTCGGCAAGCGCGCCTGGTTCAATGTTCCACCCAAGGACATCGCCGGGCGGCTCAAGGGCGAATACGACTACGGCTCCGGCAGGGTGGAAGACTCCAGTCCGCATCTCATGAAGTTCTGGCGCGATCACGCCTCCTATCCGTTCCAGAGCCACGACAAATGGTTCCTTACCGAGAACATCCGCTGGGGCAAGTTCGCACCGGATACCGACATCGACGCCCTGGTCGCCCAGGTGAACCGCGAAGACCTCTGGCGGGCGGCAGCGAAGGACCTCGGCGTGGCCGCGGCCGACATTCCGTCCGGCACGTCGCGCGGCGTGGAAACCTTCTTCGACGGCAAGACCTTCGATCCCGGCGATCCGCAGGCCTATCTCGACAGCCTGGCCATAAAGCATCTCGCATAAGGATAGATCATGTCAGCAAGCGAAGCCCCCATCGTCAAGGAAACCAAGCCCATGGCCAAGGTCGTGCCGCTCGCCATTGCGCCGCGCTCGGCCAGGGACACCAACCCCTTCCTCAAATGGATCGCCAATCTCGGCTCGCATATCCTGCCGCCGGTGATAACGCTCCTGTTTCTCCTGGTCCTTTGGGAGATCATCTGCTCTTCGCCGGACGCCAGCGTGCCGCCGCCGTCGCGGGTGGTCGCAGAGACCTGGGAGCTGATCGTCGATCCGTTCTATGTCGGCCAGGGCGTCGATCAGGGCTTGTTCTGGCACGTCCTCGCCAGCCTCAAGCGCGTCGCGCTCGGCTACAGCCTGGCCGCGGCAGCGGGGATCGCGCTTGGCGCACTGGTCGGCCGCAGCGAATGGGCCATGCGCGGGCTCGACCCGATCTTCCAGGTGCTGCGCACCGTGCCACCGCTCGCATGGCTGCCGCTGTCGCTCGCCGCGTTCAAGGATGGCAATCCGTCGGCCATCTTCGTGATCTTCATCACGGCGATCTGGCCGATCATCATCAATACCGCCGTCGGCATACGCAATATTCCGCAGGATTATCAGAATGTGGCGCGCGTGCTGCGGCTCAATCAGTTCGAATATTTCACCCGGATCATGCTGCCCGCCGCTGCGCCCTATATTTTCACCGGCCTGCGGATCGGCATCGGGCTGTCGTGGCTCGCCATCGTGGCTGCAGAAATGCTGATCGGTGGTGTCGGGATCGGCTTCTTCATCTGGGATGCCTGGAACTCCTCGCGCATGAGCGACATCATCCTGGCCCTCGTTTATGTGGGCGTCGTCGGCTTCCTGCTCGACCGCGCCATCGCCGCCATCGCCAGAATAGTCACCCGCAATACGGCAAGCAACTGAGGGATCGCCATGTCAAAATCATATCTCGCACTCGAACAGATCGACATGGTGTTCAGCAGGGACGGCACGAGCACGCAGGTGCTGAAGCAGGTATCGCTGAACATCGACAAGGGCGAGTTCATCTCCATCATCGGCCATTCCGGCTGTGGGAAATCGACCCTGCTGAACATTGTTGCCGGCCTGACCCAGGCGACGCGCGGCGTCGTGTTCCTTGAGGGCTCGGTCGTCGACCTGCCGGGGCCGGATCGGGCTGTCGTCTTCCAGAACCATTCGCTGCTGCCATGGCTGACAGTCTACGAGAATGTGAAACTCGCCGTCGACAAGGTGTTCGGGCGCACCAAATCGCGCCAGGAACGCCATGACTGGACCATCCGCAACCTTGAACTCGTGCAGATGGTCCATGCACGCGACAAGCGCCCATCGGAAATATCCGGAGGGATGAAGCAGCGCGTCGGCATTGCCCGGGCGCTGGCGATGGAACCCAAGGTGCTGCTGCTCGACGAACCCTTTGGCGCACTGGATGCCCTGACCCGCGCGCATCTCCAGGACCAGGTGATGCAGATTCATGCGGAACTCGCCAATACGGTGATCATGATCACCCATGATGTCGACGAGGCCGTCCTGCTCTCCGACCGCATCGTCATGATGACCAACGGGCCCTCCGCCAGGATAGGCGAAGTTCTCGACGTTCCGCTGGAGCGGCCGCGCCGGCGGGTCGAGCTGGTCTCGGATCCGACCTATCTCCGCTGCCGGTCGGGCGTGCTGAAATTCCTCTACGAACGCCACCGCCTGATGGAGGCTGCTTGATATGTCCAATAGCAAGAAACAGAAACTGGTGGTCATCGGCAATGGCATGGCGCCCGGCCGTGCGCTCGAGCATCTGCTGGAACAGGCACCCGACGCCTATGAGATCACCATCTTCAACGCCGAACCGCGGGTCAATTACGATCGCATCATGCTGTCGCCGGTGCTTTCCGGTGAGAAGGAATTCGAGGAGATCGTCATTCACGGCGATGGCTGGTACATCAAGCACGGCATAATGCTGTACAAGGGCCACAAGGTGGTCCAGATCGATCGCGTCGCCAAGACTGTCACGTCCGATGCCGGCACGACGGAATCCTATGACAAGCTGCTGATCGCCACCGGCTCGGTTCCCTTCATTCTGCCTGTTCCCGGCAACAATCTTCCCGGCGTGCTCACCTACCGTGACCTCGACGACGTCAACGCGATGCTTCTGGCGGCGCAATCGCGCAATCGCGCAATCGTCATCGGCGGTGGGTTGCTCGGGCTGGAAGCCGCCGCCGGCCTCAAGTCGCGCGGCATGGACGTCACCGTCCTGCACATCATGCCGTCACTGATGGAGCGGCAGCTGGACCCCGCCGCCGGATACCTGCTCGAACAGGCGGTGGAGCAGCGCGGCATCAAGGTCCGCACCAAGGCCAGTACCAAGGAGATCGTCGGCGCCGGTAAGGTGGAAGGCGTTCTTCTGGCCGATGGCACGCTATTGCCTGCCGACCTCGTGGTCATGGCAGCCGGCATCCGTCCCAATGCCTCATTGGCCAAGGAGGCGGGGCTCGACGTCAATCGCGGTATCCTGACGGATACGGGCATGCGCACGTCCGATCCCGACATCTTCTCTGTCGGCGAGTGCGCGGAAGTCGGCGGACAATGCTACGGCCTGGTCGCGCCGCTCTACGAGATGGCCCGCGTGGCCGCGGCGCAATTGTCCGGCGACGCGAGCGCCGCCTTCGTCCACAGCGAAACGCCGACAAAGCTCAAGGTCACGGGTATCAATCTCTTCTCCGTCGGCGATCTGGCGGAGGGGGAGGACCGCCAGGAAATCGTGCTGAGGGATGCTTCCGCCGGCGTCTACAAGCGCCTTGTATTGAAGGAAAACCGCATCATCGGCACCGTTCTTTATGGCGAGACGTCGGACGGAGCATGGTTCCACGACCTGACCAAGAAGAAGACGGATATTTCGGAGATGCGCGAAACGCTCATCTTCGGGCAATCCTACCAGGGAGGATCGCCGCTGGACCCTATGGCGGCCGTTGCAGCATTACCAGATGACGCAGAGATCTGCGGTTGCAACGGCGTCTGCAAGAGCAGGATTACCGATGCGATCACAGGCAAGGCCCTGACCTCGCTGGACGATGTGCGCGCCCACACCAAGGCCTCCGCCTCATGCGGCAGCTGCACCGGCCTGGTCGAGCAACTTCTGGCACTGACGCTTGGCGATAGCTACAATCCTGCTGCGGTCACGCCGATGTGCAGTTGCACCGATCTCGGCCATGATGATGTCCGCCGCCTGATCAAGGCCAAGAAGCTCAAGACCATTCCAGCCGTCATGCAGGAACTGGAGTGGAAGACCTCATGCGGCTGCGCCAAGTGCCGGCCCGCGCTCAACTACTATCTGGTGGCCGATTGGCCGGATGAATATGCGGACGACTACCAGTCGCGTTTCATCAATGAACGTGTCCACGCCAATATCCAGAAGGACGGGACCTATTCCGTCGTACCCAGAATGTGGGGCGGCATGACCAGCTCCAAGGAATTGCGCGCGATCGCCGACGTCGTCGACAAGTTCGAGATTCCGGCCGTGAAGGTGACGGGCGGCCAGCGTATCGACATGCTCGGCATCAGGAAGGAGGACCTGCCGGCCGTCTGGGCGGATCTCGGCAAGGCGGGGTTCGTCTCGGGGCAGGCCTATGCCAAGGGCCTCCGCACCGTCAAGACCTGTGTCGGCACCGATTGGTGCCGGTTCGGCACGCAGGATTCCACCGGCCTCGGCATAAGGATCGAGAAGTTCATGTGGGGGTCGTGGACGCCGGCCAAGGTGAAGATGGCGGTCTCCGGCTGCCCGCGCAACTGCGCCGAGGCGACGTGCAAGGATGTCGGCATCGTCTGCGTCGATTCCGGCTACGAGATTCATTTCGCCGGTGCCGCCGGGCTCGACATCAAGGGCACGGAAGTGCTCGGCCTCGTCAAGACCGAGGACGAAGCCCTCGAACATGTCGTGGCGTTGACGCAGATGTACCGCGAGCAGGCGCGCTACCTCGAACGCATCTACAAATGGGCGAAGCGGGTCGGCATCGAGGAAATCCGCCGGCAGATCATGAACGATGCGGACAAGCGCAAGGCCTTCTTCGAGCGCTTCGTCTTCAGCCAGAAATTCGCGCAGGTCGATCCCTGGTCCGAGCGGGTTTCGGGCGTCGACAAGCACGAATTCCAGCCCATGGCGACAGTCGGCTACCAGCATGCAGCGGAGTGACATTATGACGAACTGGACTCCCATCGGCTCGATCAACGACATTCCCCGCCGCGGCGCGCGCTGCGTCATGACCCCGCAAGGAAAGATCGCCGTCTTCCGGACGATGGAAGATCGCGTCTTCGCCATCGACGATCATTGCCCGCACAAGGGCGGACCGCTCAGCCAGGGCATAGTGCATGGCGCGGCAGTCACATGCCCGCTGCACAATTGGGTGATCTCGCTCGAAACCGGCAAGGCACTCGGCGCCGACGAGGGCAGCGTCAGGACGATCGATATCAAGCTTGAAGGAGATCGCATCCTGGCGCGGCTGGAACCGCTGGCCGTGGCGGCAGAATAGCCGATGGAAACCAGCGGTACCAACGTTCGCACTGCCTGCCCCTATTGCGGTGTCGGCTGCGGCATCCTCGCTGAACGGAAGGATGACGGCAGTGTCGCCATCGCCGGCGATCCGGATCATCCGGCAAATTTCGGCCGGCTGTGCTCCAAGGGCTCGGCGCTTGGCGAAACCGTCGGGCTCGAGGGGCGTTTGCTCGAGCCGAAAATCGCGGGCAGGCCCGCCGAATGGGACGAAGCTCTCGACCTCGTGGCCGAGCGGTTTTCCCGGACGATAGAGGAACATGGACCCGACAGCGTTGCGTTCTACGTCTCCGGGCAGTTGTTGACGGAAGACTACTATCTGGCGAACAAGCTGATGAAGGGTTTCATCGGCTCCGCCAATATCGACACCAATTCGCGCCTCTGCATGTCGTCCTCGGTTGCCGGCCACAGAAGAGCCTTCGGCTCGGACACCGTGCCGGGGTGCTATGAAGACCTCGAACAGGCAGACCTCGTTATCCTTACCGGGTCCAATCTCGCCTGGTGCCATCCCGTGCTCTATCAAAGGCTGGTTGCGGCCAAAGCCGCGCGCCCGCATATGCAGATCGTCCTGATCGATCCACGCAGGACGATGACTGCAGATATGGCCGATCTTCATCTGGCGATCCGGCCGGATGGCGATGCAGCCCTCTTCGTCGGTCTTCTGGGCTATCTCGCCGCCGAAAACATCATCGACAGGGACTATATCCAGCGCCATTGCAGCGGCTTCGAGGAGGCGCTTGCCGTGGCGAGGCAGTATGATCTGTCCGAGATAGCGGCTCTGACGGGGCTCGCCATCGAGGCAATCCACCGCTTCTACCGGCTCTTTGCCGCCACCGATCGGTGCGTAACCGTCTATAGTCAGGGCGTCAACCAGTCGGCCGGCGGGACGGACAAGGTCAATGCAATCATCAATTGCCATCTCTGCACGGGGCGCATAGGGAAGCCCGGCGCCGGCCCCTTTTCGGTGACGGGACAGCCAAATGCCATGGGCGGGCGCGAAGTCGGCGGCCTTGCCAATATGCTGGCCAGCCACATGGATATCGAGAACGAGGATCATCGCCGGCTGGTCCGGGAGTTCTGGCAGTCGCCTTCATTGCCGTCGCAGCCGGGTTTGAAGGCGGTCGATCTGTTCAAGGCGATCGCCGATGGCCGGGTCAAGGCCGTCTGGATCATGGCGACCAATCCCGTGGTCTCCATGCCGGAGGCGGATCTGGCGGCAAGGGCGCTCGAGCTTTGTCCCTTCGTCGTCGTCTCGGATATCCAGGAACAAACCGATACGGCGCGCTACGCCGATGTTCTCCTGCCTGCCGCCGGCTGGGGCGAGAAGGACGGCACGGTTACCAATTCGGAACGGCGCATTTCACGGCAAAGGGCATTTCTGCCGCTGCCGGGGAAGGCGCGGCCCGATTGGCGGATCATCGCAGACGTGGCCAAGCGCATGGGTTTCGGCGCTGCCTTCGCCTATCGCGGTCCGTCAGAGATTTTCGCCGAGCACGCGGCGCTGTCGGGTTATCGCAATTCCGGACAGCGCGATTTCGATATCGGTGCCCACGCCGACATATCGCGGGACGCCTATGATCGGCTGGCGCCGTTCCAATGGCCCTTGCCGTCGAATGCAGCGCGTGACGGCCAGCGCTTCTTTGGCGACGGCAGGTTCTACACACCCGACGGGCGGGCGCGGTTTGTTGCGGTAAGGCCCTGGCAGGCCGAGAACCGGGACCCTCGCTTCCCCTTCACGCTCAATTCCGGCCGCATCCGCGATCAGTGGCACACGATGACGCGAACCGGCAAGAGCGCCCGGCTTTCCAGCCACTATGCCGAGCCGTTCGTCGAACTGCATCCGCATGATGCCGTCGAACTCGGGATCGGCGAGGCGGAGCTGGTTTCGATCGAAAACGACCACGGTTCGGCAATCATGCGAGCGCTGATCACCGATCGCCAGCAGCGCGGCAATGTCTTCGTTCCGATGCACTGGACCAATGAATTCGCCTCGATGGCCCGCGTCGATGCCATGGTCACCGCCGCCACCGATCCCATTTCGGGGCAGCCGGCGCTGAAAATGGCGCGGGTCGGGCTGCGCGGCTACACCGCCGCGTGGTACGGATTTGCGGTCACCCGCTCGCCAGTGCCTCCTCAAACCCGGTATTGGGCCATGGCGCGCACCGGCGGCGGATACAGGCTCGAACTCGCAGATTGCAACGAGCCGGCGGATTGGGCGGCATTCGCCCGCGAGCTCTTTGCGGTGGCGAGCGACGCCGAGCTTCTGGCCTATCACGATCCCGGCAGCGGTCAATATCGCTTGGCGCTGTTCGACGGCGCGGAACTGGTCGGAGCACTCTATGTCGACCGCACGCCCGTGATGGCGTCGCGAAGCTGGCTGAGTTCGCAGCTTGCGAAGCAAGACCATGATCCGCGCTCGCGCATGCAATTGCTCGCCGGGCGGCCCGGGCAGGATACACCGGACAAGGGCGCGATCATCTGTTCCTGCTTCTCGGTCGGCCGAAACGAGATCGAACACGCCGCGAAGAATGGATGCTTGTCGGTCGCATCGATCGGCGAATCCTTGAAGGCAGGCACAAATTGCGGCTCCTGCCGCGCCGAAATCCGCGAAATCCTGGCAAAGTTCCAGATGGAAGCCGCCGAATAGCGGCTTTCATGCGTCGAAGCGGGAGGGCGACAGCCTGTCGAGAATGGCTTCGAGTGCGGGTTCCGGCTGTTCGCCGCGGATCAGCGTGGCCGCAAGCTTCGAAAGCGCCGGCGAGGTTTGAATACCGTAGCCGCCCTGCGCCGCCAGCCAGAAGAACCCCTTTGCCTGACGGTCGAATCCTGCCACGGGCGTTCTGTCTGGCGCGAAAGTACGAAGACCGGCCCAGCTCCGTTCGACGCGGTCGACCGATATGGTGACGGCTTGTTCGAACCTGTAAAGCCCTTCGGCCAGTACCATGTCATCGACATAGGCATCATGCGGCTCGACTGGAACCTCGTCGCAGGGCGAGACGTACAGACGCCCGCCATCGGGCTTCAGATACCAATCCTCGTTGACGTCATCGACCAGCGGCCAGTTGCGCGGGTCGTGACCCTCCGGGGCGGGAAGAACCGCAATCGAACGGCGCAGTGGTGTCAGGCCAAGCGGCCGCGCACCAAAGAGCCGGGCGATGACGTCGGCCCAGGCGCCGGACGCGTTGACGACGATCGGCGCCCGGAACCTCGCCTTTCCGGTCTCCACGTCCCAAGCGCCGCTGCGATATTCTGCGGTCACCGCCTCGCTGTCGAGGAACATCTTCACGCCGAGACGTCCCGCCTTTCGCAGCCAGCCCTGATGCAGTGCATTGACATCGATGTCCTGAGCGTCCTTCTGAAAGGCCGCCGCCTTGATCTGTGCCGGGTCGAGGATCGGAACCATGCCGACAGCCTGATCGACGCTGATTGCCTCGACGCCGACGGCATTGCGTATGAATTCGGCGCAAGCATCGACGCCGGCTTCGGAAGCGACGGTCAGGCTGCCACGGGGCGTCAGGAGCGGCGTCGGAAACAGATCCTGCTCGCGATTCTCGAAGAGTGGCGCACTGACCTTGTTGAGCGCGCGAATGGCGTCATTGCCATAGTTTGGCAGGAATATCGCGGCGGAACGTCCGGTGGAGTGATAGCCGGCCTGGCTTTCACGTTCGATGATGACGACCTTGTGGGTATCGGCAAGGGCTGCCGCCAGGCCGACGCCGGCAATGCCCGCCCCGATGATGAGAACGTCCGCTTCTACCGCATCTGTCATGATCGGCTAGTTTCCGTTCTTCTGGACGAAGGGGCTGAACACCATCAGGCTCAGTATCTCGAACAGGGTCTGCGCGCCGGCATGTGCCGTATTCGTCGTCGCATCATATTGCGGCGCGACCTCCACGACATCGCCGCCGACGAGATTGATGCCCTTCAGCCCACGGACGAGTTCAAGGACCTCCCTCGTGGTGAGCCCGCCGATTTCCGGCGTCCCCGTTCCCGGGGCGAAGCTCGGATCGAGGCTGTCGATGTCGAATGAAAGGTAGGTCGGCCCATCGCCGACAATGGCCCGGGCCTTCTCGATGATGGCGGGGATGCCGAGGCCGGTCACCTCTTCCGCATGGATGACTGTCATCCCGGATTCATACGAGAACTCCCACAAATATTCGGACGAGCCGCGGATACCGATCTGTATCGTGCGGGTGGGGTCGAGGACGCCATCGAGCACCGCATTGCGGAACGGTCCGCCGTGATGGAACTTCGTCTGGTCGAATGCGCCGCCCGTGTCGCAATGCGCATCGATGTGGATCATTCCGACAGGGCGGTCCTTGCCCACCGCCTTGAGGATGGGGTGGGTGATAGAGTGGTCTCCGCCAACGGCAAGGGGAACGACGCCCGCCGCAACGATCTGGTTGAAGCGGCGTTCTATATCGTCATGGCATTGCTCGAGCCGGTAGCGGGTGACGAAGGGAACATCGCCGATGTCGGCGACCCGCAGATCGAAGACGGGCGCGCATTCCAGGAAGTGGTTGTAGGGGCCGATGCGTTCGATCGTCCTGAGCGCTCTCGGCCCGAAGCGGGAGCCGGAACGGTTGGTCACGCCGAGGTCCATCGGCACGCCGACGATTGCGACCTGCAAATTGCCGAAGTCGGGAGCGATTGCATCAACCGGCATGTAGGGAGCGGTGAGGAAGGTCGGAACGCCGGCATAGGGCGCAAGCCGCGTGCCGTTCTTCGAGAATATCTTGTCGGCCACCTTGCGAAACCGCGCATCGAAGAGCTCGCCGCCATGGCTCTCGCCATATTTCGCGCGCAGTTCACCGAGTTTTTTCTCGTCCCAAGATGACATGTCGATATTTCCCTGATTTGCCCTGCCGTCATTATCAAGGAAAAGACGCGGCAAAATCAATCGTCAAACGCCGGCAAACTTCTGGCATGACATTGTCGTGTCCGGCGGTTATGCAATTGCCCAACATCATGCCCAGGAAATTCCAATGACCAGCGCTTCGCTCAATTCTCTCGTCTCCCGGTTGTCTCCTCCGCCTATTCCCGCCGTCCAGGCCTGGGGCCGCGCCTATGATGGCGCGCTCGGCCCGCTGATCGACCTTTCGCAAGCGGTTCCCGGCTATCCGCCGCATCCGGACATGCTGGAATGGCTGGGCGACGCAGCCTCGTCAGCGACCTTTTCGAATTATGGCCCGATAGAGGGGGAAGAGGCCCTGCGGCGCGCCTATGCCGCGCATGTCGGCGAGATCTATGGCGCCGATCTGTCACCGGCCAATATCCATATAACTTCGGGCTGCAACCAGGCCTTCGTTTGCGCTGCGCTGGCAACCGCCGCCGCGGGCGAAAAGATATTGCTGACCGACCCGTTCTATTTCAACCACGAGACGACGCTGGCGATGTTTGGCATCGATGTCGGCCACGTAACCTGTCGTGCCGAAGATGGTTTCGTACCGACGGTCGATGCCGTGGCGTCCGCCATGGACGACAAGGTGCGGGCGCTCGCTCTGGTGACGCCCAACAATCCGACCGGCGCGATCTACCCGCCGGAGCGGCTGCTTGAGATTTTCGACTATTGCCGGTCACGGGGGATATGGCTGATCCTCGACGAGACATATCGCGATTTTCTTCCTGTCGGAGCCGGCCAGCCGCATGATTTGTTTGCGCGGCCGGACTGGCAGCACAGTCTGATCCAGCTCTACAGTTTCTCGAAGTCCTATTGCATCCCCGGCCATCGGCTTGGCGCGATCACTGCCGGAAGCGAAGTCGTGTCGGCGATCGCGAAGATCATGGACAATCTGCAGATTTGCCCGCCGCGCGCCGCGCAGGATGCCGTCGCGAAGGCTATTCCGGCCCTGACCGATTGGCGCGAGGAAAACCGCGTGGAGATCGAAAGACGTGCGCAGGCGCTGCGCGAAACCATGTCCGGCCTGAAAGGATGGCATCTGGAGGCGGTCGGCGCCTATTTCGCCTTCATCCGCCACCCGTTCGACGGAAAAAACTCCGTGGAAGTGGCGGAAAGACTGGCCAAGGAAGCCGGCATATTGGCGATACCCGGCGAATATTTCGGCGAAGGCCAATCGCAATTTCTGCGTTTCGCCTTCGCCAATGCCGACAGCCGGACCATTCGGCTCCTGCGGGACCGAATGGAGAGATTTGGCTCTTCCTCCTGACGAACGGCAGCGGGTCAGTAGCCCTTTGCCGCGCCGGAGCCAGAACGACTGTCCATGGCGCCGTAATAGCGGGCGCCTCCACCTTCCTCGATAGCGGCGAGGCTCTTGCCGCCAACGAGAATACCCGCCGCCTGGCCCCAGACCGGCCAATCCTTGTCGATTCCGACATCGTGGCCCATCTCGGTCAGGACCTTCATCGTATCGGCGGAAAGCGCGTAGGGCTCCATATAGACACGATCGGGCAGCCACTGGTGATGAATGCGCGGTGCATCGATCGCTTCCTGAATATTCATGCCGTGGTCGATGACATTGATGATCGCCTCGAGCGTGATGGTGATGATGCGCGCGCCGCCCGGGCTTCCGATCACCATGAACGGGCGGCCATCCCTGGAAATGATGGTCGGGCTCATCGATGAGAGCGGCGTCTTCTTCGGGGCGATGGCATTGGCTTCACCCTGCACCAACCCATAAAGGTTGGGCGAACCCGGCTTCGAGGTGAAATCGTCCATTTCATTGTTGAGAAGGATGCCGGTTCCGGGTGCGACGACCCCCGCACCGAAGGACCCATTGAGCGTATAGGTGACGGCGACTGCATTGCCCTCCTGGTCGACGATGGAATAATGCGTCGTCTCCTTGCTCTCGCCGAAGCCTTCCGGCATCAGATCCTGCGACACGCCGGCCTTGAAGGGGCTGATCTTGTCGCGGATTTCCTTCGCATATTTCTTGTCGACCAGTTGCTCGACGGGATTGTCGACGAAATCGGGATCACCGAGGGACTTGTTGCGATCGACATAGGCGAAGCGCATGGCCTCCACCATCGCATGGACCGTTTGCGCCGAGCCGCTGCCGAGATAGCCCAGCGGATAGCCTTCGAGCACATTCAATATCTCGCAGACGATTACGCCGCCGGAACTTGGAGGCGGCGAGGAAACGATGTCATATCCGCGATAATTGCACTTGATCGGCTCAAGTTCGCGCACGCTGTACTGCTCGAAATCCGCCTTGGCGAGGATGCCGCCACTATCCTGGCTGGCCTTGACGATAGCTTCGGCGGCAGCGCCCTTATAGAAGGCGTCGGATCCTTTCTCCGATATCTCCGCCAGAACGGTGCCGAGATCCGGCTGTTTCAGGGTCTCGCCGGCCGTATAGGCCTTCCCGTCCGGTTTCAGGAAGATCGCCGCTGCGGCCTTGTCCTTGGCCAGCATGCCGACGCCTTCCTCGAAAGTCGCGGCATCTCCCTGATCGAGCACAAAACCGTCACGGGCGAGCCGAATGGCTGGCTCGAGCAGTTCCTGCCGGGACTTCGTTCCATATTTCTCGCGAGCCGTTTCGAACCCGAGAACCGATCCCGGCACGCCGACGGCGAGATAGCCCTCGGTGCTGCGGCCCTTGGCTATATTGCCCTTGTCGTCGAGATACATCGTCTTGGTTGCAGCAAGGGGGGCACGCTCGCGAAAGTCGAGGAAGGTCGTGGTGCCATCCTTGAGACGGATGGTCATGAAGCCGCCACCGCCGATATTGCCTGCAACCGGATAGACAACGGCCAGTGCGTAACCGACGGCAACCGCTGCATCGACCGCATTGCCACCGCTTTTCAGCACATTCACCCCTGCTTCCGAAGCGAGGTGCTGGGCGCTGACCACCATGCCGTGCTCGGCGGCCACCGGTTCGGGCGAAGCGGCGAGGGCGGCATTGACTGGAGAAAGCGCGAGACTGAGCGCTACGGCGAAAACGCCGGCCTTGACGAGATGACGTTCCATGATTTCCTCCGAAATGGCGAACATCGCCAATGGAGCGCCTTCAAAACGGCATGTCCAGAGGAAATCGGCTCGAACCTTGCTCAGAGATCCAAGTCGAGCTCAGGATAGTGCCGGAAGATGCCGGAGGTATTGAAGGCCAGCCGGCGCTCCGAGGCGAGGTAGTTTCGCACATTCGGAATCTGCTCCACGACATCGCGCAGTGTGACCAGACCGGGATATGCCTTGGCCAGGCCGGCGGTGGCGCGGGGGAATGCGTAGCGAAGCCCCTCGATGACCTGAAAAATCGAAAGATCGACATAGGTGAACCCGCCACCGGCGAGGTGCCCGGACTTCTCCGGGTTCTCCTTGAGGGTCCGTTCGAAATAATCCAGGAATTTGGGCATGCGGTGCTTCAGGAAATCGGTCGCCCGCAACTTCGCCGCCTCCTTCTGGTCTTCGTAATATTGGGACGTGGCGATCGGATGATGCGTGTCGTGCACCTCGGCGAGAAAATCCGTGATGGTGAGCTGCAGGCCATTGGCAAAGTAGCGCAAGAACTCGGTTTTTGGGGCCAGTCCGAGCTTCGGAGCGAGGTAGAACAGGATGTTGGCGACATGCGAGACGAGGACATCGCCATCCTTGAGGAAGGGCGGAGCGAAGGGCGTGAACGGCGAAGCCCGGCCCTTCAGAATGTTCATCATGGCGCCCATGCCCTTGCCGTCCTCGGCCCGGCACACTTCGACATAATCGGCCCCGGCACATTCGAGCGCCAGCCTGACAAATTCGCCGCGCCCCTGCAATCCGTCCCAATAGTACAGTTCATAGGCCATGGCAGTTCCTCGCACCTGTTTCAGCAAGACCTACAATAGGCGTGCTGCCGCGAGGTTCAACCTTGCCTACTTCAGATTCGGGTTCACTAGCCCTTGCGCCGCCGGAGCTGGTCGAAATAGACGATGACGATGATCAGGACGCCCGTTATCACCCGCTGCCAGAACGAATTCACGTTCAGGAGGTTCGCACCATTGTTGATGGTGGCGAGGATGAATGCGCCGAGAAGCGGTCCCTGCACCGATCCCACCGCGCCGAAGAGGCTCGTACCGCCAATCACCGAGGAAGCGATTGCCTGCAACTCCCAGCCCTCGGCCTGCGTCGGATTGCCGACGCCGATGCGCATGGCGAGGAGGATGCCGACGAAAGACGCACAGACGGCCGAGAGCGTATAGGCGAGATAGATCGTCCCTTTGACGTTAACGCCGGAAAGGCGGGAGGCCTCGGCATTGGAGCCCACGGAAAACAGGTAACGGCCCCAGCGGCTGTGCTGCAGGAAGATATAGGCCGGAACACCGACGAGGATGACCATCCAGAAAAGGTTCGGCACACCGAGAAAATCGTTGCGCGAGAAGTCGGTGAAGGCGTCATTGTCGATCGAGATCGTCGCGCCATTCGTCAGCAGCAGCCCGACGCCGCGCAGCGAGGTCAGCGTGGCGAGCGTTATGATGAACGGCGGCAGCCCCATGCGGACGATGCCGAAGCCATGAAAGAGGCCGATGCCCACGCCGATCAGCAGGGTGATCGAAATAGCCGCCCATATCGGGAATCCCTGGGCCAGAAGCAGTGCCACCACGGTACTGGCAAAGCCCGCTATGGCGCCGACGGAAAGGTCGATACCGCCTGTGATGATCACGAAAGTCTGCCCGACGGCGAGGATGGCGATCATCGCACCCTGCCGCAGCAGGTTGGCCATATTGTTGCTGGTCCAGAATGTCGTTGTCGACAGTCCCAGGATCAGCCAGAGCACCAGCAGCAACGCAAACAGCGTCAACCCGAACAGAATGTTGAATCGCTTCCTCGGCGAAATGGCGGCTTCGGTGTTTTCGATACTCATCGGTTCAAATCTCCAGGGGCGGCATTGGTGGAGGTAACTGGCGCCGAGCCGAGGGCCCGGCTCAGAATATCTTCGTGGCTCGCGCTGTTATGGGCATGGCTGGCAACGATTTCGCCCCGGCGGAATACATGGAGCGTATCGGCGAGCTCGTAGACCTCCGGCAGGTAGGAAGAGATGAGGATAATACCGGCGCCCTGCGCAAGAAGCGCGGAAAAGAGGCGGTAGATCTCCGCTTTCGTCCCGACGTCGACACCCACGGTCGGCTCGTCGAAGATGAAGAGCTTGGCGCCATGATTGAGCCATTTCCCGATGACGATCTTCTGCTGGTTGCCACCGGAGAGGCTGGCGGCGCTCGCCGATCGCCCGGCCGTCTTGATCCGAAGATCGGCGATCTGGCGGTCGGCGCGCGCCTTCTCCTCGCGCGAGGAAACAAGCCCGTTGCGGCTCAACTGCTTGTAGATCGGCAGGTTGAGATTGAGGCTGACCGGCAGGGACAGGCACAGGCCCTGGTCGCGCCGGCTTTCCGGGGCCAGGGCGATCCCGAGCTTGATCGCATCGCGCTCGCGGCGGATCGCCACTTCCTCGCCCTGCCAGAGGATGGAGCCTGACGTCTTCGGCTGGCGGCCGAACACTGCCGAGACGAATTCGCTCCGCCCGGCGCCGATCAGCCCGTAGAGGCCGACAATCTCGCCTTCGCGGACGCTGAGCGATATGTCCTGGAAACCCGGTCCCGACAAATTGCGCGTTTCGAGCACGGTTGCGCCGAAGCTGAAGCTATCCTTGTGATAAATCTGCTCGATGGAGCGGTTTATCATCAGGGATATCAGTTCGTTCTCGCTTGTTTCGCCGATGTTCCTCGTGCCGACAAGCGTCCCGTCCCTCAAAACCGAAACACGATCGGCAAGCTCGAAGACTTCCTCGAGGCGGTGGCTGATATAGATGATCGTGACGCCCTCGCGCTGCATGCGGCGGATCAGCGTGAAGAGCTGTGCAGCCTCCTTGCGGGTAAGATACGCCGTCGGCTCGTCGAATATCAGGAACCGCGCTCCGCGCGTTGCCGCGCGCGCCGTCGCAATCAATTGCTGCTGGCCGATCGTCAGGTCGCCGAGCAGGGCGTCGGCGGGCAGGTCAAAGCCGAGATCGTCGAGGATCTTCCGTGCTTCACGCACCATGCTGCGGTGACGCAGCAGCCCGAAGCGCTGGCGTTCCTCGCCGAGGAAAATATTGGCGGCGACGCTCAAATGCGGACACAGCACCACTTCCTGATGCACGGCATTGATGCCGTGGCGGATCGCCTCCAGCGGCGTCTTCAGACCCACAGGCTCGCCGCGCCAGTAGATATCGCCGGCCGTGCGCGGGACGACACCGGTAAGAAGCTTGATCAGCGTCGATTTTCCCGCGCCGTTCTCACCGACGATCGCGTGGATTTCCCCTGCTTCGAAGGCAAGGTCTGCCGGTTTCAGCGCATGGGTGCCGAAATATTGCTTTTCAAGCCCGCGCAGCTCGAGGATTGGCGCCGATTGGACGCGGCCGGTGACAGAATGCGGTGCAGAATCTTGGCTTGTCATGACGCCTCGCCGGTTCTGAATGGTGGCCGAAGCGGTTCGAACCGAACCGTCCCGCGCCTTGCCAAAAGAATTGGGCGGCGGTGTGCGCCGCCGCCCGTTCCGTTAATCCAGCTTGGGATTGAGGAGTTCCTGCGCCCTTGGCTCGTTCATATTGGCCTTGGTGATGAGGTTGGCGCCGGTATCGACATTCGCTTCCACCTTCTCGCCCTTGGAGGCGGCGAGCGCGGTCTTGATGCCGTCATAGCCCATCCGGAACGGGTCCTGCACGACGAGGGCATGGATGACGCCGTCACTGAGCAGCTTCACCAGCTTCTCGTCGCTGTCGAACGCGATCAGCTTGATCTTGTCCTGGGCCTTGTTTTCAGCAATCGCCTGGCCCGCGCCTTGCCCCATGATCAGGTTGGAAGCGAAGATGCCTTTCAGGTTCGGATTGGCGGTTATCAGATCGGTGGTGATGTTGAGCCCGGTGGTCGCCTGGCCGTCGGCTACCTTGTCGGCCACGAGCTTGAGCCCCGGATATTTGGCTGCCAGCTGCTCCTTGAAGCCCTGCGCGCGCTGATCGAGCGATCCGACTCCCGGAAGCGCGGTGATGAGCGCAACTTCGCCTTCCGCCTTGCCGAAGGCCTCCGTTATGGCCGCCGCCAGACCATCGGCGGCGACGCGGCCACCCTGGATATTGTCGGTGGTCAGGAAGGAGGTAAACGCCTTTGAATCGGCCGCTGAATCGATGCCGATGATCTTGACGGATTCGGCGGCGTCGTCGATCGGCTTACCGAGGGCCTTGAACTCCGTCGGCGAAATCACGATTGCCGCCGGCGATCCCGAGACGGCGTTTTCCAGTATGGAGATCTGGCCGTTGATGTCGGATTCCGCCTGTGCTCCAAGCTCCGGCACCTTGATGCCCAGTTCCTTGCCCGCCTTGCGCGCGCCGGCCAGCACTATCTGCCAGTAGAAGGAGGTTGTATCCTTCACGATGATCGGGATCGTCACGTCCTGCGCCCTGGCGGGGACGCCGGCAAGGGTTGCGGCGACGAGAGCCGCGCCTGCCGTGGCGAGAATGGTTCTGCGGCGGATGGTTCTTCCGAATGAATTCATGGGTTGCGTTCCTCTCAAAGCGCCGGTTGATTTATTTACTGACCGGATCGAGAGGGCGCTGTTTCAATCCGATCTTTATCGATAAAAAACTATGCACGTCGAAGCTAATTTAAAACCCGCACCTTGGCAAGCGCGGTCGAATCCGGACTATCGGATCACATGCGCCTCGCTCTGTTCATAGACCGATTGCGGCACTTCGACCGACAAAAGCTCCATGTTGCGCTTGAGGCTGGCAGGCTTTGCCGTGCCGATCAGCACATTGGCGACGGCAGGCTGTTGCAATGGGAACTGCATGGCGGCGGCCGCGAGCGGCACGCTATAGTTGCGCGCGATCTCTTCGAGGGAACGCACCTTTTGCAGAACCTCCTCCGAGGCGGGACCATAATCGAAATGCGCGCCGGGAACCGGGCCTGTCGCCAATATGCCGGAATTGAACACGCCGCCGATGACAAGGGAAATCTGCCGCCTGTTGCACTCTTCCAGAAGCCCTCTGTCGGCAGACCGGTCGAGCAGGGAGTAGCGTCCGGCCAGAAGGATGCAGTCGATCTCGCTATGGGCGATGACGTCCATGCAGACTTCGACCTCGTTCACGCCGAGACCATAGGCGGCGATCGCACCGGAAGATTTCAGTTCCGAGAGCGCCTTGATGCCGCTATCGAGAAGCTGCCGCTGATAGACGGCGTTCTTTTCCGCGCCGTGCGTATAGGCGCCGATATCGTGCACATATAATATGTCGATCCGGTTGAGACCCAGCCGCGCAAAGCTCATCTCGAACGAACGCATTATGCCGTCATAGCTGTAATCGTAATCCACGGTGAATGGCAGCGGATTGACGTAGGAATAGTCGGGAACCTGATCCTCCGGCACCGGACGCAGAAGACGGCCAACCTTGGTCGAGAGGACATAGCTGTCCCGAGGCATGCTGCGAAGAAAGTCACCCGTGCGCCGTTCCGAGAGGCCAAACCCGTAGAACGGCGCCGTATCGAAGTAGCGCAGGCCCGAATCCCAGGCGGTCTGCAGCGTTTCCATCGCCGCTTCGCGGCTGCATTCGCGGTAAAGCCCGCCGATCGCCGCGCCGCCAAAGCCGAATTCAGTTACGGCGAGTGACGTTTTCCCTATCCTGCGGATGTTCAACGGAGCCCCTCCCAAGCGTTCTGTTGGCATGCACTGTCTTTTATCGACAAAAAACCTTTGCAGTCAATCATTGTTGCGCCTAAATGTGCTGAGGCGATCATGCCGGGTGAGCGCAATGTCGAAGCAGAACACGGTTTTCAAGCAAGGCTACAACAGGTGTCTGCGGCTCCTCGACATCGGCGATACCTTGCCTTCGGAAGCCGATCTCGGGGCAAGGCTCAGCGTCAGCCGTACTACCGTGCGCGCTATTCTCAAGGCCTTGGAGGAAGCCGGGCTCATCCAGATCGGCAAGAGCAAGACGGTCTTGCGTCGCCCGTCCAGCCAGGACTTCTATCCGGAGATCGAGACAAGTTCGCTCTCGTCGATCATCGAACGCAGTTTCATGAAGCGCATCTTGGCCGGCGGAGCCCAGCCGGGAATGCAGATCAACGAGCTGGAACTCGCGCGCGAGATCGGCGTCGGCACGTCGAGCGTTCGCGAGTTCCTTATCCGGTTCAGCCGTTTTGGACTGATCGAAAAGCGCCGCAACAGTCATTGGGTGCTGAAGGGCTTCACCGAGAGCTTCGCGCTCGAACTGTTCGACATTCGTGAAATCTTCGAGCTGCGCTCGGCCGTTGCATTCAGCAAGCTGGAAGCAGATCATCCGGCGCGCCTGGAGCTCGATGAGCTCGACGCGGAACATCGCGCCCTGCTGAACGATGTCGACCGACGCTTTGGCGAGTTTTCGGAACTCGATGAACGGTTTCATCGCCTGATCCACTCCGCGTCGCGCAACCGCTTCGTCGATGATTTCTACGATATTATCGCGATCGTCTTCCACTACCATTACCAGTGGAACAAGATTGACGCCAAGCAGCGAAACGCCCGGGCCCTGGAAGAGCATCTCGACTACATAGAAGCGCTGCGCTCGCGCGATGCCGCGAAAGTGGACAGGGCCTGCCGTGCCCATCTCAGATCGGCGCGCGAAACCCTGCTTGCCTCGATTTCGCAAGCCGCGGAAGCGTCCTAGTCACTTCTTGCGCAAGGCATCGGCCAATGCAGCACCGAGAGCCCCTTGCGGCGCGCTTTGCGGCTTCTGCGGCTGCGGCTTCCTTTGCGGCTGCTCGTCCCTCGACGACCTGCGGACCGTATCGCCACCACCATCCTTGCGCATGGTAAGTCCGATGCGATTGCGCTTCACATCGACATCGACCACCCGGACCTTAACCACATCGCCGGCCTTGACGACCTCATGGGCGTCCTTGACGAAGCGGTCGGCAAGCTGGGACAGATGCACCAGCCCATCCTGATGCACGCCGATATCGACAAATGCGCCGAAGGCCGCGACGTTCGTCACCGTACCTTCGAGCTGCATTCCGGGCTTCAGATCCTTGATGTCGTCGACGCCCTCGGCAAAGGTTGCCGTGCGGAATTCGGGTCGCGGGTCGCGGCCGGGCTTTTCCAGCTCGGAAAGAATGTCCCTTATCGTCGGCAAGCCGAACTTTTCATCGACGAACAGCCTGGGATCGAGCGCTTTTAGCGCGGCCGGATCGCTCATCAGGGAGCGGACATCGCGACCGCAAGCATTGATGATCTTCTTGGCGACGCCATAGGCTTCCGGGTGGACGGCCGAGGCATCGAGCGGTTCGGCACCGCCGCGGATACGCAGGAAGCCCGCGCATTGTTCGAAGGCTCGCGGCCCGAGACGCGCCACCTTGAGCAGATCGCGCCGCGACTTGAATGGCCCGATTTCATCGCGGTAGGCGATGATGGCTTCGGCCAGCGCAGTGCCGAGGCCCGAAATGCGCGCGAGGAGCGACGCCGACGCCGTGTTGAGATCGACACCCACGCCGTTCACCGCATCCTCGACCACCGCATCGAGTGCGCGGGCGAGCCGATATTGGTCCACATCATGCTGGTATTGCCCGACGCCGATGGATTTCGGGTCGATCTTTACCAGTTCCGCAAGCGGATCCTGCAGGCGCCGCGCTATGGAGACGGCGCCGCGCAGCGAAACATCGAGCTTGGGGAACTCCGCGGCCGCGGCAGCCGAGGCGGAATAGACCGAAGCGCCAGCCTCGCTGACGATCACCTTGAGCGGACGGGGGACGGGCATGTCGCCGAGCATGTCGGCAACGAGGCGCTCCGTCTCCCTGCTGCCGGTGCCGTTGCCGATGGCAATCAGCTCGACATTGTGTTTGCGGACGAGGCTTGCAATCTCTGACTGCGCGCCGCGAACGTCGTTGCGCGGTTGAAACGGGTAGACAGTCGCAGTGTCGAGCAGCTTGCCGGTTCCGTCCACCACCGCCACCTTCACGCCGGTGCGAATGCCGGGATCAAGCCCCATCGTGGCGCGCGAGCCGGCGGGCGCCGCCAGCAACAGGTCCTTCAGGTTGCGGGCGAAAACATTGATGGCATCCTCCTCCGCCCGTTCCCGCATCAGCGTCATGAGATCGACCGAGAGATTGAGCGAAAGCCGGATGCGCCAGGCCCAGCGAACCACGTCCATCAACCAGCTATTGGCCGCGCCGTCACCGCCGATGCCATAGGCCGCCGCAACCATGCGCTCGACCGGCCTGACCGGGCTGGTGTCGTCGGCATCGACAGTGATTTCGAGGCTGAGCACCTCTTCGTTCCGGCCGCGCAGCATGGCCAGCGCGCGGTGGCCTGGGACCGCTGCCCATCGCTCGGTGTGGTTGAAATAATCGGAGAATTTCGCACCGGCTTCCTGCTTGCCATCGATGACCCGCGCCTGCAGGACGGCGCGATCCTTCAGATAATTGCGCAAGCGGCCGACGAGATCGGCATTTTCCGCGAAGGTTTCGACCAATATATCCCTTGCGCCGTCGAGTGCCGATTTGACGTCGGGCACCTCCGCATTGATGAAGCTCGCCGCAAGTTCGGCGGGATTGACGCTTCGGTCGGAAAGCACCGTCTCGGCCAAGGGGCCAAGTCCGCGTTCTCTCGCAATCTCGGCGCGGGTGCGGCGTTTCGGCCGATAGGGGAGGTAGATATCCTCCAGCTCGGCCTTCGTCGTGGCGGCGATGATCGCGGATTCCAGCTCGGGCGTGAGCTTTTCCTGGCCACGGATCGATTCCAGGATCGTGTCGCGCCGCGTATCGAGTTCCCGCAGATAGGACAGGCGGTCGTCGAGCGTCCGCAATTGCGTATCGTCCAGGCCGCCCGTCACTTCCTTGCGGTAACGGGCGACGAATGGAACCGTCGCGCCGCCATCCAGCAGTTCTATGGCGGCGGCGGCCTGTTCGGGACGCGCCTGGATCTCGGAAGCAATGAGCCGGGCGATACGGATCGTCTTGGAATTGTCAGCGGTCACGGGTTATTCCAGTATGGTGATCGGGGGGCGAACATAGTGCCCCCCGACCGCCACCGCAATCGCTTGGGAGCGATGGATTATGCGGTTTTCAACAACGACCTTGCCTCTTTCACGCCCAGCGCCTCAGGCCGGGTGCAACTGGTCTCGATATCGATGAACTTCTTCTCTTCGCCGGAGCGCAGGATCGACACCATGACATCGACGCCGTGCAGCGCACGGTCCAGCGAACAACGTATGTCCCGATCGCCAAGGATCGCCGAAGTCATGTCCGCCAGCCCGGCCGTACGATAATTGGCCATCATGCCGCTCGCGTGCTTCTGGTTGGGGATACCCAGCGGGTGTTGCCACGAGCGGGCGGGCTTGGGCTTCTTGCCCGGCTTGGCGAGCTTCACCTCTCCACCGAAGAAGTTCGGGTCCGGCAGGAAGAGCGAACCATCCGTGCCGTAAAGCTCCATGTTCGGATGATTATGCGCCCAGACGTCCCAGCTGGCGGAGAGCGTTACGGAGGCGCCGCTGTCGAATTCGAGCAGGGCCTGGATCGTCGTCGGCGTCGTGACCTTGATGATTTCGCCGGCACGCGGCGCGCTGGATATGGTGCGGGTAGGCGTCGCCATGGACGTCAGTGCCGCCACCCGGCGAACGGGGCCGATGAGATTGACGAGATTGGCGATGTAATAGGGTCCAAGATCGAGGATCGGACCGCCGCCCGGCCTGAAGAAGAAGTCGGGATTGGGGTGCCAATGCTCCATGCCGTGGCTCAGGACATGGGCCGTGCCCGAGGTTACGGTGCCGATGTTGCCATCGTCGATCAGCTTGCGCGCCAATTGATGCGCGCCGCCAAGAAACGTGTCGGGCGCGCATCCTGCCTTGAGATTCTTCGAATCCGCGAGCTTTTTCAGCGCCAGACCATCCGCCAGTGAAAGGGTCAGCGGCTTTTCCGAATAAAGATGCTTCCCCGCCGACAATATCTGCTTCGAAACGTCGAAATGAGCGTCCGGGATGGTGAGATTGACGACCAGATCAATATCATCGCTGGCGAGCAGCTTGTCGATGCTGCGCGCCTCGATCCTGTATTCCGCGGCCCGCGCCGTGGCGGCGGCATCGTTGATGTCCGCGATCGCCCGCACCTCGATGCCCTTGAAGAGCGGCGCCAGCCTGAGATAGGAGGCCGATATGCTGCCGGCGCCGATTATTCCGATACCCAATGTTCTAGCCATCATATTGCTTCCTAGATTGCCTTCAGCGTCGCGATTGAGCGGCTCGCGAACTGCTCGTCATCCGCGGGATTGTCGTGCTCGAGCACGAAATAGCGCACCGGCGTCTTCTCCAGCGCCGCCAGCAGGGCCTTCCAGTCGACAGTGCCATGCCCGACATCGGCCCAACCGTCCTGGTCCTGATTTTCGCCGCTGGCGGCGATATCCTTGACGTGGACCGAACTGAGACGATTGCCGTCTGTCTCGATCCACTTGAAGGGATCGCCGCCGCCGCGGATGATCCAGGCGATATCGGCTTCCCAGGAAATGCTCGGCGCCGCATCGAGGATCAATCGTTGCGGGATGGAGCCATCGGGCAGAGCCACGAATTCGAAGTCGTGATTGTGCCAGCCGAAAATGTAACCCGCCTTGGCATAGACGGCATGGGCTGCTTCCAGCCTGCGGCCGAATTCCGACCAGCCGGCAGCATCCGTCGGGCGTAGTTCCAGTGCCAGATGGGGGCAGTAGATTGCTTTCATGCCGAGTTCACCGGCGATATCCAGCACCTTGGCGGGTTCGTTCTCCAGCATGTCGATGCCGAAATGCCCTGTCGGGGCGGTCAAGCCATTCGCATCGAGTCCCTGTTTCAGCGCTTTCACGTCGCCATAGAGGCCACCATAGGGCTCGACCTGGCTGTATCCATGCTGTTTGAGCATGGAGAGGGTCTGCTCGAGCGGCGGAAACTTGCGTGAACTATAGAGCTGGTAGGAATAGTCGGTCATTTCATTCTCCAATGATAGCTGGGAGGCTAGATGCGATTTTCGGTATTGGCGTCGAAAACGGACGCCATTGCCGGATTGAAGGTGAGCCAGACATTGTCGCCGGGCTTGAAACGTCTTCCGGCCTCGGTGCGGACCGAGGCTGGCTTGCCGGCTATTTTCAGCCAGATCAGGCTGTCGGAACCCATCGGCTCCTCGATATCGACGCTGGCGGCGCAGGATCGGTCGGCCGGGCCGGGAGTATCATTGATGCTCACATGCTCCGGGCGGAAGCCGAAGATCACCTCTGCGCCGTCCTTGAGCGGTTCTTGCGATTCGTAACCATCGAGCGAGACGACGAAATCGCTGGAGCGGAACGCGGGCGCGGCGCCCTGCGTGACGATCTCGCCCTTGAGGAAATTCATGGCGGGCGATCCGATGAAGCTGGCGACGAAGAGATTGCGCGGCTTGTTATAAATGGTCAGCGGCTCGTCCAGCTGCTGGATCAGCCCGCCCTTCATCACCGCGATCCGATCGGCGAGCGTCAGCGCTTCGATCTGGTCATGCGTCACATAGATCATCGTGTTCGCCAGCTTGTGGTGGAGCCGCTTGATCTCCACGCGCAATTCCGAGCGAAGCTTGGCGTCGAGGTTCGACAGCGGTTCGTCGAACAGGAACACGTCCACGTCGCGCACCAGCGCCCGGCCGATGGCGACGCGCTGGCGCTGCCCCCCCGAAAGTTCGCCGGGCTTGCGCTGCAGCAAGGGGCCGATCTGCAATATTTCGGCCGCTGCGGCGACGCGCTTGGCGATCTCCTCCTTCGGCAGCCCCGCCACGCGCAGGCCGAACGACAGGTTCTTCTCGACCGTCATCTGCGGGTAGAGCGCATAGGACTGAAAGACCATGCCGATGCCGCGATCCTTCGGCTCGTCCCAGGTAACGTTCTTCCCCTTGATGACGATCTGCCCGTCGGACACATCGAGCAGGCCGGCGATGCAATTCAGCAAGGTGGACTTTCCGCAACCCGACGGGCCGAGCAGGACGAGGAACTCGCCATCGGCAATATCCAGATTGAGGTCTTTGAGCACGTCCACCGAGCCGAAGCTGACTGCGAGATCCTTTATTGAAACACTGTGCACGGGCATCATCCTTTTACCGCGCCAGCGGCAATGCCCCTGACGAAATACTTGCCGGAGAAGAAGTAGACGAGAAGGGGCACGGCGCCCGTGAGAATGGTGGCAGCCATGTTGACGTTGTATTCCTTTACGCCTTGGGTGGAGTTGACGATGTTGTTGAGCTGCACGGTCATCGGGAAGTTCTTGGTGCCGGCGAAGATCACGCCGAATAGAAAGTCGTTCCAGATGCCCGTGACCTGCAGGATCACCGCCACGACGAAGATCGGCACCGACATGGGCAGCATGATCTGCAGGAAAATGCGCCAGAAACCAGCGCCATCGACGCGCGCCGCCTTGAACAATTCGGGCGGAAGCGAGACGAAGTAATTGCGGAACAGAAGCGTCAGGATCGGCATGCCGAATATGGTATGGATGACGATCACACCGGTAAGGGTGCCGAATATGCCGAGTTCGCGCGTAATGATCACCAGCGGATACAGCATCACCTGATAGGGGATGAATGCCCCGAATATCAGTGCGGTGAAGAAGAACTCCGAACCCTTGAAGCGCCAGTTCGAGAGGGCGTAGCCGTTCACCGAGGCGACGATGATCGATATAATCACGCTCGGGATCAATATCTTCATCGAGTTGAAGAACCCGACCTTGATGCCCTCGCAGCTCAGGCCGGTGCAGGCGCTGTTCCAGGCAGTCACCCACGGCTGAAACGTGACCTCCACGGGCGGCGAGAAGATATTGCCGAGCCGGATTTCCGGCATGCCCTTGATGGACGTCATGATCATCACATAGAGCGGAACGAGGTAATAGATCGCAGCCACGATGAGTATGCCGTAGATCATGATCGAGGCCGGCGACAGAAAGCGCTTCGGCCTGCGCCCGCGCGGCTCGCCGATTGATGGACGCGTGCTCATTTCGCACCTCCCTTCCTGTTGGTAGGTCGAAATTCCATCAGTGCCCAGGGGACCAGAATGATGAGGACGGTCGTCAGCATGATGGTCGAAGCCGCAAGGCCTTGCCCGAGATTGCCGCGCGAGAACATGAGGTCGTAGACATATTTGGCCGGCACTTCCGATGCGATGCCGGGACCGCCATTGGTCATGGCGACGACGAGATCGTAGATCTTGACGATCGCCGCGGCGATAATGACGAGGGTCGTCACGAATACCGGCCGCATCATGGGAATGATGATGAAAACATAGGTTTTCCAGGCCGGTATGCCGTCGACCCTGGCGGCTTTCCAGATTTCGTCATCGACGGTCCTGAGCCCGGCCAGCATCAGCGCCATGACCAGCCCCGTTCCCTGCCACAGGCCGGCGATGACGATGGCGTAGATCGTATATCGGCTGTTGGTCAGCAACGAGAACTCGAAGGTCTCGAAACCGAGGTCGCGCACGACCTTCTGGATGCCGAAAGTCGGCGCCAGGATCCACTGCCAGGCGAGCCCGGTAACGATGAAGGACAGGGCGTGGGGGTAGAGAAAGATGGTCCTGAACGTATTCTCGAAACGGATCTTCTGATCCATCAGCGCCGCCAGGATGAAGCCGATGACCAGCGAGAAAACCAGCGACAAGACGCCGTAGATGGCGAGATTCTTCAATGCCACCTTCCAGCGGGTCGTGCGGAACAGCCGCTCATACTGGTCGAAACCGACGAAATCCAGCACGGGCAGGGACCTCGACGACGTGAATGAATAGACCACCGTCCACAGGGTGCAGCCGACGAACACGACGAGCACCGTGGCGATCATGGGAACGGCGGCGACTTTGGCATTGAAGTTTCGCAGCGGGGCGAAGGGCCGTTTATTGGGCATGGAAGCTCCATCGGACTGAGCCGTTGCCGCCCGCTCGGACGGCAACAAGGGTCAAGTGGGAAAGGGCTGCCTATTGCGCCTCGGTGATGATCTCGACGAAGCGAGCCTGAGCATCTTCGACGCTCATATTCTTGTCCGCAAAGAACTCCGTCGAGAGATCCTCGATCTGGCCCTGAGTGTCGGACGAAAACGCCTGCTCATAGGCGGGAAGGACATTGTTGCTGTCGGCCAGGATCTTGATACCCTTCTGCATGCAGGCATTGGCGGTATTCAAGTCGATATCGCCACGGATCGGCAACGAACCTTTTGCGAGGTTGAACGAGACTTGCGTCTCCTTGGAAACGAGCATGCTCGCGAGCTTCAGCTGCGCTTTCGTCACTTCCGGATTGTCGCTCTTCGGGAAATAGAAGGCATCGCCGCCCGTATCCAACATCGGATAGACGCCGAGGCCGGGCAGGCAGTCATAATCGGTGCCGGCGACCTTGCCGGCCGTGCCGAACTCGCTCTGCGCCCAGTCGCCCATGACCTGGGCACCGGCCTTGCCTGTCAATACCAGCGACGTCGCCTCGTTCCACTGCCGTCCGACATAGCCCGGATCGGCAAGCTCACGCGCCTCGGCAAAAGCCTGCAAAACAGCCTTCATCTCCGGGCCGGCCGCCGCTTCGGCATCCTTTTTCTCGGCGATCTTCAGGTAAAGCTCCTTGCCACCGATCGCGGCAAGCAGCACCCGGAAAATGCCATCGACCTGCCAGGCGTCACCCGTTGCCAATGGAATGACGCCTTTCTCCTTCAGCTTGGGTGCCGCGGCCACCAAATCCTTCCAGTTTGCCGGCGGGTTGACCCCCGCATCCTTGAATACCGACGGATTGGTCCACATCCATTGCCACGAGTGGATATTGACGGGAACGCAATAGATCTTGCCTTCGAATTTGCAGGCATCGAGAAGCTTGGACGGTCGGATGAAATCCGCCCAGCCTTCCTTGGCCGCGAGCTCCGACAAATCCGTCATCAGGCCGGCCTTGACCAGGTCCTCGGCATCGCGCCCGGTATTGAGCTGCGTCGCACCCATCGGATTGCCGCCAAGGATACGGCTGACGATGATGGGGCGCGCCGTGGTGCCCGATCCGGCAATGGCGCCGTCCACCCATTTGTCGCCACCGAGCTTGTCGTAGGATTCAGCCAGAACCTTGGCGGCGGCCGCCTCGCCGCCAGAAGTCCACCAATGGGTCACTTCAAGATCGACCGCACCGGCGCTGCCAGCTGAAAACAGCACCGACGACGCGAACAAGGCGGCAAAACCAGTATGAAAACGCATCCTATCCTCCCAAACCTGAAACGTTACAGGTAGCGTAGAGCAAACTTTCCTGCGAGGCAATCACCAGAGCGATATTTTTTGGGAAACGAAGGATACGTCTAAAATACCTCTATAAAAACAATGCGTAAGGTTGCTGAATCGAGCATGTCTGGCTAAACTGGCTTTATCGTGGCTCACGACCTTACAGCTTGCGAAGCTTCAAATACATCGCTAGGTTGAAGGCCACAACTGTAACGATATAAGCTGAACTTCCATGAATGATGAAGCGAAGGTCACGGGACGAGGCTCTGCGAAGGCCGACGAGCCAATTGAGGCGGAGCGGCCGACATTGAAGACGATCGCCTTCATGGCGGGGCTCGGCGTGACGACCGTATCCCGGGCGCTGAAGGATGCGCCCGAAATCGGCCAGGCGACCAAGAACCGGGTCCGGCTGATCGCCAAGCAGATCGGCTATCGGCCCAACCGCGCCGGCGTTCGGCTTCGAACCGGCAAGACCAACGTGATCAGCCTCGTCCTGAACGCCCAATCGGAAATCATGGGCCTCACTTCAAACATGGTCTACGGCATTTCGGAGGTGCTTTCCAATACGCCCTACCACCTGACGGTCACGCCTTACTCCGCCGAGAACGACCCCATGCAGCCGATCCGCTACATAGTGGAAACCGGATCGGCGGACGGCATCATCATGTCGCGCACGGAGCCGGACGATCCGCGCGTTCGCTATCTGACCGAGCATGGCATACCATTTGCGACCCATGGTCGTACGGAGATGGGAATCGAACATCCCTATCATGATTTCGACAATGAGACCTTTGCCGACATGGCGACCAAAAGCCTGTTGGCAAAGGGGCGCAGGCGGATCGCCATGATGGGCGGACCATCGCCTGCGGTGACTTATTTCAGGCATTTGCAGCGCGGATTTCTACGGGCGATAGAGGAGGGCAATGCCACTCCGATCGCCGTTGCCGGCATCGATGTCGATACGGCGCTCGGCACGATCAGGCGCAAGACGGAAGAGGTGATGTCTCGGCCCAACCGGCCGGACGGGATCGTCTGCTGCAGCGGCAGCACGGCGATCGCGCTGGTTGCCGGCATCGAGGCGGCGGGTTTGAAGATCGGTCACGACGTCGATCTGGTCTCAAAGCAGACATCGGATGTCCTGCACTGGTTCCGCCCGGAAATAATCGTCGTCAACGAAGACATTCGCCATGCCGGGCGCCAGCTCGCCCAGGCGGTGTTGCGGCGCATCGAAGGCGCTGACCCGCGCGAATTGCAGAGCCTCAGCTACCCGTTCTAAGGCGCCCGCAACGATCTGCCGCGGGCGCCGTGGTTCTCAATTCTCGCTCAGTATCTCGCGCTTGCCGACATGGTTGGCGGGACCAACCAGCCCTTCCTTTTCCATCCGCTCGACCAGCGAGGCGGCACGATTATAGCCGATCTGCAAGCGGCGCTGGATGTAGGATGTCGAGCATTTCTTGTCGCGCAGGATGATCTTTACGGCCTGGTCGTAAAGCTCGTTGCCGTCCTCGGCAGCGACATTGCCCTTGTCGAATACGGCGCTGTCCTCGCTCTCGCCTTCATCTTCTTCCGTCTCGTCCGCCGTAACGGTATCGAGATAGTCCGGCTGGCCCTGCAACTTGAGATGCGAGACCACCTGTTCCACCTCTTCGTCCGAGACGAAAGGCCCATGGACGCGGGCGATGCGGCCGCCGCCGACCATATGCAGCATGTCGCCCTGACCGAGCAGCTGCTCCGCGCCCTGCTCTCCGAGGATGGTGCGGCTGTCGATCTTCGACGTGACCTGGAAGGATATCCGGGTGGGGAAATTCGCCTTGATCGTGCCTGTAATGACATCGACGGAGGGGCGCTGCGTCGCCATGATCAGGTGGATGCCGGCGGCACGGGCCATCTGGGCGAGCCGCTGGATGGCGCCTTCTATGTCCTTGCCGGCGACCATCATCAGATCCGCCATTTCGTCGACGATGATGACGATATAGGGCATGGACGTCAGGTCCATTTCCTCCTGCTGATATTCCGCCGCGCCGGTGCCCTTGTCGAAACCCGTCTGCACCGTGCACATGATGGTCTCGCCCTTTTCACGGGCGCTGGCCACGCGCGCATTGAAGCCGTCAATGTTGCGGACGCCGAGCTTGGACATCTTGCGGTAGCGGTCTTCCATCTCGCGCACAGCCCATTTCAGCGCCATGACCGCCTTCTTCGGGTCCGTCACCACCGGCGTCAGCAGATGCGGAATGCCGTCATAGATCGACAGTTCGAGCATTTTCGGGTCGACCATGATCAGGCGGCACTCGTCCGGCGTCAGACGGTAGAGCAAGGAGAGGATCATCGTGTTGATCGCGACCGATTTGCCCGAGCCGGTCGTACCGGCGACGAGCAGATGCGGCATCTTTGCCAGCTCCGCTACCACAGGTTCGCCGCCGATCGTCTTGCCGAGGCAGAGAGCGAGCTTGAACTTGGTCTTGTCGAAATTGTCGGATTCGATCATCTCGCGCAGGAAGACGGTCTCGCGGGCGCTGTTCGGCAGCTCGATACCGATGACATTGCGCCCCGGCACCACCGCGACGCGGGCCGAAAGGGCCGACATCGAACGCGCTATGTCGTCGGCAAGGCCGATCACGCGTGATGATTTCACGCCTGGGGCGGGTTCGAACTCATAAAGCGTAACCACTGGACCCGGCCGGACATGGATGATCTCGCCGCGTATGCCGAAATCCTCCAGCACGCTTTCGAGAAGACCGGCATTCTGCTCCAGCGTCTCCTGCGATATGGTCACCGTATCCTGGGCCGCTTCCTGGAGAAGCTCGACCGGCGGCTTTTCATAGGTGCCGCTCGCGGCCGCGCCGCGCACGTCGAGGCCCCCGACGAGAGCGAGGCGCTTCGGCTGTATCGGTGCTGCCGGCGTGACATGCACGACAGGTTTCGCCTGCTGGACCGGCTCGGCCACAGCAGGTGCCGCCGTCACCACTTCCGGTTGCTGTTCGTGGGCGGCCGCCTCGGCGCGCGGTTCCTCGCGCACTGGCTCCGCTGTTGCTGTCGTTTCGGCCGGCTGGCTCGCCGCAACCGGTTCGGAAGCCTGTTCGGGCTGGGTAGCGGAGGGCTGAGGAATGGCAGGCCGAACCATCTCCTGAGGGTGCCCGACCCGGCATTCCACCACGCGGAATCGAGCCGTTATCGCCTCCGGCGTGAAGGTGATGCTCGGCGCGGGACGCGATTGCAGCACCGGCGGCACATCTGCTGCGACGCCCATGGTTTCGAAGAATGCGAAATCGGAAACGAAGGCAAATGGCGACGGATCGCGCCGGTCGGTTTCGCCGCGGTGCCGGGCATTGTTGCTGGCGACGAGCGCGCTGTCGACCGACGGAGCCTTGGCGAGGGAGCGGGGCGGCGTGGGAAGGGGCTGCGGCGCCCGCACCCCAACGTTTTCCGCCGGTATTCCGGTTACCCGCTCCGTTTGCGGCTCCGGCGTTTCCTTGTGCTTCTGCAGGGCGCTGTCGGGCGTCCGGGTAAAGCGCACATTCTCCGAAAGCGAGAACATGCGCTTGGAAATCGGCTCGGAAGGATCAGCGCTGACATAACCTGCATTCTGCAGGCGTTCCATCGGCCGAAACGCAGGCGACGGGGCCATTTGGGGCTGAGCATCGCGCGGCTTGCGAACGTTAACGGGCGCATAGGAGGCGGAAGGTGCGGCCGGACTCGGCTGTGGCCCGGTTCCAGAACCGGCCATTTCGCCAGCCGAAACCTCGTCATCCTCACACTCAATTGATTTTACTGGGAAATTTGTTCTTGAGATTTGCATGATGCCTGCGAACGAACGGAAGGAAGTGGCGTAGTGAACTCCTTTCAAGGAATAAAAAGCGAAGGTTAACAAGTCTCTACCGAGACCGATGAAGTCGATGAAATTTAGATGGTCGATGCCTGCGCACAAGCAAACGGGCGCAGCCGCAGCTACGCCCGTTTGGCCGGAAATGCTTGCGATAGGATCGAGAGCCTAGGCCTGGTGCCGGGCGAGGATGGTGGCGGGTTGCTGCGCCACCTGACTATGGGCATCGATCCCGGTGGCGACGACGGAAACGCGGAAGACGCCTTCGAGCGCATCATCGAATGTGGCGCCAAGGATGATGTTGGCCTGGTCGTCGACTTCCTCGCGGATACGGCTTGCCGCTTCGTCCACTTCGAAGAGCGTCATGTCGCGGCCGCCCGATATCGAAACCAGCACGCCCTTGGCGCCCTTCATGGATTCGACGTCGAGCAGGGGATTTGCGATGGCGGCTTCGGCCGCCGCCTGGGCGCGGCCCTGGCCCGTGCCTTCGCCCGTGCCCATCATGGCGCGGCCCATGTCGCGCATGACCGCGCGCACGTCGGCAAAATCGAGGTTGATGAGGCCCTCGCGCACCATCAGGTCGGTGATGCAGGCGACGCCCGAAAAAAGCACGCGGTCGGCAATGGCGAAGGCATCGGCGAACGTGGTCGTTGCGCTGGCGACGCGGAAGAGGTTCTGGTTGGGAATGACGATCAATGTGTCGGCGCTGTCGCGCAATGCCTCGAGGCCTTCCTCGGCCATCCGCATGCGCCGCGTCCCTTCGAAGGAAAACGGCTTGGTCACCACACCCACCGTCAGGATGCCGGCCGAACGTGCGGCGCGGGCGATGACCGGCGCGGCACCTGTGCCCGTACCGCCACCCATGCCGGCGGTGACGAAGCACATATGGGTGCCGGTCAGGTGATCCATGATCTCGTCGATGCTTTCCTCGGCGGCAGCTCGGCCGATTTCGGGATGAGAACCGGCACCGAGCCCCTGCGTGACATTCGCGCCCAGCTGAATCAGCCGCGTGGCCTTGGACGTCGACAGCGCCTGCGCATCCGTATTGGCCACGATGAACTGGGTCCCCTGCAAATTCTCGCGGATCATGTTGTTCACCGCATTGCCGCCGCCCCCGCCGACGCCGAACACGGCGATGTTCGGTTTCATCTCGGAAATTTCCGGCTTCTGCAGGTTGATCGACATGGTCCAATCCTTATTTCGCGCTGGTGATCCCGTTCAAGATGGAGCGCCTCGTTCCAAGATATGCTCTCGATGAGAATCAAAAATAGCCGATATCCCCGAGCGGCCGCAAAGAATCAGATGGTTGACGGCGACGCAAGCCCTCAATTGTGTCTAAACTCGGCGAAAGCGTGTCTGAAGGGTGCGTTTTAGCCGCTTATCCAGCGATAATACCACCAGCCCGAAGTCAACGGACGGCGTGAATGGCCTCGCGCGCGGCGCCCGGCGGATGTCCCATTATGCGCTTGAAGGCACGGCTGAACGCAGCCTGGGAACCATAGCCAAGGCGGAAGGCCACGGTCTCGATCGCCATCCGGTCGCGGGCAATCCATTGTGCCGCCAGCCGCATGCGGAGTTCGGTCAGATAGCGGACCGGCGTCATGCCCGTCACGTTGAGGAAACGTTCGGCGAAAACCGAGCGCGAACTGCCCATCTCGGCGGCGAGTTCGGCAAGCGTCCAGTTCCTTCCCGGGTCCCTATGCAGCGCGGCGATGACGCGACCAAGGCGCGGATCCCGCAATGCCTCCACCCAACCAGTTGCATCGCCGCAGCCGCACTCAACCCATGCGCGCACGATGAAGGCCGAGACGACATCGGCGAGGCGGGCCAGTATGCCGGCGAAACCGGCCCTTTCGCTGCGTGCTTCCCGCTCCATCGCCTCCAGTATCGGCAGGACTTCTGGATAGCGGTCCAGTAATGTGTGAACGAACATGGCCTCCGGCATCAGCCCCACCAGCGGATGCATGGTGCCGAGATCGAACTCCATGCAGCCGCTGAATATCAGGGCATCGGAGGGCTGGCACGTATCGGTCGAGCAGGCCCTGATCGCGGTCACGCTGGGGCATAGCGGGGCGCCCTCATAGCCGGCGACATCGCGGCACGGCATATCCGGATGGGACACGAGGTCATGCGCGCCGCCGCGCGGCAGCAATACGGCGTCGCCCGTGTTCATCTCCTCGATACTGCCATTGCCGTAGCGGAGAAAGACCGGGCCTCGCGCGACGAAATGGAATTGCGAGCGTCCCGCCACAGTGCCGTAGCGCAGGCCGAAGGGCGGCGTGATCTGGATGCGGCGGTAGTCAAGACCGTAGAGCCGCATCCCCATCAGAAGCTCGCTGACGAGATCGGGCAGGACAGACGCATCCTTTGGCGCAGACGAATATGGCTCGGACTTACGATCAAGCATGTCCGATTTTATGGCATGGAACGTCCGGCCCGTCCATCCCAATCTTGTTGTCGGCTTGTTGTCGTCTTGTTGCCTGCTCGATCATTGGGCAATTGCGACGTGGTGGAGCCCGTGCGGCATCGGGATTCTCCCGCGGCGCAGCAATGAGGGCGTCTCGCCCTTCACCACCTCGAATACCTCTATTCCGGCACCTATGCCCTCCTTTTGTCCCTCATGGTCCTGGAACACGGTCACGAGCAGCTTGTCGCCGGTCAGGTCGAAAGTGGCTCCCTCCGGCAATACGCCTTCGAACGGATAGTCGCCGATCTTCGCAAGGCCGCCAGTGTCCGGGTCGAGGCTCAGCAGAGAGACCGTCGCCTCGCGCGTAAACCGCGATGAACTCGGTGGAAATGCCGTCGTTCTCATATTGACCGTGGCGACTAGGCGTCCGTCAGGGCTGATCGCAATCCCCTCCGCAGCAATGTCGGATTCCGCATTCTCGACCTTCTCATGTCTGGCTTCGCCCGCCGCCGCCGTCTCGGCGAAACGGATTACTGTCATGCCCGATCGGCGGTCCGGAATACGCCCGTCGAGATCGGTGGCCGAGAAATCCCTTCCCCAGTCCGAAGTGATGTAGAAACGCCCGTCCGGAGTGAAGCGGCCGACAAAGGGATCAGCCCCGACATCGACGATATTGCCCCACGGCTTCAGGACATGCCTGCCATCCGCCTCGTCGACGGCGAGGAAGGCGATCCTGTTCTGCGTATTGATATTGATGGCGAGAAAGCGCCCGGAAGGATGCCACTGCACATTCGTCGCCGTCACGCCGCCGCGTGGCGTTCCGGCCGTGCCCTTGATGCCAAGCTCTGCCAGATCGAATGTTTCCACAGCACCGAAACGGCCGCCGGAATAGCTGATGAGCTGCACCAGGCTCGCTTCCCGGGTGTTGGATACGACTGCGATCCGCCGGCCAGAGGGATCGATCGCAAGGGCCTCGGGAAAATCTGCGATCTTCTGCGTATCGGCTTGCCGCGGTGCGGTCTTGTCGGAAAGATCGATGGCGAAGACCCTGTTGCCGGGCCGCAGATCCTTGACGAGCCGCGTATCCTCCGTCCGCTCGGCCAGCCGCTCGGTCACGAAGGCGGTCCGCCCGTCCGGTGTCAGCGCCAGGACTTCCGGCGCAGCGGTAACCGAATTGGAGACCGGCAGTTCCGCCCGCTGCAGCTTGCCATCCGCGACACTCAGTATGGACAACACGTCCCGATATTCTGCTTCGCGCGGCGCGAGCACGCCGTTCGCATAGGACTGCGCAACAAAGTCGCCATCCGATATGGCGGCGATGGTTCCTGCCGGGACAGGCGGCAATGCGACACTGGTTTCCTGCGCATGCGCGCTGCCAGCAAGACAAGCCGCAACTGATAACAAGGTCGATAGTCGCTTCATCTCGTACTCCTCGGGCTAGGGTCGAGTGAAAGCTAACGCGAATCGTGATAGGCATCCAATCGCGATTCATGCGATAGTGATAAGCAAACACAATCAGGGATGGCCATGGACATACGCTCGCTGGAATGCTTCATCGTCGTGGCCGAGGAGCTGCACTTTCATCGGGCAGCGGCTCGGCTCAACATCACCCAGCCGGCCCTCAGCCAGCGCATCCGCGCATTGGAGCATGAAGTCGGCGTTGCATTGCTGGAGCGCGACCGACGAAGCGTCTCGGTGACGGCTGCCGGAAGCGCCTTTCTCGGGCCGGCCCGCACGGCCCTCGCCAGCGCCCGGAATGCCCGGGCGGAGGCGTTGCGTGCCGCGCGCGGCGAGGTCGGCCGCCTGAGGCTTGGCTTCACCGTGATCGCCTTTTATGGCTTCCTGCCGGAGGCGGTGCGCGTCTTCCGGGAGCGCCATCCCGATGTGCTTGTCGAACTTGCCGAGATGAATTCGCCATCGCTGGAGGCCGCCCTGGTGGCTGGCAGCATCGACATTGCCATGCTCCACCCGCCGATCGAAATGCCGGGGCTGTCATTGACCGCGATGCCCAGCCAGCGGCTCGTCCTTGCCATGCCGGCCAATCACCCGCTCGCCGGCAGTCCGGTGGTCTCGGTCAAGGATATTGGAGGCGCACCGTTTCTGGCCGCTCCAAGGCATATCGGGCCGCATTTCTACGATCGGGTCATTGCAATGTTCCGGGAACAAGACGTCGCCCTCAACATCGTCCAGGAAGTGTCCCCCATGACGACGCTTGCCGGCCTCGTCGCAGCGGGAGCAGGGATGGGCTTCGTGACGGAAGGGATTGCAGCCCTGCGCCGCCCCGGCATTGTCTACAAATCCGTCACGCCCCAGCCGCCGGAGCTGCCGCTTGCCGCGGCGTGGATGGGCAGGGAGCCGACTGCGGTGAGCCGGCGGTTCATGGCCGTGGTCGATGAACTCGCCTGGCCCGCTACGCCCTGACCTCGTTCCAGATTCCCGTTGCGAGGGCATTGGGCGACCAGCCGCCGCTTTCAACGTCAAGGCGCAGCGGCAGAGCATCATATCGACGCTGGATTTTCCGTGGGCGGAACCGCCAGAAAAGTTCGGCGCCTTCGAGATAGGGCATCGTCCGCCCATCGATGATCTCCGCCTCGCCGGTCATTTGCAGCAATTGCCCGTTTTCGACAAAGACCAGTCCGGCACGGCCATTGGCCAGGATATTGCCGAGCGTATTGTAGAAGCGGTTGCCGGTGAATTCGGGGATGGCAAGGCTGCCGTCCTCCTCCAGCCTTATGAAGCCGGGCCGGCCGCCGCGGTGCGAGACATCGACCTGCCGCGCGCCATCCTTGCGATCGACATAGGAAGCGACGAAGAAGGTATCGGCCCGCCCGACGAGCTCGCGCGCGGGCCTGTCGAGTTCGCTCATAAGCTCCGTCGTCCCCGCATAGGGCGCATCCGGATCGGCGACAAATTCCATGCTGCGGAGCTGAATATATTTCGGGCAATTGCCGAAACTCTGTTCCACGCCGATATCAAAGCCGTTGCCGGCGCTGCGTGACAATCTGCCATTCAGCCTGTTGCGCCGCCTTGTGCGCAGGTCGATGCCGAGAAGAGCCACCGGTGCACCATCCTCCATGCCGGCATCGGCCGGATCGGTCGGATCACGCTGCAATTCGACATGCAGGGTTTGCGGGTCAGGCGATGCGAGAAAGCCGGGATAGCCGGCCCTCACGCTCGCCCAGACATCTCCGGCCGGATCGACAGCGCCAAGGACTGCCATCGGCAGCAGCGGGTAGAACTCCCGGTGCTGGTCGATAAGCTCGCGGCGAATGACTTTCCTGCCGATCTCGGCCATGCGCTCGGCGACACCCTGGAGCCGCTGCAGCGCGATCTCGCCATCGTGCCAGGAGTCCTGGTCGTTCGCGCCAATTGCCATCGCACCCGTCCTTCTGCTCAGGCCGCGCTTGCGACCGGCGTTTCCACGAAAGGCACGAAGCCCGGCAGGTCCTCCACACGCTTCAGCCATGCGCCAACCGACTGGTAGGGCGAAAGATCGACGCCGCCCTCCGGAGCGCGTGCGACATAGCTATAGAGCGCAATGTCGGCAATGGTCGGATTGCGGCCGACGATCCACGGGCGGGAGGCCAGTTCCGAATTCATCAGGACCAGGATGTCATGGGCCCTGCCAATGACTTCTTCCGGGCGGAACGGGGCGTTGAAAAGAGTGATCAGTCGCGCCGCCGCCGGACCGAATGCCACTTGTCCGGCAGCCACCGACAGCCAGCGCTGCACCAGCGCGGCGCTGGCGGCATCCTCCGGCAGCCAGTCCGTCCGACCGAACTTCTTGGCGAGATAGACCAGGATCGCGTTGGAATCCGCGATTACGGTCTCGCCATCGACGAGCACCGGAATCTGGCCGAACGGATTGAGCTTGAGAAAGGCGTCCGACTTGTGCTCCCGGCCCTTCAGATCCACTTCGATCAACTCGTAATCCGCCTGGAGAAGAGCCAGGAACAGGTGCGCCCGATGGCAGTGGCCCGAGATGGGATGATAATAAAGCTGCATGGCTGGCCTCCTTCGATAGTTGCTGCGTGAAATCTGATTGCTTTCTCTCGTCAACTCAATCCATATGTAATGCAGTTCACTATTGCATATTCTGAAATAATGGAGGCATGGGATGGACCGCCTTGAGGCCATGCGCATATTCGGATCCGTGGCGGAACATCAGGGTTTCGCCAGCGCCGCCAAATCGCTCGGCATGAGCGCCGCCAGCGTCACCCGCGCCGTGGCATCGCTCGAGCAGGCCATCGGCGCGCGGCTGCTGATCCGGACGACGCGATCCGTAAAGCTGACGGAGGTCGGCTACCGCTATCTGCAGGACAGCCGGCGAATTCTCGCCGAGGTCAAGGAGGCCGAGGCCCAGGCTGCCGGTAGTTTTTCGGCGCCGGCAGGCACGCTGACGTTGACCGCGCCGGCGCTGTTCGGCCGGCACTACGTGCTGCCGATCCTGCTCGAATTTCTCGACCTGCATCCGGCGATCAATGTGCGGACGGTATTTGTCGACAGGGTCACCAATCTCATCGACGAAGGCATCGACATTGCGGTGCGGATCGCGCACCTGCCGGATTCCGGCCTGAGCGCCTCAAGGGTGGGCCATGTCACCCGGGTCATGTGCGGGGCGCCATCCTATTTCGAGGCCCATGGCGTGCCGCAAGTGCCGGATGATCTACGTGCTCACCGGTTGATCGCACGCATCGGCATATTCGGCGCGCAGGAATGGACCTTTGGCCGAAACTCGGAAATCCGCGTTCCCGCAAACAGCCGTTTTGTCTGCAACACCAATGACGCGGCGATCGATGCTTGCGTCATGGGGTGGGGCATATCGCGCTTCCTTTCCTATCAGGTGGCGCCGGATATCCTTTCGGGCAGGCTGCAGCGCGTGCTGGCTGAGTACGAGGAGGAGCCGGTGCCCATCCACATCATCCATGCGGAGGGGCGCACGGCTTCCGCCCGCGTGCGGGCCTTCGTCGATTTCGCGACGAAGCGCCTGCGTGCCAATCGCCACATCAATGGCTGACGCCAGCCTAATTGGGCGGGAAGATCGACGTTTCCTTTGGGCGATGATACTTCCCCGGGAAGTTATAGCCATGATAGAATGCCCATAGACCGACGCCCCTGAGGCTCATCGTCTCGGTATAGTGGCTATTCATCGCCCCCGGTCCGGGAAACGGCGCATCCTTTGGCTGCCAATCCGGGGGAGGCGGGGGTGCCTTCCCCAGATCTTCAAGCGGCACGCCGATTTCGCGTCTCGGATAGGAATAGGGCTTGTTGAAGCGATAATCGTTCGGGAAGGTCATCGCAAACCCTCCGGTCTTGCCGTTCTTGTCATATTCGTCGGCCACGGTTTCCAGCGCCTGGATGAACTCGGCCGCCGAATCCTTGCTGAGCGTGTTCAGGTAGTTGACGACAGACGGCCCATCCGTCTCGCACCACCTGCGGGCAAATTCGTCGATTCTCGACGGCATATCCTCCTGATCGGCGATCAGTTCGGCGATTTCCGGCCGGATATCTGCGCCTTTCAGGTAGTTTTCGGTGTCGGTTTCGCGCTGATTTTCTGCTTTCCAGCTGCCATAGGCCATGTTGGCGATCGATGCGACCACTGTAATCGCCAGCGAGGCGGGCGTTACCCATTTCGGCGTCGCGAAGAAAGCAACCATTCCGTCCGCCACCGTCTGCACGCCAAAAATGGCGGCTTCCGCATATTTGCCGTCCGACAGGTTCGAGACCGTATAGGCCGCGTCGATGCCGACCCAGCCCTTCAGGTACATGCCGGTCGATTTCGTCCAGAGATCGCGCTCCACCTTGACGAAGTCCGTCAGCTTGTCGATTCGCCCGCCCTGCATCTTCGGGTTGAGCGCTACGGCTGCCTGACCGAGACCGCCAAGAAAT
The DNA here is from genome assembly GCF_026420825.1 of Phyllobacterium sp. 0TCS1.6A. Lineage (NCBI taxonomy): Bacteria > Pseudomonadati > Pseudomonadota > Alphaproteobacteria > Hyphomicrobiales > Phyllobacteriaceae > Phyllobacterium > Phyllobacterium sp. 0TCS1.6A. Next base: position 211,562 of record NZ_JAPMAB010000009.1, read on the forward strand.
TCAGCACTGTGCCGCGCCGTCGCCGTGGAGAAGGCGAGGCCATAGGCGGTGCCCCAGAAATCCTTGTTCTGGAACATGGCATCGACATGGAAGCCGCCGAGGATCGAGCTGGCGAAGCGGTAGTTGAAGCCGAACCTGGTGGTGGAGTTGAAACCGCCGACGGGCTTCGGCCCACCGCTGGCGCTCGGACCGGCGGACGGACCTTTCGGCGCCGGCTGCCCGGACTGCGCGGCATAGCGGCTCGAATCGTGGATCTGGCTCATATTGCGTCCGGCAATATCATGGGTCAGGTCCAGCCCGGCGCGAAGGGTCCACCACGGCGTCACGCCCGGCAGATCCGGCCGCTCCACACGCGCGTCGTTGGTCGAGATCCTCACCACCTCGTCCGATCCCATGTCGAGCGCAAAGCCGAGGCTTTCGCGCTTCTCCTTGTCGTCGTCGGCCTTCGACAGCGTATCCTTCAGGCCCTTGAAGTTCTTCAGATCCTTCAACTGTTCGTCATAGGCCGAAACCGCTGCCTGCGCCCGCCAGAGCGCGCGGCCATCCTCCTGGACCGTCGCCAGGCTGTCATCGAACTTTTTCGCACCTTCCGGATTGCCCTCGCGCGCCGCCTTCATGGCCGCGGGCTTGTCGGCATCGGTGACCAGTTTGCCGGGGTTCTTCTCCAGCGCGATGAACGGTTCCCTTGCCTTGCCGAAGGCGTCCACGTCATGCTGTGTCCTGTCGCGCAGTTGCGTGATGCCTTGCTTCGCCGATTTCGCCAGCCCATCCGCATAGTCGGTCCGCTTGAGGTTCTTCATCTGTGTCGCGGTCGCCAGCGTGAGGACGGTTCCGTTGCGCTCCGATACGACCCATTCGAACGCCTTGGTCACATCGTGGATCGGCCGCTCGCCGGTCTCGTATTTCATGTCGTCATAGTCCGGCAGCGCCTGGGCCAGCGTAAACGAAACCTTCTTGATGGCGTCTTCGCCCTTGTCGGACCCCGCCGCCGTTTCATAGGCCGCCGAAAGATCGCCCAGCACCGCGACGAATGTATTGTCGCTGCGCATGTCCTTGTCCTTGCGCGAATGGTCAAGGAAGGCCTTGTCGCCCTTCAGCAGGTCGGCGACATTGCTGGTGGAGTTCGGCGGCAGTTTCTCCCGCGCCTCGGTGCCAAGATCGGTCGCTACCTTGGTCATCGTCAGGTCGGATGCCAGCAAAATACGCCCGGCGAGCTCCGAGGGAACGCCCTCGGTCTGCTTCCTTGCCTCGAAGGCGGCGGCAGGTGCACCGCCGCGCTCGTAGGCCTCGTCTATGAGCTTGGCCGGCTTGTCGACCAGTTCCCGCTTCGTCGCCGCATCCAGCGCCTTGTAGTAGTTCTCATCCTTGGGCCCGAAATTGGCGAGCGTCAGCACGCGCCCCGTGACATCCGTCTGCCGTTGGTCCGGGCTCTTGCCCTTGCCGATCTCCGGAAGCTGCCTGGCTGCCTCGTCGGTGACGGCCGCCCACGCCTTGTCCGCTTCCTTGCCGGCATCGTCCGCCTTGTCGGCGGATGACTTGTCGCCCTTGGCGACCGCTTCCTTCAACGTGTCGGCGGTCTTCTGCTTCGCCTGCGCCGTTTCCGTCAGGGCCAGCAGATTGTCGAAGTTCTCCGGCGTCCTGCCCACCGCCTTCAATTCGCTGCGCACCGCATTGGCGGCACTGTCGACGATGGTATGGAACCGCGTCTGATCCGGCGCGCGATCCTTTATCTCCTTGACCGCCGCATCCAGGGCCTTCTGCGGCGCGCCGCCCTCGCGCGTTACATAGCGCAACTCGGTCTCGACCAGCGGCTTGAGGCTCTGCCAGGCCTCGTCGCGCATCGCTTGCGCGCCATAACCCTTCGGCAGCTTCTTGATTCCGTCGAGCGCTTTCATCTGCTGTTCAAACGCGTCGGTGCGCACGGGATCGAGAATGTTGATCTTCGTGCCGGCATCGATGATGTTTTCATTCTTGATGATCGGATTGGCGCGCAGCAGGTTCGTCACGCTCGTATTGGACTCCTGCGAAATTTGCGCCAGCCTGTCGCCGTTCTCGATCGTATATTGCGTCTGTCCGGTCGGACTCCTGCTCGGATCGACCGGCCTGGTCGCGCTTTCCTTCAGTATGGCATCGAAACGAGCTTCGATATCCGACGATGTTCTCCATACACGGCTGAATATGCTGTTCGTGCCAAACGACATGGCTCCCTCCCCAATGCGTGACTGAATGCGCAATAGGTCGGATTCGACTTCAGATCAACAAGTATACAATCATATATTATTTCCATGCTGACAGATTTGATGATAAATTGTATCATTACATCAGATGTTAATGCTGTTTTATTATTGGCATCCAGTATTGTATCATTACAATACTGAACTGATCCGCATTACTCCGGACGCGCAGCACGCCAGCCATATTGCTTGATGCAATCTTCCAGCGCTGCCAGCGCCTCGGAGAGATGCCTCGCCTCCACGCCGCCGATACTGCTCAGCAGGCGCCGTTGAAATATCTGGGCCGACGCTGCGAGCTTGTCGTAGGCGCTCGTTCCGGCCGGCGTCAGTTCGAGATGCTCGATACGCCTGTCGGTCTCGTCCCGCGCGCGCTTCAGCCAATGCCGTTTTTCGAGCCCCTGCACCGCACGGCTCACCTTTGTCTTGTGCATCGACGAATGCTGGCCGATCTCCCTGGCGGTGCGCGAACCGAACTGGCCGAGCGTCGCCAGCACGCGCCATTCGGGGCGGGTGAGGCCATATTCATCGCGATAGTGGCGTGCAAATCCCTGGCTTATGCCCTCGGCGACCTTGTTCAGCCGATAGGGGATGAAGTCCTCGAGAACCAGCGGTTCCTGCCCTCTGCCGGCCATGCCCGATCCTTCCTGTTGATGGTTACAAAATAATAGTCGCAAATGTAACCAGTTTCAGCGGGAGGAGCTACAATGAACCTTTCCTACATGCCGGGTTTCGGCAACGACTTCGAAACGGAGTCCCTTCCGGGTGCCCTGCCGCAGGGGCAGAACTCGCCGCAGCGCTGCGCCTATGGGCTTTACGCGGAGCAATTGTCCGGATCGCCCTTCACCGCCCCGCGCGGCATCAACGAGCGGTCCTGGCTTTACCGGATCAGGCCATCCGTCAAGCATAGCGGCCGCTTCCGGCGCCGGGAGCGGAACACATGGAAAACCGCTCCCAACCTGAACGATCACGAGCTTCCCATCGGGCAGCTGCGCTGGGACCCGACGCCGATGCCCGGGCAGCCGACCGACTTCCTCGCCGCCATCCGCACGATCACGACGGCGGGCGATGTCCACGGCCAGACCGGCATGGCCGCCCACGTCTATACCGCCAATCAGGACATGGAGGACGACTATTTCTTCGATGCGGATGGCGAATTGCTGCTGGTGCCGGAGAAGGGCAGGCTCCATGTCTTCACGGAGATGGGCCGCATCGAGATCGAACCGTCGGAAATCTGCGTGATACCGCGCGGCATGATGTTCAAGGTCGCGCTGCCCGATGGCGAGGCGCGCGGCTATATATGCGAAAACTATGGCGCGAAGTTCACCTTGCCCGATCGTGGACCGATCGGCGCCAATTGCCTCGCCAATCCGCGCGATTTCAAGACGCCGGTCGCCGCCTTCGAGGAGAAGGAGACACCCTGCCGGCTGCATGTGAAATGGTGCGGGAATTTCTACGAGACGGTGCTGGACCATTCGCCGCTCGACGTCGTGGCCTGGCACGGAAATTATGCGCCCTACAAATACGACCTGCGCCATTTCTCTCCGGTCGGCGCGATCCTGTTCGATCATCCCGATCCGTCGATCTTCACTGTACTGACTGCGCCATCCGGCGAGGAGGGGACGGCGAATGTCGATTTCGTCATCTTTCCGCCCCGCTGGCTGGTGGCGGAACACAGTTTCCGCCCGCCCTGGTATCATCGCAACGTCATGTCGGAATTCATGGGACTTATCTACGGCCAGTATGATGCCAAGGAGCGCGGCTTTGTTCCGGGCGGCATGAGCCTGCACAACATGATGCTCGCGCATGGGCCGGATGCCATGGGCTTTGAAAAGGCCACCCGCGCCGATCTCCAGCCGCAGCGACTGAAGGATACGATGGCATTCATGTTCGAAACCCGGTTTCCGCAGCATCTGACGCGTTTCGCGGCCGAACTCGGCTCGCGGCAGGACGATTATGCCGATTGCTGGAAGGACCTGAAGAAGCGTTTCAACGGCACGCCCGAGGGAGACTGGTCCGAATGAAGCTCGCATCGCTCAAGGATGGCACGCGCGACGGACGTCTGGTCGTTGTTGCGGCGGACCTCGCTTATTGCACCGACGCGTCGCACATCGCACCGAACCTGCAGGCCGCGCTCGACGAATGGAGCAGCCTCGCCCCGAAATTGCAGCAATTGGCGGAGAGCCTGCGCAACAATGCGGTGCCGATGGAGCGTTTTCACGAACATTCCGCGCTGTCGCCGCTGCCGCGCGCCTATCAATGGGCGGATGGCTCCGCCTATGTCAATCATGTGGAGCTGGTGCGGCGGGCGAGGGGAGCCGAGCTGCCGGCATCGTTCTGGTCCGATCCCTTGATCTATCAGGGAGGCTCCGACAGTTTCCTCGCACCCCGCGAACCGATCCCGCTCGCGGACGAGGCCCACGGGCTCGACATGGAGGGGGAGGTGGCGGTCATCGTCGGCGATGTCCCCGCCGGTATCTCCATCGACGACGCCCGCGCATCGATCCGGCTGGTCATGCTGGTGAATGACGTCAGCCTGCGGGGGCTCATTCCGGCCGAGCTCGCCAAGGGTTTCGGCTTCTTCCAGTCAAAGCCCTCATCGGCGTTTTCCCCGGTTGCGGTGACACCGGACGAGTTGGGCGATGCCTGGGATGGCGGCAAGGTCCACCTTCCCCTGCATGTCGATGTCAATGAGGTCCCGTTCGGCCGCGCCAATGCCGGGATAGACATGACTTTCGATTTTCCGGCCCTCATCGCCCATGCCGCCAGAACGAGGCCATTGGCCGCCGGCACCATCATCGGGTCGGGCACGGTGTCGAACAAGAAGGATGGAGGGCCGGGCGCCCCCGTCGAGGAAGGCGGAGCGGGCTATTCCTGCATCGCCGAACTGCGCATGATCGAAACCATACGCGGCGGAATGGCAACGACGAACTTCCTGCGCTTCGGCGACATCGTGCGCATCGAGATGAGGGACCGCGCCGGGCATTCCATATTCGGCGCAATAGAGCAGCAGGTGGTGCGCCGAGCGGTGCGGCAATGAGCGACGATATCGTTCTCTACGATTACTGGCGCTCCTCGGCGAGCTACCGCGTGCGCATCGCGCTGAACATGCTCGAGCTGGAACATGAGACGGTTGCCGTGGACCTGACGCGCCACGAGCACCGGGAAGCGCCGAACCTCCAACGCAACAAGCAGGGCTTAGTGCCGACGCTGGCTATGGATGGGCGCTTTCTGACGCAGTCGCTCGCGATCATCGAATATCTGGACGAGGTCTATCCCGCTGCGGGGTTTCTGCCGCATGTGCCCTGGGAACGACAAAGGGTGCGGGCGCTCTCGCATGCCATCGCCATGGACATCCACCCGGTCTGCAACATGAGCGTCGTTGTTCATGTGATGGGGCTGGCCGCGGATGGCGAGGCGGCAAGGCTTGAATGGATGCGGACGTTCATCGGCGGCGGGCTGACCGCATTCGAAGCGATGCTCGCCGGGTATGGCACGGGTCTCTTCTGCCATGGCGACAGGCCGGGCATGGCCGATTTCTGCCTCGTCCCGCAGGTTTACAATGCGCGGCGGTGGGGCGTGGAGATCGACCATCTGGGCCGGATCGGCGCCATCGTCGACCGCTGCATGGCGATTGACGCCTTCATCGCGGCCCATCCCGACAATGTGAAACCCCCGGCCGCTACTACTCCGCCGCGTCGGCCTTGATGACGCCACGGCGAATCTGGTCCTCCTCGATCGATTCGAAGAGCGCCCTGAAATTGCCTTCGCCGAAGCCCTCATCGCCCTTGCGCTGAATGAATTCGAAGAAGATCGGCCCGATGACGGTCCTGGAGAATATCTGGAGCAGGATCCTGGTCATGCCGCCATCGACGACACCTTCGCCATCGATGAGGATGCCGTGCTTCCTCATCCGATCGATGGGTTCGTCATGCCCGTTCACGCGTTCATGCGACTTCTCGTAATAGGTCTCCGGCGGGCCGGGCATGAATTTCAGCCCATTGGCGGCCAGCCTGTCGGTGGCATCGTAGATCGCTTCCGTGCCGACGGCGATATGCTGGATGCCTTCGCCCTTGTACTTGCGCAGATATTCCTCGATCTGGCTCTTGTCGTCGGTCGATTCGTTGAGCGGTATGCGGATCTTGCCGCAAGGCGAGGTGATGGCCCGGGAGACCAGGCCGGTGAAGCGGCCGGCAATGTCGAAGAAGTGGATCTGCTTGAAGCCGAACAATTCGCGGTAGAAAGCCCACCATTTGTCCATATTGCCGCGATAGACATTGTGCGTCAGGTGATCGAGGTAATAGAAGCCGACGCCTTCCGGCCTCGGGTTCCGTTCGCCGATCCATTCGAATTCGTCATCATAGGCGGAAGCCTCCGCGCCGTATTTGTCGATGAAATAGAGCAGCGAGCCGCCGATGCCGATAATGGCGGGAACGTTCAGCGCCTTGTCGTCACCCGCATAGGGTTTTGCTCCCCTGGCGACGGCATGATCGAAGGCATGCCGTGCATCGACGACCCGCCAGGCCATGGATGGAGCACAGGGCCCGTGTTCGCCGACGAACTTCATCGCGTGGGACCGGGGCTCGGCATTGATCAGATAGTTGATGTCGCCCTGGCGCCAAAGCTCGATCTTCTTCCGCTTGTGGCGCGCTATCCTGGCATAGCCCATTCTGGTGAAGAGCGCTTCCAGCTCTGCCGGTTCCGGATGAGCGAATTCGACGAACTCGAACCCATCGGTTCCGGCCGGGTTGTTTGCATCAATGGTCGCCTTCGGTGCGTCATGCGGAAACGGGCCCATCTTCTTCCTCCATATTCAAGAGGAGTATGGCGCAGACTGGTCGCAATGTGTTTGCATTCTGGCCCGCCGGAAGTAACAATTATGCATGAATCGCGCATGGATTGGCGAGTATATGCAAATGATCGAACATCTGGATACGCAAGACCGCAAAATCCTGTCCCTGCTGCAGGAGGATGGCCGGTTGACGAACAATGAATTGTCGGAACGCATCAATCTCTCGGCGTCGCAATGTTCGCGGCGCAGGACGCGGCTGGAAGAGGAGGGCTATATTCGCGGCTATCGGGCGGAACTCGATCGCGAGAAGCTCGGTCTTGGCATCGTCAACATCATCTCGGTGACCCTTGCCACGCATAATCGCGACAATGCCCGCCGTTTCGCCGATCTCGTTGCGAAACTGCCGGAGATCATGGAAGCGCATGCGCTGACCGGCGAGATGGACTACTTCATCAAGGTCGTGACGCCGGACTTGCGGACGCTTTCGGCCTTCGTCAACGAGGTGCTGCTGCCGCACGAATCCGTCCAGAACGTCAAGACGGCCATTGTCCTCGATACGCTGAAGGAGGACGGGCGCCTGCCTCTCTGACGGAGACAAGCGCCAAGGCACGGTTGCCTTTCATGCAAATATAGGGTAGGGGGGTATAGTATGAGCCATACGACAAAGAACAAGGCCGCGCTGCTGGGGCGGGTTCGACGCCTCAAGGGGCAGATGGAGGCCGTCGAGCGCGCGCTGGAGGCGGAAGCTCCCTGCGGCGAGATTCTCAATCTGGTCGCTTCGGTACGCGGCGCCATCAACGGCCTGATGGGTGAACTGGTCGAGGACCACATTCGGATGCATGTGGTCGATCCCGATACCGAAACGGACAAGGTGCGCTCGCAAGGTGCGGCGGACCTCATAGAAGCCCTGAGGAAATATCTGAAATGACACAGCTTGATGCGACGTCCGATGCTCACGGCCATGGCCACGTCTTTCTTGGCGACGATCACGAGCGCAATGAACGCAGGACCTGGTTCGTCATCGCATTGACGGCGACGATGATGGTCGCCGAGATCGCGGCGGGAACGATGTTCGGCTCCATGGCGCTCGTGGCCGACGGCTGGCATATGTCCACCCACGCGGCGGCCCTGCTGATCGCGGCGCTGGCCTATCTTTATGCGCGGAGGAATGCGCGAAATCCCCGCTTCACCTTCGGCACCGGCAAGCTCGGCGACCTTGCGGCCTTCGCCAGTGCGGTCGTGCTGGCGCTTATCGCGCTTCTCATCGGCTGGGAGAGCCTGCTGCGTCTCTCCAATCCCATCGAGATCAGTTTTCCGCAGGCGATTTCCGTCGCGGTCATCGGCCTGCTGGTCAACCTGGCCTGCGCCTGGCTGCTGCGCGACGATCACCACCACCACGGCCATGATCATGGGCACGACCATCATGCGCACGATCATCATGAGCACCACGCCCATGGCGGCGACAACAATCTGCGCGCCGCCTACATGCACGTCCTCGCCGACGCCCTGACCTCGGTCCTCGCCATCGTCGCGCTGCTGGCCGGCAGCGTCTATGGCTGGCTCTGGCTCGACCCGGCCATGGGCCTCGTGGGCGCCGCCGTCATTGCGCGATGGTCATGGAACCTCATTCGCGATGCCGGACGGGTGTTGCTCGACTATATTCCACCGAGCGAGGATCTGCCTGACGAGATCCGGGCCGCCATCGAGAGCGACGGCGACCGGATCACCGACCTGCACGTCTGGCAGCTCGGCCCCGGCCATCACGGTGCCATCGTCGCGCTCCTGAGCGACGATCCGATGCCGCCATCGGCCTATCGCGCCAAGCTTGCCCATATTCACGATCTCTCCCACGTCACCGTGGAAGTCGAACCACGCCTCGCGGCCTGAAGGACCGGTTCCCCACTCAAGCCGGCTCCTCACTCAAGAGTGATCGCGCATGGGCGGCCGGCTGTGGTTTGATCGCCATTGCGACCATATCCGCAAGGAGGAGATCACGATGTTCAATGCGAAACATATTGCGGGCGCCGGACTTCTGGCCTTGTGTTCCGCAACGGCGGCCATGGCCCATCATGGCTGGTCCTGGGCGGAAGGCGAGCAGACCGAGCTGACCGGCATCATCCGCACGGTCTCGTTTGCGCCGCCTCATCCTTCGCTTTCCGTGGATGCCAATGGCGAGAGCTGGCAGATCGATCTCGGCAATCCGCGCCAGACCGAACGGTCCGGCTTCCGCGAAGGCGCCGCCAAGCCCGGGGATGAAGTCAACGTTCTCGGCAACCGCTCCCTGGACAAGAACGAGAAACGGATGAAGGCGGTCCGCATCACCATCTCGGGCAAGAATTACGACATGTACCCGGATCGCATTAAAACGACCGGGGAATGATCTGGCCCGTCCTCGAATGGCTTGGACAGACGCCGCCTGCGCTGGCGCTTGCCCGCAATTCCACGCTCTACATGCTGGTGAACGCAGCACATATTCTGTCGATATCGGTGCTTTTCGGGGCAATCCTGCCGCTGGACCTGCGACTTGCCGGCCTGTTCCGGCAGCTGCCGCTGACCCATGTCGGGCCGTTCCTTGCCGGCTTCGCCGCAGTCGGCGCCGCCTGCGCCATATTGACGGGTTTCATGCTTTTCAGCGTGCGGCCCGTCGTCTACGCGCAAAATCCGGCCTTCCTCGCCAAGCTCTGCATCCTCGCCATTGGAATAATCAACGCCGTGGCGCTCCATGCGGGCAAGGGCTGGCGGGCCGCGATGCGGGATGGCGAAATCCCGATCATGGTCCGCACCGGCGCTCTCATCTCCCTGGTCGCCTGGCCATCGGCGGTCGTCGCCGGGCGCTGGATCGGCTTCCTGTGAGCCGACCCAGCTGCTGGCTTAATATATCTCCGCCACCGACTGGCCGAGCGCCATCGCGCCGGCATAGCGCGCCTGTTGACTGGGCTGAAGCGGGTGATAGCGCGCGCCCTGCACATCGCGGAAACAGCGCTCCAATCCATGCGACCGGTAGAAACCGGCACCGCCCGCCAGCTCCATCGCGAGTTCGGTGGTCTCGATCGCATGCCGCGCTACCAACGTCCGGCCGATCATGACGTCATTGACGGTTTCGGCCGAAGGCGCATTGCGCGCCACCGCTTCCAGCATCGAGCCATGGGCGATCCGCGCGGCCTTCAGCGCCGTATCCATTCGCCCGGCAAGGCAAAGCAGATGGTCCGCCGGCGGCCGTTTCCGAACGAGATCGACAGCGATATCCCGGGCGCGCTCGGCAACGCCGAGATAGACGGCATAGACCAGCGGAAAAGCGATCGTCGCGATGACCTGGAAGAGCGGGTGCCATTCCCCGGCCCGCCGGCTGAAGGCGACACTCGCATCCGGGACGAAAAGCCCGTCGATGATCACATCGTTCGATGCGGTGCCGCGCATCCCGAGCGTATGCCAGGTCTCTTCGATGCGGACTTCCGCGGCCGCCATGGGCACGCCGAAATGCACCACCGTGCGCGCGCCGTCGGCGCCTTCATGGATTGCGCCGGTCATCAGGATCGTGCCGGCCTCCGCACCGGACGTGAAGGCCTTGCGTGCATTGATGCGATAGCCGCCTTCGACCTTTTCGGCCGTGCCGGAACCGCCGATCCAGTCGGAGCCGCCGCTGGACAGGAGGATGATGCGCTCGGACGCAACCCGCTTCAGCAGCGGCGCAACCGCCTCCACCTTCTGGTGCCGCCACCGCCAGGCGGGTATCGCCACCTGGTGCGTATGCATCGAAAAGGCGAGGGCGGTGGAGCCGCATGCCTGCGCCAGGGTGCGCAGCATTTCGGCAAGTTCCGGAACTTCCGCGCCGCGGCCGCCGAGTTCCCTGGGCACGGCGGCTTCCACCAGCCCCGCCTGTTTCAGGAGCGCGTAGTTTTCATCGGCAAAACGCTCCTCGGCATCGAGCATACCCGCGCGGGCCGCGATGGCCGGTGCAAGCGTCTTCGCAATATCCACCACGCTCAGTTCTTCGACAGAAGCCTTGTTGGCGGTGGCTGTAACATTCGACAGGTTGGACATGTTCTTTTCCTTTGTTGTTCCCCCAGGGCCGATGATGCGCCTGCTCCGGTCCGCTTTCCAGTTCAGGAACTGTACCAGGCGTCCCGAAAGGGCGACCGCACCCGATCGAGCTAATTGGCTCCGGGCCCGAACTGGACTATGGTTGTCGCTGCGCGATGCAGGAGGAGGCCTCGAATGCAAGATCGCGGCGGGTACGGCCAGTTTTGCCCCGTATCCATGGCATCTGAAATCCTTTGCTGCCGGTGGACAACTTTGGTTGTCCGCGAACTTCTCTGCGGCTCGACGCGTTTCAGCGAGTTGCGGCGCGGAGTGCCGCGCATGTCGCCTGCCTTGCTGTCCAAACGGCTGAAGGAGCTGGAACGCGCAGCCATCATCACCAGCCTCCGCAAGCCGAACGGCGTCGTCGAATATCATCTCTCCGAAGCCGGCGAGGAACTCCGCCCCGTCATCGTCGGGCTTGGCGCCTGGGCGCAGAAATGGATGGAATCGCGGCTTTCGCTGAAGAATCTCGATGCGTCGCTGCTGATGTGGGACATGAGGCGCAACCTCGACATAAGACATCTGCCGCAGCGCCGCTGCACGATACAGTTTCTGTACCGCGAGCTCACGCCGAACGACAGAAGCTGGTGGCTGGTGGTCGAGCAGGGCAAGGTGGACCTGTGCAATTTCGACCCCGGCTATGAACTCGACCTTCAGGTGCGCAGCTCCCTCCGTTCCATGACGGCGATCTGGATGGGCTTGTCCACCGTCGGCCACGAGACCGATCTCGGCGAAATCGACGTGGAGGGCGATCCGGCGCTTGCCCGCTCCATCCAGGCCTGGCTCGGGCTGAGCACATTCGCCAAGCTGCCAAGGCAGGTTCAGTAGCGATCGTCGTGTTGATATTGCCCGGGCTTGAATTGCCATTATCAACGTATTATCATGTGCATGACATTATCATGAGGACCAGCCATGGAACACGTGCAGCAGACGGCAACGGAGAGGGTGACCACCCTTATGACTGTTTCGGAAAAGTCGACTTTGGAATCGAAGGCCAAGCGGGCGGGAATTTCTGTGGGAGAATTCGTGCGACGGTCGGTCGATTATTACGATCCGGAGGAGATCGCCGCGCTGGCACAACTCGCGGATTTTGCCGAGGCGTTGCAGCGGAGCAATCTGGAAGCGTCCGAGGCGCTTGATCGCGCATTGGCAAGCATAGAGACGACACGCAGGCAGCTGGACAAGGATCGTGCGGCATGAGTGCGATCAAGGATATCCTGGCGGGCCTCAAGACGGCAATCGAGCTGAATGGAAAGGTCGTGTCCGTAGCGAACGCCGTGGACCGGCTGGCCACCGACATGCGCGACTTCGACCGCCGCCTCGTACGGGTCGAAACCGTGATCGAGATTTCCCGGCCTGATGGTTCGGTCCTGAGAATTGCGCGCAACCCGGATGCGGGCGAGGGCGGTTAGCAGGCAGCTCGCGCTCGCTCATTAAAATCCATCCCAAAATCTGCTTCCCGAATCTCGTTGCGATGACCGAGAAGGTGACACAGCGACATTTCTACTTTGCAGAAACAGGACATTTTAACTTTGCGCTTACACCCAGTCGGGCATCCAAGTCAGATAATCTGTCTTATGGAACAGAAGAGCGGTAGGCAGCACAACAGGAGCACCAGCATGAAAATCGGCATTATCGGAATTGGCCACATCGGTAGCACTCTCGCCCGTAAGCTCGCATCAGCGGGACATGAGGTCCGGGTGGCGAACTCGAAGGGAGCCGACGCCGTCAGGCCATTCGCCGACGAGATCGGAGCCACTGCGACGGACACGAAGGGCGCGATCTCCGGCGCGGACGCGGTCATCCTTTCAATTCCGCTTCTCGCCATCGAAAACCTGCCCAGGGACCTCTTCAAGGACCTACCTGTCAACGTCCCGGTCATCGATACCAGCAACTACTATCCGGGCCTGCGTGACCCGCAGATCGCCGACCTCGACGCAGGCGAGGTGGAAAGCGTCTGGGTCTCCAGACAGATCGGTCGCCCCATCATCAAGGCCTTCAACAACATCCTTGCGTATTCCCTGGCGGAACTGGGCCAGCCCGAGGGTACACCCGGTCGTCTGGCCGTGGCGGTCGCGGGAGACGACGACGACGCGAAGAAGATCGCCATGGCAATAACGAACGAGGTTGGGTTCGATCCGGTCGACGGCGGATCACTCGCCGAATCCTGGAGGCAGCAGCCGCTGACACCCGGATATTGCTGCGACTTCGACGCCCCCACCATGCGCAAGGCGCTCGACGCTGCAGTTGAGGGTGAGGCACCCACGAGATGGCCGGTGTTCAAAAGCAAGATGGCAACGCTAGGGCCGGACGCGACTCACGAGGACCGCGTGGCGATGAACCGTTCGTTTGCACCGCTTCGATGACGCAACAGCGTGCTCTATTCGATCTGCAACATTATGAGATTGTGTTGCAGATCGACGTGTGCAACCGGCGCTTGCTAGTTTGAGAAGCCGAGGAATTCCGCCGTATCCGGATCGAGCGGTATGCCGTCGCGCAGCCGTTCTTCTTCCACGCGCCATTCCCGGTCGCCGGGCGCCATGACCTTTCCGCCTTCGACGCTTGGAACCGCGCGCAGCTGATCGAGATAGGCACGCATGCCCGCCGCGAAGATCTCCGCGCCGGCAAAACGCGACGGATCGATCGCGAGGAAGAAATGTCCCATGTTGCGCGGCGTCGAGATGTCCGTGCCGCCGACCATCGGGATGAAATCCGGGTCCAGCGTCGTGCCCATCAGAATTGAGGAAAGCAGTGTTGCAACACCTGCCAGGCCGGCTCCCTTGAAGCCATAGCCGACGCCGCCGAGTGGCAGGAGCATGGCAGCCGCGCCGGCGTCGAGCGTCGGCTCGCCCTTGTCGTCCGCCGCCACGCCAGCCGGCAGTTCCTTGCCGAGCGAGCGGTAGAGCAACACCCGATTGAGCGGGATCGACGATGTCGCCATATCCAGCAGCCAGGGCTTTTCGCCGGGAACAGGCGCCGCAAAGGCAAGCGGGTTGGTGCCGTGGAACGGCTTCGCGCCATCGAACAGGGTGACGACGGAATCGGTGTTGGTAGTGGCAAATCCGATCATTCCGGCCTCGGCTATTGCGCGGGCATAGGCGCCGGCGGCACCAAGGTGCGACGAACGCACCGCGCCCACCGCGCCGATGCCGCTTTCACGGGCAATCTCGACCGCGAGCGCCGCAGCCCTGTAGGATGTGAGATGGCCGAGCGCATCGTCGCCGTCGACCACGGCAGTTGCCGCCCCCGTACGCCGCGTCGTGACTTCCGGCGTGGGATTGACCCTGCCGCCCTTCAACACGCGGCTATAATGCACGACCAGGCGCGCGCCGTGACTGTCGACGCCCAGCAGCGAAGCGTGCATCAGCGCCTTCGTCGTGGCCTCCACGCTTTCTTCCGACGCACCGGCGCTTCTCAGCCTGTCGGCGATCCGCAATGACAGTTCGGCTGCATCAACCCGTATCTCAGTCATGAATATCGATTCCCATTCTACTATGCTTGCAAGGCCCCTGAATACGGTTGTTCAAGCCATGGATGCAAGCTTGTCTGGCACTGGGCGGAACTCAAATGCGGTCGTCGCGTTTCACCGGCATTCAGCATCAGGAGGGAGCGCGATGCCTTCCAGCGTCATAAGAAACACCGCCTATGACGACCAGAACAGGATATTGTCGGTGTGGTTCGTGCCGAGCGGCAAACGCTATGATTACAAGGGCGTGCCGTCGGACGTCTATGCCGCCTTCCGGCGGGCAACGTCAAAGGGCTCGTTCTTCAACAATCACATCCGCGACCATTACCCCTTCAAGGAGGTTCATTAGGGAGCTTTAAAAGCGATTGCAGCAACGTTGTTGCGTGCTTCGTGGTTCGACAGGCTCAGCATGAGGGTTCAGGATGAGGGAATTGGGTGTTTGGCAGGGGGATAGATCTGCGAGGTTTCAGATCATGGCTCCCTGCTTTTCTGCAATCAAATCAACCTCCCTCATCCTGAGCCTGTCGAAGGACGCACTTTATTTATGCAACACACGCCCCTCCTGGTGGGATAAATCGATACTTATCCCACCACTTTGAAACCGGGTTATTCTGTGCAGGTCCTTTCCAGTGGGGGAGCAGCTTCCGGTGCTGTTTCGATTGCTGGGAAAGGGTGGCGTTGCCGGACGGTCGGAAGTGACAAACCCGATTATTCAGCAAACTGCAGAAGGAAACGGAGGTGGCGCTTCGTTTTCCGGGTTGTTGCGTCTGACAAACGCAATGATAGCAGGGCAAAGACGCCATGGGCGGTCTTCGGACCTCGACCCTGATACCTACTGACGCGCTGAAGACCGCCCGTCTCCCCCAATTTCAATGACCAGACGCGATTTTGCGGGCGTGGTGAGGGTTTTCCGCATCCAGCATCTGCACAAGGGATTGCACCCCACCTCACTCATGCTGAGCCCCCACCTCCCTCATGCTGAGCCTGGTGAGCCTGCCGAACCACGAAGCACGCACTATTTCGATGCAGCGCTGTAAGGGGACTGCATCACCGTTGTTGCGCCCTTCGACAAGCTCAGGATGAGGGGAAATAGAGTTTTGCAGGGTTCTAGTTCTGCGAGGCTTCAAACCCAAGCTCCCAACCTTTTTGCAATCAAACAAAACCCCTCATGCTGAGGGAAATTGGATTGATTGCAGGGTGGTGGTTCCGTGAGGTTTCAAGCTCGGCATGATCGAGGCAAGCGGGCGGCCGTTCATATGCTAGTCCGCTCCAATGAATAGATTTATACTATTAGATCGCTTCGCAGGTTTGGCTATGTTTGCTTCATATCAAGGAGCAGCGCATGACTTCCCCACACACAGTTTTCTTCCTCAACGGTCCGAATGCCAACCTTTATGGCCTCGATAAATCGGGGACCTACGGAAACGAGAGTTTTCAGTCGATCGGCGAACGGTGCCACGCCCATGCGGCCACCCTCGGCCTGCAGCTCGAATTTCGCCAGTCCAACCATGAGGGGCAGATCGTCGACTGGATTCAGGAGGCCAGGCAGGCGGCGCAGGGCGTGGTCATCAACGCCGCCGGGCTGACCTACTCTTCCATCCCGATCCTCGATGCCCTGCTGGCCTATGACGGCCCGATCATCGAAGTCCATATGAGCAATATATGGAAGCGGGAACCCTTCCGGCATCATTCCTATGTGTCAAAGGCGGCCACCGGCGTCATCGCCGGCCTGGGGCCGCTTGGCTACGAACTTGCGCTTACGGCCGTTGCGACGCTCATCCGCGAAGGCAGCGCGAAATGACGCGGTCCTGCATGGTGTTCTATAGTGCCCTCGACGATTTCGACGCCTGGCGGACAGCGCTCGAACCGGAAGGGATCGAGCTTTGCCGCAGCGAGGATATCACCGACGCGGACAGCGTGCGTTCCGCGCTCGTCTGGAAGCCGCCGCAGGGCTTTTTCCAGGATTTTCCCAAGCTCGAACTCGTCGTCAACCTGGGCGCGGGCGTCGATGCCCTTGTCGGCCGCGACGACCTGCCGGACGTTCCCATCACCCGTCTTTCCGATCCGCGCATGGCACGGATGATGGCGGGCTTCGTGCTGTTTGCCGTCACCCGCTACGCCCGCAACATTCCGCAATTCGAGAAGGCGCAGCGCGACCGGCGCTGGCATTACATTCATCCGAAAGATCCGGACAGCATCACCGTCGGCGTGCTGGGGCTTGGGGAACTCGGGCTCGAGGCCGCCCGGGAATGCAGCCGTCACGGCTATCGCGTGCTCGGCTGGTCGCGAACCCGCAAGGACGTCGAAGGCGTTTCCTGCTCCAGCGGCGCCGATGCGCTCGTCTCCGTGCTGTCCCGATCCGACATCGTCGTCTGCATGCTACCGAAGACCCCGGATACCGACAATCTCCTCGATGCAGCCATGTTCCGTTCGATGAAGCAAGGAGCGTTCTTCATCAACGTGTCGCGCGGCAGCGTCGTGGACGAACCGGCGCTGATCGAGGCGCTGGCATCCGGCTGGCTCGGCGGTGCGACGCTGGACGTCTTCGCCAAGGAACCGCTTGCGGAAGACAGTCCGCTCTGGGCGATGGAGAACGTCCTGATCACGCCGCATCTGGCATCGATAGCCCTGCCCTCGTCCGCCGCCAGGCAGATCGGCGAGAATGTCCGCAGGATCGCACGCCGGGAGCCCGTTCTGAGCCGGATAGATCCGCAACGCGGCTATTGAACCAGGCCGAACATGCCGCCCTTGGAAAAGGCCTCGCGCAGGTAGTCCGCGAACGCCTGAACCGCCGGACGCGACCCATGGCGCGTCAGGCGCAGAAAGGTGACCGTGGCGGGCGGAAGCCGTTCGGAGATCGGCAGGAGAGCGATCCTGCTGCCGTCATAGCCGATCGTCGTGCAGGGCAGCACGTTGTGCAGCGAATAGCCCTGCCCATGGCCGACAAGACCGCGGATAAGCTCGGAAGAACGCGTCCTGAACGCAACCTGCGGCTCCAGCCCGCAGGCGGCGAACAGCGAAAAGAAATAATCGCGCGAATGCGGCAGGTCGAGCAGGATGAACGGGTCGCCCGCCAGCTCCGCAAGACTGATTTCGTCGCGGCCGGCAAGCGGATGGTTGGCGGAGACCAGCGCATAAGGCGGCAGATCGGCCAATTTTTCGCCGATAATCTCGTCCGGCACGGCAAAATGATAGGACAGCGCCAGTTCCGTGCGCCCCGAGATGAGATGGCCGATCATCTCCTGCTGGTCGCCCTCCTCGAGCTTCACCGAAATTCCGGGATAGCGCTGCGCAAAGCCGGACAGCAGCGCCGGCATGAACCGGATCGCCAGCGTCGGGAAACTGCCGACGACGATTTCGCCGCGCAACGCATCGCCGAGCGCCTGTGCGCTGTTGGCGAAGTCGCGGGCGTGGTTGAGCAGCAGCCGCGCGTCATTGACATATCGCTGCCCGGCCGCCGACAGGGTGACACCGCGGGCGTGATGGCGGACGAATATCTGGATGCCAAGCTGGGCTTCCACCTGTGCAAGCGCCGTGGATATGGACGGCTGCGACACGTTCAGCCTCCGGGCCGCCTCGGTGACGCTGCCGCAATCAGCGGTTTCCACCACATAGCGCAGGACACGAAGTGACAAGTTCATAGTCAAAGCCTATTCAAACCAGAAGATAATAATATTTTCCGGATGCTAAGAGGTGCACCATCATCCGTCCAGCTTATTTTTGAAGCAAAATAACGAGTGCACTTGGAATTGGTTACAAAATGGGCGTTTATGTCGGCCTGGAGGCTGGGCGTCGCAACAGACGCACCGATGCAGGCATGGCCTGCCGGCATTGCAGCCTTCTACGCCGCCAGCCTTGTTGTGGCGATTCCAGTCGCGGGAGGAAAAAGGAGGAACTGCGCATCGCCGACGGGAGAAGCGGCGAAGTGCGAAGAATATGCCCGGAAACTCAACTTTCACCAAAGAAAAACAGGGGAACAGCATGTATCGCACATCCATATTGATGGCCGGATTGATTTCGGCCCTGACATTTTTTTCACAGGCCGGCGACGGCCATGCCCAGGAAAAGCTGGTCGTCAGCACCTGGGGCGGCAGCTTCCGCGACCTGATCGACGAGGCGATCGGCCAGAAGTTCACCGAGGAAACCGGCGTCCCGGTCGAATATGTCACCGGCGGCACGATGGACCGGCTCAATCAGGCCAAGCTTGCAGGCGGCACGCCGGAAAGCGACATCACCTTCACCACCGCCCATGTCGGCTGGCTCTATGCCAATGACGGCCTGTACGAGACGCTCGATCTCTCCAAGGTGCCGAATGCGTCGCATCTGGTGGAACAGGCCAAGATCAGCCCCTACCATATCGGCGCCTGGGCCTATGTCTACACGATCGGCTATCTGCCGGACCAATTGCCCGAGGGCGTAAAGTTCGACAGCTGGGAGGGTCTGTGGAACCCTGCCCTCAAGGGCATGATCGCCTCGCCTGATTTCGATCCGAGCCATGTGATCGCAGTTGCCGCGAAACTCGAAGGCAGCGATGCGGCCGGATGGGAAAAGGGCCAGGAAAAGCTCAAGGCGCTGAAGCCGAACTACAAGGCCTTCTACACCAATGACGCCAATAGCCAGCAGCTTTTCGCCACCGGCGAGACGCCGGTGCAGGTTATCCTGTCGATGAACGCCTATTACATGCGCGACCAGGGCGTGCCGGTGGAGATCGTCATCCCCAAGGAAGGCGGCGTGCTCGGTGTGGATACGATGGCCATCATGAAGGGGACCACCAAAAGCGAGCTCGCCTACAAGTTCTTGAACATCGCGCTCGATCCGGCGGTGCAGGCCAAGATCGCCGAGCTCAAGAAGGGCAGCCCGGTCATCGACAATGCCACCCTGAGCCCCGAGACCGCCGCCCTCCCCGGCATCTTCACCACCGCCGACCAATGGGCAAGCCAGACGCTGATCATCGACCACAAGCTGCGCGCGGAAAAGACCGCCGAATGGCGCAAGTGGTTCGCGGAAAACATGATCGGCCAGTAACGAAGCATGAGGCGCCCGGCATCGCCCGCCCGTCGAAACGGCGCGGGCGGTATCGCGCGAAGGATATCACATGAAGCAACGGCCATTCATCGGCTGGTTCGTTTCGCCCGCCGCCCTTGTGGCGCTCGGGCTGGCGGCCGCCATGGCAGCCATCCTGCAATACAGCGTGCGGGCCTATGTGCCGGGCTCGCTCGACGTAGGCGGGCTGACGCTCGAAAATTTCACCGCGCTCCTGCGCCCCCTTTACGCCTGGGCCTTCTGGGGAACCATTCTGCTTTGCCTGCTGACGGCGACCTTCACCCTGTTCCTCGCCTATCCGGTCGCCTATGCGCTGGTGCGCGTCCGGAGCAAGGCGCTGAAATCCTTCATCCTGATCGCGTCGGTGACGCCGCTTTTCCTCGGCGAGGTCGTGCGCACCTATTCCTGGATGATCGTGCTCGGCAATAATGGCTTCATCAACAGCGTCCTGAAATCGCTCGGCATTATCGACCGTCCGCTGCAGATGATGTTCACCACGCCGGGCGTCGTCGCCGCGCTCGTGCATGTGACGATGCCGATCATGGTCATCATGCTGGCGGCGGGGCTTTCCCATATCGACAGGAATTACGAGAAGGCGGCCGAAAGCCTCGGCGCCGGTCCGATGCGCTGCTTCCTGACGGTGACGCTGCCGCTGTCCATGCCCGGTATCGTCGCCGGTTTCTCGACTGCTTTCGCCTGGACCTTCAGTGCGTTCGCAACCCCGCAATTGATCGGCGGCGGCAAGGTCAACACCGTATCGACCCTCGTCTACCAACTGGGCTTCGCCTCCTTCAATTTTCCATTTGCCGCGAGCCTGTCGCTGGCCGGTCTCGTGATGACCTTTGCGGTCATCGCCCTGATGAAACGGGCAATGCGCCCGGTCGAACGCCTGGGAGAACAGTGAGATGCCGTTTTCGATGCGCAAATCTCCGCTCGCGCTGGCGGGTATATTGCTGGTGGCGATCATTCTCGGCTTTGTCATGCTGCCGGCGATCGTCGTCACCATCACCGCCTTCAACGACAAGGCCATTCTGGCGTTTCCGCCGCAATCCTATTCCTGGCGCTGGTTTGCCCGCGCGCTCAGCTATGGCGATTTCCAGAAGGGGTTCTGGAACGGGTTGATCGTCACCGCATGGGCCTCGACGATCGCGCTGATCGTCGGCAGCGGCTTCGCGCTTGCGCTCCATCGCTACGCGTTCTCGCTCAAATCGACGCTCGAGGCGGTGCTGCTGTCGCCGCTGGTCATTCCGCATTTCACCATCGGGCTCGGCCTGCTGATCCTGTCGGCCCAGTTGACGGTCGGCCGCGGCTTTCCGCTGGTGGTGCTGGCGCATGTCATCCTTGTTCTGCCCTTCGTGCTGCGCAGCGTCTTCATCTCGCTGCAAAACCTCGACGGGCGGCTGGAACTCGCTGCCAGCAGCCTCGGCGCCTCGCCGCGCCGCGTCCTGTTCACGGTCACCTTGCCTCTGCTGGTGCCGGGGCTGGTCAGCGGCTGGCTGTTTGCCGCGATCCTGTCCTTCAACGAGTTCACCGCCACGCTTTTCGTCTCCAACCAGGCGACCCAGACCCTGCCGGTCGCAATGTACAATTACGTCCGCGAATATGCCGACCCGACCCTTGCCGCTCTGTCGGTGATCTACATCGTCGTCACGGCCCTGCTGCTGACCCTCGCCAATCTCTTCTTCGGTCTTGGAAAAATTCTCAATGTTGACGCGCACTGATATTGCCACCCCCACATCACTCCCGGCGGAAAAGCCCGTGGTCCAGCTCGACGGCGTCACCAAGCGGTTCGGCGAAGCGATCGCGCTGCACGAGGCATGGCTGAAAATCGTCCCCGGCGAGTTCATGACCCTGCTCGGCCCCTCCGGCTGCGGCAAGACCACGCTTCTCAACCTGATTGCCGGATTTCTCGATGCCGATGGCGGCGAGATCTTCATCGACGGCATCCTCGTCACCGAGACGCCGGCGCACAAGCGCGAAATCGGCATCGTTTTCCAGAATTACGCGCTGTTTCCGCATATGACGGTGGCCAACAACATCGCCTACGGCCTGAAGACGCGCGGCGTCGGCGCCGACGAAATCAAAAAGCGCGTCGACGAAGCACTCGCGCTCGTCAAGCTCGACGGTTTCGGCGACCGCAAGCCGCGGCAGCTTTCGGGCGGCCAGCAGCAACGGGTGGCGCTTGCGCGGGCGCTGGTGATCCGTCCAAAAGTGCTGCTGCTCGACGAGCCCTTTTCGGCGCTCGACAAGAACCTGCGCGCCTCCATGCAGATCGAGCTGAAGGAAATCCAGCAGCGCCTCGGCGTCACCACCATCTTCGTGACGCATGATCAAGGTGAAGCGCTCTCGATGTCGGACCGGATCGCCGTCATGTCGGCGGGGCGCATCCGCCAGATCGCCGCGCCGCAGGACATCTATCGCCGGCCGCAGGACCGCTTCGTCGCCTCCTTCATCGGCGACGCCAACGTCCTCAAGGGGAAACTGTCGGCGGTGACCGACGCCGTGGCGCAGGTCACGGTCGGATCGCTGTCGGTGGAGGTACCGGCGGCCCCGCTGGCCGGGCTCGCCGCCGGGGCGGATGTCGATCTGTTCGTCCGGCCCGAACACCTTGTGCCGGTCGACGGCGATGGGGGTCCGGCCGCCCCGAGCCTCGCCGGCACGGTCAGGACCCAGGTCTTCCAGGGCGGTCACGTCGACCTGTACATCGATCTCGGCGAGCACGCAGCGCAACCCGTCTTGCTCAGGTCGTCCGCCGCCCTCGCGCCTTCGAAATGGCAAACCGGCGATGTCGTCCGCGTCCGGCCGGTCTCGGCGGATCTCGTCGCCTTTCCGAAACAGGACGGCTTATACGTATAGTTAAATAGAGTGGAGCTCTACACCGAACAGTTACAAGCTATTCAAGTTCCAAATCGAGATAAACATGAACTATGTGATGAATTGACGTGCAATATAGGCTCCACTTATTCGGCATCTGAACAGAAAATAATCAGATTAAAGCAACGAAATGCCTACTATATAGCCGCTTCGCCTCTTGAATATTTTGTAACTTCATCAAGAATATTCGATCATAACAAGAAAAGAGGGTGATCATAATGTCCATGATAAAGAAGATAGGTTTTGCTTTCGGCCTCGCAGCCAGCGTCCTTTCGGCGGACCTGGCGGCAGCCCAGACGAAAATGCGGCTGGCGGTGGAGACCACCAGCGGCGATCCGACCAATGTGATGCTGGCGGCATTCCGGGACGAACTCAAGAACACGACCGGCGACGCCTTCGCCATCGAATTCGCCGATGGCGGCTCGCTCGGGGATGAGAATGCGCTGGCGGAGCTTATCCGTGCCGGTGCGGTGGAAGTCATTCCGCTCGGCTCGGATGGCGTTGCGGCACTCGACGCGAAGTTCTCGATCTTCGATACGCCCTTCCTGTTTTCCGGCAAGGAACAGGCGCGTGCAATGCTCGACGGCGAGCTCGGGCAGATCATGGCCGCCTCGCTGAAGGAAAAGGCCAATCTCGAAGTTCTGGCCTTCGGCGAGCTGGGCGTGCGCGTCGTCAGCAATTCCAAGCGTGCGATCAATACACCGGCGGATCTCGGCGGCCTGAAGATCCGCACCCCGAACAGCCCGACACGCATCATGGCCTTCGAGACGCTCGGCGCGTCACCAACGACGCTCGCCCTCGGCGACGTCTATATGGGCCTGAAGCAGGGCGTCATCGACGGGCAGGAGAACCCGCTTTCGGTCATCAAGGAATTCTCGCTGTTCGAGACCCAGCCGCATATTTCCCTGACCAATCACATTTATACGCCGATCACGCTGGTCATGAACGGCGCGGCCTTCGCTGCGCTTTCGGACGATCTCAAGGCCAAGGTCAAGGCGGCCGCCAAGGTCGGCGTCGAGAAGACCCGTGTCCTGTCGGATGAGAGCGACGCTACCCTTGTCGCAGAGTTCGAAAAAGCCGGCGTGACCATCACCAGGCCGGATATCGCCGCCTTCCAGTCTGCCGCCGCGCCGGTTCGCAGCAAGATCGCGGAAGTCGTCACCCCTGAATTCATGGCCAAGGTCGAGGAGACACTCCGTTGAACGTCGCAACATCCGGGGTTCCGGCAAAAGCCGGAGCCTACCCGCGTTTTCGCTATGACGGCTCGGGCAATCTGGCACGCATCGGCCTCATCTACATCGCCTCCAGCGTGGTGATGGAGGAAGAGATGTGGGCGATGTCGGCAGAAGGCGTCTCGACCCATACGGCCCGCATCAAGCTGCCGAAAGTGACGGTTCAGGGCATCGAGGAGATGATGGGTGCGCCCGAACTCGAAACCGCGGCTCGCATGGCCGGAGCCGCGCCCATCGACGTCCTGCTGTTCGGCGGCACCAGCGCTTCGTTCCTGCACGGCACGGCCTATGACCGGGCCCTGATCGACAAGATCAGGCAATGGGTGCCGGGCCCCAAGGTGACGACGGCATCGACGGCGACCCTCGCTGCCTTGAAGAAGGTAAACGCCGGCAAGGTGGCGCTTGCCACGCCCTATCTGCCGGAAATCCACGAGCGGGCCATCCGCTTCCTCGAGGAGAATGGCCACGCCGTCGTCAAGAGCGGCCATCTCGGCATATCGGACGACCATGCGCTGGCGGAGGTCTCGCTTGAAGAGGTCTATGACCATGTCCTGTCCGTCGATCATCCCGATGCCAGTGCGATATTCGTCTCCTGCACCAATTTCCGCACCGTGGGCGCCATCGAAGCGCTGGAAGATCGCCTCGGCAAGCCGGTGATATCGGCGAACCAGGCATCGTTCTGGCACTGCCTGGAGCTCGCCGGCGTTGCAGGCGCCCGCCCCGGCTACGGCCGCCTTTTCGACGGCAGCACCCGCGGCAACACTCGCGACGGGGGTGAACGATGACGCAGGCTGTCGCACCGACCCCCAGCGAAATCCTGAGCCAAGAGGTGACGCGTCGCTCGAAGCTCCGCAGCGCGTTCCAGTGGCTGGTCGAGACCGCCGCCATCATGCTGCTCGTCGTCCTTGTCAGCCTGGTGCTTGCCAACTCGCTCGGACGTTATCTCTTCTCAAAGCCCCTGCCCTGGACCGAGGAAGTCGTGACCGCGCTGCTGATGTGGCTTGGCGCACTTGGCATCACCATCGCCGCGCTCAAGAACGAACTCATCAGCTGCGCGATCTGGACGCAACGCCTGACCGGGTCTTCCAGATACGCGCTTGCGATCTTCCAGTCGGTATTTTCCATCGCGGTCGTGGCAATCGTCGGCGTGCTCGCCTGGCGTTATCTCGGCATTTTCGGTTCCGACCGGACGCCGATCCTCGGCATATCGAAGGCCGTCGCCATCTCGGGCATTCTCGCCACCTGCGCCGGGCTCGGCATCGCCTTTGCCTTCAACATCATCGAGGGGAGGAAAGACTGATGCTGGGTCTTGCCGCCGTCACGCTCTTCATCCTCTGCGCCCTCGTGCTGATCGGGCTGCCGATCGTCATATCGCTCGCGGCCTCGGTGCTGTTTTTCCTCGCGATCAGCGGCGGATGGGAACTGGCGCTGCCGCAGCAGACGCTCGGCGGCGTCGGCGACTACATTCTCATCACGCTTCCCCTGTTCATCCTTGCCGGCGGCATCATGAACGCCACGGGGATCGCCGACAAGCTCTTCGATTTCGGCGTCGCCCTGGTGGGCTGGCTTCGCGGCGGCCTCGCCCATGTCGATGTCGTCGCCAGCGTCATGTTCGGCGGCATGATCGGCACTTCGGTCGCCGATCTCGCCGGCAGCGGCTCGGTGACCATCCCGAAGCTCAAGGCCCATGGCTATCCGGGTCCGTTTGCAGCGGCCGTTACCGCAACCTCTTCGGGCATCGGCGTTCTCATTCCGCCAAGCTCGCCGATGATCCTCTATTCCGCCGTCACCGGCACCTCGCTCGGCGCACTTTTCCTGGCCGGCGTCATTCCGGGCCTCCTGATGGCGCTGGCGATGATGATCACCATTTCCATTCTTGCGAGGCGCAATGGCTGGAAGCCCGTGGGAACGTTCCAGTGGAAAGAGGTGCTTCGCACGGGCAAGCATGCGATCCTGCCGCTCGGCATGCCGGGTCTCATCCTCTTCGGCCTGATGTTCGGCATTTTCACTGCCACCGAGGCAGGTGCCTTCGCGGTCGCCTACGCAGTGGTGCTGGCGGCAGTCGTCTATCGCACGCTGACATTCTCCAACTTGCGCCGTGCCCTCGTCGATTCCTGCATCCTCACCGGCGAAGTGCTGATGGTCGTCGGCTTTTCGACGGCGCTCGGCTGGGCGCTCTCGCAGGCCGGCGTTCCCGCGGCGCTTGCGCACGGGCTGGAAACGGTCTTCCCGTTCGAGAATACGACGCTCAAGATCTTCGCACTTCTCGCGATCGCGTTGATCGCGGGCATGGTGCTCGATCCGCTGATCCCGATGATAATGCCCGTGCTATTGCCGTCGCTGATGGCGATGGATGTCGATCTCATCCATTTCGGCGTGCTGATGGTGACGACGGTCGTCATCGGCCAGGTGACGCCGCCGGTGGCGATAGCGCTTCTCGTGGCGGCGAAGATCGGCAATGAGGACGTCATGCGGGTGACGAAGGCGAACATGCCGTTTCTCGTCGCGCTGTTCCTGTTCCTGATCCTGTTGACGCTGTTCCCCGTGCTGTCGACGGCGCTTCCGGCCCTCTTGAAATAGGGAAGAGACATGGCGCGCCACCCTCCAGACCATCCGGCTTGAGCCACCAAGGATTTCCCGAGCTTCTACCAAGGAAGATACTTCTTTTCACCGCAGCCCGTCGCACGCAATCCTCTGCGACAGACGTCTTCGATCAGCCAGTCCCGCCCGCCTCAAGCAAGGGGCGCCTGTCTGGTCGCATTGCCCCAATCTAGGAATTGAAGATGACAATCGAAAAAATAGATACGCTCGTCGTCGGCGCCGGACAGTCCGGGATAGCCATGAGCGAACATTTGAAGGACTGCGGCGTCCCACACATCGTTCTCGAGCGGAACCGGGTGGCGGAGCAATGGCGGACGGGCCGCTGGGACTCTCTCGTAGCCAATGGGCCGGCCTGGCACGACCGTTTTCCGAACCTCGAATTTGATGACGTCTCGCCCGACACCTTTCCGCCCAAGGACAGGATGGCGCGCTACTTCGAAGACTACGCCAACATGATCGACGCCCCGATTCGCACCGGCGTCGAGGTCAAGCGCGTCCAGCGCAACGAGGGACGCCCGGGCTTCCTCGTCACCACGTCCGAGGGCCTGATCGAAGCGCAGCGGGTGGTGGCTGCCACCGGTCCGTTCCAGGTGCCGCAATATCCCAATATCGTTCCGGCCGACGCCGGGATCGAGCAGCTCCATTCCTCCGCCTACAAGAACCCGGGGCAACTACCCGAAGGTGCAGTCCTCGTCGTCGGTGGCGGAGCCTCCGGTTCGCAGATCGCCGAGGAGCTGCAGCGCGCCGGCCGCAGGGTCTACCTGTCCATCGGCGAGCACTACCGCCCGCCCCGCTCCTACCGCGCGCGCGATTATGTTTGGTGGCTCGGCGTCCTCGGCAAGTGGGACGAGATCAAGACGATTGCCAAGAAGAAGCACGTGGCTTTCGCCGTCAGCGGTTATGATGGTGGCAAGACGGTCGATTTCCGCCTTCTGGCCGAAAGAGGCGTCACGGTTCTTGGCATGACCAGTGGCTACCGCGATGGAATACTGAACATCAACAACGACCTCGCGGATAACATCGCCGAGGGTGACCGCGCCTATCTCGAAGTCCTGCGCGAGGCCGACGCCTATGTCGAGCGCAACGGCATCGACCTGCCGGCCGAGCCGGAAGCCTGGGAAATCGCGCCGAACCCCGATTGCATCGCCAACCCGATTCTCGAGCTCGACCTCGCCAGGGCCGGGATCACGACGATCATCTGGGCGACCGGCTTCAAGTTCGATTTCAGCTGGCTGGATGTCGATGCCTTCCATGAGGATGGCACGCCCTTCCACAAGCGCGGGATCTCCTCCGAAAGGGGCATCTATTTCCTTGGCCTTCCCGAACTGACGAACCGTGCGTCATCCTTCATCTACGGCTGCTGGTACGACGCGAAATACATAGCCACCCACATCGTGGTACAGCGAAACTACGCTGCCTATGAAAGGGAATAGTCCATGACCGCCGAGGCCGCCGCCATCCCTCGAACCATGACCGCCGTAATCGCCGAAGCCCCCGGCGGAGCTGAGGTCCTGACCCGCGTGCAGCGCGACGTGCCGCGCCCGGCCATCGGTGAGGTGCTGATCGCCGTCGCCGCGGCGGGTATCAATCGACCCGACATAATGCAGCGATCCGGCGCCCTGCCCGCACCGGCCGGCACGTCCGACATTTTCGGGCTGGAGGTCGCGGGACGCATCGTGGCCTGTGGCGATCCGGTCGACGCCGCCTTGATCGGCACCGAGGTCATGGCTCTGGTCAAGGCCGGCGGTTATGCGACACATGTCTGTGCCCGCGCCGACCATTGCCTGCCGATTCCGGCGGGACTTTCGCTGGTCGAGGCCGCCGCCTTGCCGGAAGGGCTGTTCACCATCTGGCACAATCTCTTCGACCGGGGTGCGCTCCGCTCCGGCGAAACACTTCTGATCGAGGGCGGCGCGTCAGGCATCGGCACGCTGGCGCTGCAGCTGGCAAAAGCCGTCGGCGCAAGCGTGATCGCGACTGCCGGCGGGGCCGAGAAATGCGCAAGGCTGGCCGCCATGGGCGTTTCTGCAGTCGATTACCGCGAACCCGGCCAGGACGAACGCATACTCGAGCTGACCGAGGGTCGCGGCGTCGATGTCGTTCTCGACATTCTCGGCGGCGAGGCAGTCAACCGGCACCTGGCGCTGATGGCGCCGGGCGGCCGTCATGTCGGCCTGTCGTTCATGACCGGTGCGACGGCCAGCATCGATCTCGGATTGCTGATGCGCAAGGGGCTGTGGCTGACCTCCTCGACGCTGCGGCCAAAGCCGGATGCGGAAAAGGCCGACATCGCCCGGAGCATCGTCCGCCATCTGCTGCCGCATATCGGCGCCGCCGGTATCCGTCCGGTCATTTCCGCTATTCTGCCGCTCACGCAGGCCGCCGAGGCGCATCGCCTGCTGGAGAGCGGTACGAATTTCGGCAAGATCGTCCTGCAGCTAGCCGAGGAAACGCAGCCATGATCCGCGTATCCTCTGCCGACCATCCGTTAACCCCTTACCCGTGCGAACAAAGGTAACAGCCCAAATGGCCCATTTCCGTCACCGCAAGTTCAACACTAGCGACACCTATCCCGAGCAGAAGCTCGACAATGATCTGGCGCAGGCCGTGGTCGCCCGCGGAACGACCATCTTCCTGCGCGGCCAGTGCCCGCAAGACCTGGACACGGCGAAGAACATCGACAGTCACGACCCTGTCGAACAGACCCATAAGGTGATGCAGAACATTCGCCAGCTGGTCGAGGAATGCGGCGGCAAGATGGAGCATGTGACCAAGCTCGTGGTCTATCTCACCGACGTGCGTCACCGCGAAGCCGTCTATCGCACCATGGGCGACTATATCCGTGGTGTGCACCCGGTCTGCACCGGCCTGGTGGTCGTGGCGCTGGCCCGTCCCGAATGGCTGGTCGAAATCGACGCGACCGCCGTCATTCCTGATTGATCGGCTTCGCATGAACGCCGCAGCAAACCGCATCGAGGATAGAACATGACCTTTTCCATCGTTGGCCACTGCCCCGAAACGGGGATGTTCGGTCTCGCCATCTCCTCCTCCTCCCCCGCCGTAGCGGCCCGTTGCGCCTTCGCCCGGGCGGGAGTCGGCGCCGTTTCGACGCAGAACATCACCGATCCGCGCCTCGGTCCGAAAACGCTGGACCTCATGGAGCGCGGAGCCACGCCCGGCGAGGCATTGGCGATCCTCGAGCGGACGGGCGAGCATATGGCCTGGCGCCAGGTTCTCGCCGTCGGGCGCAGCGGCGAAAGCGCGATCTATTCCGGCTCCGAGGTGCTCGGCCTGTGGAGCGAGGCGCAGGACGTGGATGTGGCTGCGGCGGGCAATCTGCTTGCCGATACCGCCGTTCCGGAGGCAATGGTCAGCACGTTTGGCAGGACCAGAGGCGGGCTGGGCGATCGATTGATGGCGGCGCTTGCCGCGGGTCTGGCCGCCGGCGGCGAGGCGGGGCCCGTGCATTCGGCTGGCCTGCTGATGGTGGACCGGCAAAGCTGGCCGATCGCCGAACTGCGCATCGACTGGACCAATGGCTGTCCGATCGAAGCTCTCAGCGAGGCCTGGAAGGTCTTCGCGCCGCAGATGGACGCCTATGTGACGCGCGCGCTCGACCCGCGCAGCGCACCGTCCTACGGTGTGCCGGGCGACGAGTGACCGCCGCCGGCGACAGCCAGAGGATGCAAGCACGATGCCACTTCGATTCACGCTGCGACAGCTCGAATATTTCATCGCCGTCGGCGAAGCGGGCAGCATCGCCACGGCCGCCGAAAGGAAGAACGTCTCCGCGCCGTCGATGTCCTCTGCTATCGCCCAGCTGGAATCGGGATTCGGGGTGCAGCTTTTCACCCGCCGCCATGCCCAGGGCTCGGTGCTGACGCCGACAGGCGAGCGGTTCATGGAACAGGCACGGGTGGTCCTGGACGAGGCCGCCCGGCTGAACGAGCTGGCGACGGTCTTCACTGGCATGATCCGGGGATCGTTGCGCGTCGGCTGCATGCGAACCTTCGTCCAGACCATCATCCCGCAACTGCGGCGCAGCTTCGAAGACAAGTACGAGAACGTCGATTTTTCGCAGCAGGAGCTCGATCAGGCGCAGATATTCGAGGCGCTGGGGCAAGGGCGGATAGACGTCGCCGTCACCTATGATCTGGCGCTGCCGAGCGACATAACCTTCAAGCCGCTGCACGCGCTGCCGCCATTCGTGCTGATCTATCCCGACCATCCGCTGGCGCGTCACGACCGGCTGCGGCCGGAGGATCTGCTGGATCATCCGATGGTGCTGCTGGACCTGCCCCACAGCGCCGAATATTTCATGTCGCATTTCCGCCATCTGGGGCGGCGCCCGCGCATCTCGGAGCGCACTGTCGAAGTGGCCGTGCAGAGAAGCCTTGTTGCCTCGGGATATGGTTTCGGCATCACCAACCTGCGCACGATTTCGACGGAATCCCTCGATGGCCGGCCCCTGAAATTCATTCCGCTCGAAAGCGACGTCCAGCCGCTTCAGCTGGGGCTTGCCATGCCCCGGGTCGCGCATGTGTCGCGCACCATCCAGGCCTTCATCGACCACTGCCACGAAGCAGCCGACGACGGCGGCCTGCCGGGCATCGTCATATCTCCCAGGGCTTAGTGCCCACAATCCGGATCCACGCCATGGCCCCTCAAATACCCGAAATCCTGTCCCGGCTGGTTGGCTTCCCGACCATCTCCCGGCAATCGAACCTGGAGCTTCTCGACTATGTCGAGAGCCTGCTCGTGCCGGCCGGCATTGCAGTGCGCCGGTTTTCGCATGCCGATGGCAGCCGGGCCAATCTGTGGGCGACGGCAGGGCCCGAGATCGATGGCGGCATCGTCCTGTCCGGGCATAGCGACGTGGTCCCGGTTGCCGGCCAGGACTGGAGCTTCGACCCCTTCGTCCTGCGGCAGGACGAAGGGCGCTGGTATGGCCGCGGCGCCGTCGACATGAAGGGTTTTGTCGCCGCTGCCATCCATGCAATGCTGAGTGCGGCGGCACGGGACCTGCAGAAGCCGCTGCACCTTGCACTGTCCTATGACGAGGAAGTGGGTTGCCTCGGCGTGAGGGGCATGATCGAAAGCCTTGCCCGGGAGCCGCTGCGCCCGGCCTTCTGCCTGATCGGCGAGCCGACCGGAATGCGCCTCGCTACGGGTCACAAGGGCAAGACGGCGCTCAGGGCCTGCTGCCAGGGACAGGAGGGTCATTCCGCCCTCGCCCCGCAGGCGCTCAATGCCCTTCATCTCGGCGCCGCCTTCCTGCAGCGGCTGCAGGCCCGACAAGAGCAGCTTGCTTCCGACGGCGCACGGGACCCCGCCTACGCCATCCCCTACACGACGATCCATGCCGGCATCATGCGTGGAGGCGAAGCGCTGAACATCGTGCCGCGCTCCTGCGAGATCGAGTTCGAAATCCGCCATATCGCCGCCGACGATCCCTCGGCCATCCTGTCGAACCTCCTCCACGATGCGGAAGCGATCGCCTCCCCTCATCGCGATCGTTTCGCCGGAGCGGCGATCAAGATCGAGACGCTGTCGAGCTATCCCGGCCTTGATACGCCGGAGGACAGCCCGACGGTAGGCCTCGTGGCGTCGCTTCTCGGCACCAATCTGCCGACGATCAAGGTGGCGTTCGGCACCGAAGGCGGCCTGTTCGACAGGGCCTCGAAATCCCGGTGCTGATCTGCGGACCCGGCGACATGGCGCAGGGGCACAAGCCCGACGAATATGTCGAGATTTCCCAAATCGAAAAATGCGAGCGCTTTCTCGAACGCGTGGTCGGTCTCCTGGAACGGTCGAACGCTTGAGTCTGCGGCACCTCCTGTTCCGAACGACCTTGGCCACGGAACGTAGACTTACCGCGCCACGCAAATGCGGGCTCGGCGATGGGCTGCATTTTCGGCTGGTCCTGTGATATGTTTCGGGCATGGAGATCGATGACGAGAAGATCGACGATGTTGTTCTCGCATTATTATGGCTCACGCTGCATGACGAGCGTCGGGCCTGGAAAGGTTTCGACTGGGACGTGCTGGCCCGCCTGCATCGGAAGGGTCTGATTGACGATCCGGCAAACAGCTCCAAATCTGTCGTTCTGAGCGACGAAGGTCTGCAACGGTCGGAAGAACTGTTCCGCACCCTGTTTACGCGCCCGACGCGATGATCGCCGTGCTTCCAACCTTACCGCCACCAAACCACCTCCCTCATGCTGAGCCTGTCGAAGCACGCACTATCTTGATGCAGCCAAACAAGGGATTGCACAAACGTTGCTGCGCCCTTCGACAAGCTTGTCCGCCGAACCACGAAGCAGGCAATCGCGTTTGTGCAAATCTGCTCTGTGAAGCTGGCACGAGGATGGTGCCTGCTTCCTCGTGTGGAGATGGCGGTGCGTGGAGTTGGGGATGAGAAGCTGGTTTCGAGGCCCAGAAACGCCAAAAGCCCCGTGCGGGGCTTTGTTGTGCTTGATGCCTGCTGGCTTGTCTGGTTTGGTTGCGGGGACAGGATTTGAACCTGTGACCTTCAGGTTATGAGCCTGA